>NZ_JBNGGC010000004.1:0-298566 GCF_049974565.1 Streptomyces sp. WG5 | reverse complement strand
GGAAGCTAAGCCTTACAGCGCCGATGGTACTGCAGGGGGGACCCTGTGGGAGAGTAGGACGCCGCCGAACAATCATTCAAAGGGCTGGACCCAGAACTTTCGTTTCTGGGTCCAGCCCTTTTTTGTCGTCCGTCACTTCAAGTTCACGTTGCGCTACGACCATCACTCGTATGGGTACTGCAGCAATGCTCAGGGCCGCCGGCGTCGGAGTCGGCGACGAGGTCGTCGTACCTGCCTTCGGCAACGCGGAAGTCGCCGAAGCCGTCGCTCTGATCGGCGCCTTGCCGGTCTTCGCGGACATAGACCCGGAGACGTACTGCCTGGACGCCACCGCGGTGGAGGCCGCGCTGACACCCCGGAGCGCGGCCGTGGTCGCCGTACACCGGTTCGGAAGGCCGGCGGACATGACGACGCTGCACAGCGTCGGACAGCGGCACGGGCTGCTCGTGCTGGAGCACAGCGACTCCGAAGTGTCCTACGAGGAGACGGCACAGCGCAGGCAGCGGGCCGCCTACCTCGACGGGAAGTTGAGGGGCGTGGGTATCCCGGATTGGGCTGACGGGCACACCTACCAGCAGTACGTGGTGCGGGTGCCGGGCAACGGGCGGCCCGACCGTGACGCGTTCGCCCGGGCCGTCCGGGGCAAGGGAGTCGAGTGCCGGGTGCCCGTCAAGACGCCGGTGCACCGGATGCCCGGCTTCCGGCGGTGCGTGTCGCTGCCGGAAACGGAGCGGGCCGCGAACGAGACGCTCGCGCTGCCGGTCGACGCCTCGTTGACCAAGCGGGACATGCAGCGGATCGTGTCCGCCTGCAACGCCCTCGGCGGTCTTCTCCAGGCCGCCTACTGAAATCCCTGGTTGGGAGCACCCGCCCGTTCAGGGTATGATCTATTCCGTTGCCGCAGGGAAAACCCCGGAAAGCAACAGGCCCCTATAGCTCAGTCGGCAGAGCGTCTCCATGGTAAGGAGAAGGTCAACGGTTCGATTCCGTTTGGGGGCTCCACCGCAAAGGCCCCGCCCCATCGGGCGGGGCCTTTCGCATGCCCGGATCCGGTCCCGGATCCGGAGCGCTAGTCCGTGTGCGGCTCCGGGACACGCATCGCGAGAATCGCCATGTCGTCGGACGGGGCGTCCGACGCGAAGCGCTCGACCGCGCGCATGATGCGGGCCGCCACCGCGCCGGCCGTCAGGCCCGTGCACGTGGTGAGGACGTCGGCGAGGCCGTCGTCGCCCAGCATGCGCGCCCCCTCACGGCGCTCGGTGACGCCGTCCGTGACACAGAGCAGGACGTCGCCCGGGTCGAGGGTGACCGTCTGCTCGTACAGCTCCAGGTCCTCGATGACGCCGAGGAGAGGCTGAGGCTCCGCTGCCGGTTCGACCGTGCCGTCCTGGCGCAGGCGGAGTGGAAGAGGGTGGCCGGCGCAGACCACCTTCAGCTCCGCGCCGCCATCCTCCTGCGGGCGCATCTCGCCGTACAGCAGGGTGAGGAAGCGGCTGCGGGCGCCCTCGTCGAGGATGGCCGAGTTGAGGCGCTCCAGGACCGCCGGACCGCTGAGCCCCTCGCGGGCCAGCAGGCGAAGGGCGTGCCGGGCCAGACCCGTGACAGCCGCCGCGTTCGGGCCCGTACCGCAGACGTCACCGATGGCGAAGCCGTATGCGCCGTCGCTGATCGGGAAGAGGTCGTAGAAGTCGCCGCCGACCTCGTTGCCCTCACCGGCCGCGCGGTAGATGACCTCGACCTCGACGCCGTCGATCAGGGGCAGCTCAGGAGGGAGCAGGCTGCGCTGGAGGGACTGGCTGATGGCCGTGCGCTCCGAGTACAGGCGGGCGTTGTCCAGGGCCAGAGCGGCCCTGCGGGACAGATCCTCGGCGAGTTCGAGGATCTCCTGGCGGAAGTGCTCGTCGGTCGGCTTGCCCAGGGTGAGCATGCCGATGACGCGGTTGCGGGCGACCAACGGGAGGACCACGGTCTCGCCGCCGACCGCGGAGGCCGTGGCGAGGGTCGGGCCGATGCCGCTGCTGAGCTGGCGCGTGGGGCCGCCGTTGAGGCCGAGGTCCCGCATGGAGGTGCGCAGCGCCGCCTGGTGGGCCACCTCACCGGGCGCCGACCAGACCCGGGCGCCCGGGGTGGGCACCGGGTCGGGCGGGGCGATCTTCGACAGCAGGGACTTGATGCCGTCGATGAGCTCCTCGTCCTCGTGCAGGACATAGGAGAGATACGGCTCCGACGCCTGGTCCGCGATCGTGTAGACGGCGCACCAGGTGGCCAGGGTCGGGACCGTCATCTGCGCCATCAGGGCCAGCGTCTGATCGCGGTCGAGAGTGCCGGCGAGCAGGTCGGACGCCTCGACGAGGAAGCTGAGGGAACCACGGCGCAGCCGTTCCAACTCGCCCAGGCGGGCGGACTCGACGGCCAGGGCGATGCGGTCGGCGGCGAACTGGAGGCGCAGCGCCTCCTCGTTGGAGTACCGGCCGGCGGACTCGGCCGCGACGCCGAGGGAGCCGGTGAGGCGGCCCTCGACCTTGAGGGGGACGGTGACGACCGAGCGCATGCCCGTGCCGTTCAGCAGCGGGACCGCGCCGGGGACCGCCGCGAGGTCGTCGTGGACGGCGGGCATGCGCGCGGAGCCGTAGCGGCCGGGGCCGGCCTCGACCGGGACGCGCGCGAAGCGCTGGCGGGCGGAGGGCAGGCCGGTGGAGGCGCGGACCTCCAACTCGGTCTCGTCGTCGGTCGCCAGGAGCAGGAAGGCGGCGTCGGCGTCGAGCATGTCGCGGGCGCGTTCCACGGTGCGCTGGAGGAGGCCGTCGAGATCGTCCGGGGCGGGGGAGCCGATGAACACCTCGAAGGGGTCGGCGTTCTGGCCCTCGGAGGAGGAGGCGGAGTCGGAGGACGGTACGCGCGACGGCGTCTGCAGAACCGCGCGTTCGTGCTCCCGGACGAGGAGGCAGACCGTGGACGGCTCACCGGCGGCGTCCCGGACGCGGAGGTGGGAGGCGTAGACGGGTGTGACACGGCCGTTGGCGCCCCTTATGCCGTAGCTGCCCTCCCAGCGGGAGAGTTGGAGCGCCTCCACGATGCCGGTGCTGGTGCCGGGAGTGTGCGGCCAGGCGGCGAGGTCGGTCAGCGGCTTGCCCGTGACCTGATCGGCGGGATAGCCGAAGAGTTCCTCGGCGTCCTCGTTCCACGATGAGACGGCGCCGGCACGGTCGATCTGCACGACGGCGACGCGGACCCGGGCGTCGGCGAGGGGCAGCAGATCCGCCGGGAGGGACGGGCCGGCCGCGCGGGTGCCGACCGGGCGCTGCGGGAGGTGGAGGTGAAACCAGACGTTCTTCAACGTGGACGTGTACTCGACGCCCCAGCGGTCGGCCAGGGCCGCGCACAGCTGGAGCCCCCGACCGCCCTCGCGGTCGAGGCTGCCCATCTGGGCGGGAGAGCCCTGAAGGGGAACCTCGCGCTCCGGGTAGTGGTCGGCCACCTCGATCCGTACGCCGTCGTCGCTGCGCAGGCAGACGACATCGGCTGTGGTGCCGGCGTGCACCACGGCATTGGTCACCAGTTCGCTGGTGAGCACCACGGCGTCGTCGACGATGTCGGCATGGCCCCAGCCCTGGAGCGTGTCCCGGACGAAGGACCGGGCGCTCGCCACCGACCGTCCGACGGGCTCGAAGCTGGCGGCCGCGCGCGCGGTGATCACAGAACTCCTCGATCTTCTCTCCCCGGGCACGGCCTCATGGCCGACCGGCTCACTCCGCTGCTGCGGCAGCCCACCCGTCGGCCCGGGATCCGGGGGCTGCTCCCCCGGGATCAGTCCGGTGGTCATTCCGGCCGCCCCTCCGATGCCCGTTCGTCTCCGTGCCACCGCCGCCCAGACCGGACGCACCGGCGTGGCTGGACAGCCGCATGCAAGGTTACTTACCTTCGCCGTCCGCGCGGATGCCGGTCTTCAGTGTTTCCGCCCAGAGGGTGTGCGGACGATGTGCGAAGCTGCCGAACTGTTATGGCCGGGTTCGGCCGGGGTGAAACACTGGGCAAGCTTCCTATGAAGGTCAGGGCAGGTTGAATGCGAGCCGAGTGCGGCGGGCAGCAGCCCTGGAAGCGGTCCGCGCGAGCCGGTTCGGCTCGCGCGGCAGCACAGAAGAACGCGGCAGTAACCGGTCCGCCGAGCGGTGGCACCCGGGCACAGCAGTAACGGTCGACCCCTGCGGGAGGGACACAGTGGAGTCTGGCGCAGCGACGCGGGCCACGAAGACGCGCGCGAAAGGCGGACAGTCCCTGAGTAACCAGGGCAAAACGCGGGGTGGCAGTACGACCGTGGACACGGCCGCGCTGAATCGGCTGCTCGCCGCCCTCGTGTCCATGCGGGAGGGGAACTTCCGCAAGCGGCTCACCGTGTCCGGCGACGGCGTGATGTCGGAGATCGCGGCGGTCTTCAACGAGGTGGCCGACCGCAATCTCCATCTCACGGGTGAGCTGGCCCGGGTGCGGCGCATGGTCGGGCGTGAGGGAAAGCTCACGGAGCGGCTGGAGACGGGCGCCTGCGAAGGGTCCTGGGCGACCGCGATCGACAACTCGAACGCGCTCGTGGACGACCTCGTACGGCCGGTCTCCGAGGTCAGCCGGGTGCTGTCGGCGGTGGCGGACGGTGACCTGTCGCCGCGTATGGAACTGCGGACGCAGACGGCGGAGGGCACCGGGCAGCCGCTGCGCGGTGAGTTCCTGAAGGTCGGGCGGACCGTGAACAACCTGGTCGACCAGTTGTCGACGTTCACGGACGAGGTCACACGGGTGGCCAGCGAGGTCGGCACCGAGGGCAAGCTGGGCGGCCAGGCCCGGGTGCGCGGAATGTCCGGTTCGTGGAAGGACCTCACGGACTCCGTCAATACGATGGCGTACCGGCTCACCGCGCAGGTGCGGGACATCGCGCTGGTGACGACGGCGGTGGCCAAGGGTGATCTGTCCCGGAAGGTCACGGTTCACGTGGCCGGGGAGATGCTGGAGCTGAAGAACACCGTCAACACGATGGTGGACCAGCTCTCCGCGTTCTCGTCCGAGGTGACGCGCGTCGCCCGCGAGGTCGGCACCGAGGGCGCCCTGGGCGGGCAGGCGCAGGTGCCGGGCGTGGCCGGGGTGTGGAAGGAGCTCACCGACTCCGTCAACACCATGGCCGGGAACCTGACCGCCCAGGTGCGCGAGATCTCCCACGTGACGACCGCCGTCGCCAACGGCGACCTGTCGAAGAAGGTGACGGTGCCGGCCCGCGGCGAGGTCGCGCAGCTCGCCGAGACGATCAACCAGATGACGGAGACGCTGCGGATCTTCGCGGACGAGGTCACGCGCGTGGCCAACGAGACCGGCGGCGAGGGGCAGCTCGGCGGCCAGGCGAACGTGCCGGGCGCGGCGGGGATCTGGAAGGACCTGACGGATTCCGTCAACACCGTCTTCCGGAACCTGACCACTCAGGTGCGTGACATCGCCGCGGTGACGACGGCGGTGGCCAGCGGTGACCTGTCGCAGAAGGTCACCGTGGACGTGGCCGGCGAGATGCTGGAGCTGAAGAACACCGTCAACACGATGGTGGACCAGCTGTCGAGTTTTGGTGCCGAGGTCACCCGTGTGGCCCGTGAGGTCGGTGTCGAGGGTGAGCTGGGTGGCCAGGCGCAGGTGCCGGGTGCGGCGGGGACGTGGAAGGACCTGACGGATTCCGTCAACACCGCGTTCCGGAACCTCACGGGGCAGGTGCGCAACATCGCCCAGGTGACGACGGCGGTGGCCAACGGCGACCTGTCGCAGAAGGTCACCGTGGACGTCTCCGGTGAGATGCTCCAGCTGAAGAACACCGTCAACACGATGGTGGACCAGCTGTCGAGCTTCGCCGACCAGGTGACCCGGATGGCCCGGGACGTGGGCACGGAGGGCCGCCTCGGCGGTCAGGCCCGCGTCGACGGGGTGTCGGGGACGTGGAAGGAGCTGACGGACTCCGTCAACTTCATGGCGGGCAATCTGACCTCCCAGGTGCGGCAGATCGCCCAGGTGACGACGGCCGTGGCGCGAGGCGACCTGTCGCAGAAGATCGACGTCGACGCGCGCGGGGAGATCCTGGAGCTGAAGAACACCATCAACACGATGGTCGACCAGCTCTCCGCCTTCGCCGAGCAGGTGACCCGGGTCGCCCGCGAGGTGGGCACCGAGGGCCGCCTCGGCGGGCAGGCCCAGGTGCCCGGGGTCGCCGGTGTGTGGCGCGACCTGACCGACTCGGTGAACGGCATGGCCGGGAACCTGACCGCGCAGGTGCGCAACATCGCGCAGGTCGCGACGGCGGTGGCCCGCGGTGACCTGTCGCAGAAGATCACCGTGGACGCGCGCGGGGAGATCCTGGAGCTGAAGAACACCCTGAACACGATGGTGGACCAGCTGTCGTCGTTCGCCCAGGAGGTCACGCGCGTCGCGCGTGAGGTGGGCACCGAGGGCATCCTCGGCGGGCAGGCGGAGGTGCAGGGCGTCTCCGGCACCTGGAAGGACCTCACGCAGTCCGTGAACGGCATGGCCAACAACCTGACCATGCAGGTCCGCAACATCGCCGAGGTCACGACCGCGGTGGCCAAGGGCGACCTGTCGAAGAAGATCACCGTCGACGCCAAGGGCGAGATCCTCGAGCTCGTCACGACCGTCAACACCATGGTCGACCAGCTGTCCTCCTTCGCCGAGCAGGTCACGCGCGTGGCCCGCGAGGTGGGTACGGAGGGCATTCTCGGTGGGCAGGCGCACGTGCCCGGAGTCGTGGGCATCTGGAAGGACCTCAGCGACAACGTCAACCTGATGGCGAAGAACCTCACCGTCCAGGTGCGGAACATCTCCCAGGTGGCCGCCGCCGTCGCCAACGGCGACCTGACGCGGACGGTGACGATCGAGGCGCGCGGCGAGGTCGCACAGCTCGCCGACACCTTCAACACCATGGTGAAGACGCTGAGTTCCTTCGCGGACCAGGTCACCAAGGTGGCTCGCGAGGTGGGCACGGACGGCATCCTGGGCGGCCAGGCGCACGTGCCGGGCGTGGCGGGCACCTGGAAGGACCTCACCGAGTCGGTGAACCAGATGGCGTCCAACCTGACCGGTCAGGTGCGCAACATCGCCATGGTCACCACGGCCATCGCCAAGGGCGATCTGACCAAGAAGATCGACATCGACGCGCGCGGGGAGATCCTCGAGCTGAAGACGACCATCAACACGATGGTCGACCAGCTGTCCTCCTTCGCCGAGGAGGTGACCCGCGTGGCCCGCGAGGTGGGTACGGAGGGGCAGCTCGGTGGTCAGGCACGCGTGCGTGACGTCGACGGCACCTGGCGGGACCTGACCGAGTCCGTGAACGAGATGGCCGGAAACCTCACCCGGCAGGTGCGAGCCATCGCGCGCGTGGCGACCGCGGTGACGCGCGGCGACCTGAACCTGAAGATCGACGTGGACGCCTCCGGGGAGATCTCCGAGCTCCAGGACTACATCAACAAGATGATCGCCAACCTGCGCGACACCACGATCGCCAACAAGGAGCAGGACTGGCTCAAGGGCAATCTGGCCCGGATCTCCGGGCTGATGCAGGGACGCCGCGACCTCCAGGACGTGGCCTCGCTGATCATGAGCGAGCTGACCCCGGTGGTCTCCGCGCAGCACGGGGCGTTCTTCCTCGCCATGCCGCACGTCGACGGCCAGGAGCAGGCCGGCGCTCAGAGCGACCAGTACGAGCTGCGCATGCTCGGGTCGTACGGCTACTCGATGGGCTCCATGCCCACCTCGTTCCGTCCCGGGGAGGCGCTGGTCGGCACGGCCGCCGCGGAGAAGCGCACGATCCTTGTGGAGAACGCGCCGAGCGGCTATCTGAAGATCTCCTCCGGGCTCGGAGAGGCTCCGCCCGCCCAGGTGATCGTCCTGCCGGTGCTGTTCGAGGGGCAGGTGCTCGGCGTCATCGAGCTGGCGTCCTTCACCCCGTTCACGCAGATCCAGAAGGACTTCCTCAACCAGATCGCCGAGATGATCGCGACGAGCGTCAACACCATCTCCGTCAACACCAAGACGGAGGTGCTGCTGAAGCAGTCGCAGGAACTGACCGAGCAACTGCGGGACCGGTCCGAGGAGCTGGAGCAGCGGCAGAAGGCCCTCCAGTCGTCCAACGCCGAACTGGAGGAGAAGGCCGAGCTGCTGGCGCAGCAGAACCGCGACATCGAGGTGAAGAACACCGAGATCGAGGAGGCGCGGCAGGTCCTGGAGGAGCGTGCCGAGCAGCTCGCGGTCTCCATGCGCTACAAGAGCGAGTTCCTGGCCAACATGTCGCACGAGCTGCGTACGCCGCTCAACTCGCTGCTGATCCTGGCCAAGCTGCTCGCGGACAACGCCGACGCGAACCTGTCCCCGAAGCAGGTCGAGTTCGCCGAGACGATCCACGGCGCCGGCTCCGACCTGCTCCAGCTCATCAACGACATCCTCGACCTGTCGAAGGTCGAGGCGGGCAAGATGGACGTCTCCCCGACGCGCATCGCGCTCGTCCAGCTCGTCGACTACGTGGAGGCCACGTTCCGGCCGCTGACCGCGGAGAAGGGCCTCGACCTGTCGGTGCGCGTGTCGCCGGAGCTGCCCGCCACGCTGCACACCGACGAGCAGCGGCTGCTCCAGGTGCTGCGCAACCTGCTGTCCAACGCGGTGAAGTTCACCGACTCGGGAGCGGTCGAGCTGGTCATCCGGCCGGCCCGGGACGAGGTTCCGCAGGCCATCCGGGAGCAGTTGCTGGAGGCCGGTTCGATGAGCGACCCGGACGCCGAGCTGATCGCGTTCTCCGTGAGCGACACCGGGATCGGGATCGCGGCCAGCAAGATGCGGGTGATCTTCGAGGCGTTCAAGCAGGCCGACGGCACCACCAGCCGCAAGTACGGCGGTACGGGCCTGGGACTGTCCATCTCACGGGAGATCGCGCAGCTGCTGGGCGGTGAGATCCACGCGCAGAGCGAGCCGGGCCGCGGGTCGACGTTCACGCTCTACCTGCCGCTGCACCCGAGCGAGCTGCCCGCCCACGGTTACCAGCAGCCCCTTCCGTCGCTGGAGCCCGGCGGGGTGCTCGCGTCTCCGGGCGCCGTGGCCGAGCTGTCGGGGACACAGACCGAACCGCCGGCGGAGGTGACGTCGTACCACGACTCGCAGAACGGTGCCGCGGCGCTGTTCCGGCGCCGTCGCAAGGCGGGCCCGGAGCCCGCAGCGCGGTCCCTGGCGCAGGAGCAGCAGCCGGCCGCGGGGCAGGAGGCGGCGCCGCAGCCGAACCGGGGGATCCGCTTCGGCGGGCAGAAGGTGCTGATCGTCGACGACGACATCCGCAACGTCTTCGCGCTCACCAGCGTCCTGGAGCAGCACGGCCTGTCCGTGCTGTACGCCGAGAACGGACGCGAGGGCATCGAGGTCCTGGAGCAGCACGAGGACGTGGCGGTCGTCCTGATGGACATCATGATGCCCGAGATGGACGGTTACGCGACGACCACGGCGATCCGCCGGATGCCCCAGTTCGCCGGCCTTCCGATCATCGCGCTGACCGCGAAGGCGATGAAGGGCGACCGGGAGAAGGCCATCGAGTCGGGGGCCTCCGACTACGTGACGAAGCCGGTCGACCCCGATCATCTGCTGACGGTGATGCAGCAGTGGATGAGGGAGGAGTAGGTTCGGACGGGCACCGGACGGTACGTCCGGTCGGTCCGGCTGCGGTACGGTCGGGCACCGTGGCCGTGGTACGCCGGGGTGCGGTGTCCGTGGTACGTACGGGTACCGTCCGCGCGGCGCGTGCGGGCGGTGTGCGAACGTGGGGTGCGTGCGAGAGGCGGCCGGCTTCGGCGTCCCCGTGCAGTTGCTGACCGAGTGTGCCCGAAACCGTGTAGAAGTACGGGATTCGGGGAACCTTCTGGTCCCCCGCCGCGTTTCTGCTACGTGCACAGTGACATCACGGTGACAGGGTGTGGCGACAGGCGGGGTGCGGCTACGATGACCGGCACAAGGACGGGCGGCGCAAGGGAGTCGTCCCCTGGGGCGGCGCCCGCCGGTGCTGCCCCAAGTCCTGCGGACAGGGGAGGCCCCACGCCGGGGCGAGGAGGGCGGGCCATGGTGCAGAAGGCCAAGATCCTCCTGGTCGATGACCGGCCGGAGAATCTGCTGGCGCTGGAGGCGATCCTCTCGGCGCTCGATCAGACGCTGGTGCGGGCATCGTCCGGGGAGGAAGCGCTCAAAGCACTGCTCACGGACGACTTCGCGGTCATTCTGCTGGACGTACAGATGCCGGGCATGGACGGTTTCGAAACCGCCGCGCACATCAAGCGACGGGAGCGGACCCGGGACATCCCGATCATCTTCCTCACCGCGATCAACCACGGCCCGCACCACACCTTCCGCGGGTACGCGGCGGGCGCCGTGGACTACATCTCCAAGCCGTTCGACCCGTGGGTGCTGCGTGCGAAGGTCTCCGTCTTCGTCGAGCTCTACATGAAGAACTGCCAGCTGCGCGAGCAGGCGGCGCTGCTGCGGCTCCAGTTGGAGGGCGGTGGCAAGGCCGCGGGCGGTGAGGCCAAGGAGCCCGCCGGGCTGCTCGCCGAACTGTCGGCACGGCTGGCGGCCGTCGAAGAGCAGGCGGAAGCGCTCTCCAAGCAGCTCGGCGACGAGTCGACGGACGCGGCGGCGGTGGCGACCGCGGCCCATCTGGAGCGCAAGCTCACCGGACTGCGGCGGGCACTGGACGCCCTGGAGCCGGGCTCGTCCGGAGGCCAGGCCGCGGTCAACTGAGGTCCGCGGGGTGGGCCGGGAGGACCGGCGGGCCCGACTGGTGAGGGCATGTCAGCGGCTGTACCGGAGGGGTCAGTTCCGGACATTCCCGCGGGCGACACGAACGGGTGAAGCGGTGGGCACACGTGTCGACCGCCGTCTCCCCCGGTAACCTCACACCTATGGCCTCACGTCCCTCCGCAGCCAAGAAGCAGCCCGCGAAGAAGGCGGCCGCTCCCGCGAAGGCTCCGGCGAAGAAGGCCGCTGCGAAGAAGGCACCCGCGAAGAAGGCGCCGGCCAAGAAGGCCGCGGCGAAGAAGCCCGCGCCGGGGCCGGCACCCAACCCGACCGGTGGCGTCTACCGGCTCGTACGCGCCCTCTGGCTGGGCGTCGCGCACGCCGTCGGCGCCATCTTCCGCGGCATAGGCGCCGGGGCGAAGAACCTCGACCCGGCGCACCGCAAGGACGGTGTCGCGCTGCTGCTGCTCGGCGTCGCGCTGATCGTCGCGGCCGGTACCTGGGCCGACCTCAAGGGCCCCGTCGGCGACCTCGTCGAGATCCTGGTGACCGGTGCCTTCGGCCGGCTGGACCTGCTGGTGCCGATACTGCTCGGTGCCGTCGCCGTGCGCCTGATCCGGCACCCCGAGAAACCCGAGGCCAACGGCCGGATCGTGATCGGCCTGTCCGCGCTCGTCATCGGTGTCCTCGGCCAGGTGCACATCGCCTGCGGCTCACCGGCCCGCAGTGACGGCATGCACGCCATAAGGGACGCCGGCGGCCTCATCGGCTGGGGCGCGGCGACCCCCCTGTCGCACACGATGACCGACGTCCTGGCGGTGCCGCTGCTGGTGCTGCTCACCGTCTTCGGACTGCTGGTCGTCACCGCCACGCCGGTCAACGCCATCCCGCAGCGACTGCGGCTGCTCGGTGTGCGGCTCGGTCTGGTCCGTGACCCGGAGGCGGAGGCCGACGCGTTCGGCGAGGACGACGAGCGCTACGAGGAACAGTGGCGCGAGGCGCTGCCCGCCAAGCGCCGCGGACGCGGGGGACCGGCGTCACAGCCGTACGACCCCGACGCGGCCGAGCAGGAGGCGCTCACCAGGCGTCGCGGCAGGCCCCGGCGGTCCACCACGCCGCAGCCCGAGGCGAACCGGCCGATGGACGCCGTGGACGTCGCCGCCGCGGCCGCCGCCGCGCTCGACGGCGCCGTGCTGCACGGGATGCCGCCCTCGCCGCTGGTCGCCGACCTCACCCAGGGCGTGACCACGGGGGACCGCGAGTCGACGACGCCCACTCCCACGCCCGTGCCTGCCGCGCGCCCGCAACCGGGCAAGCTCAGGCAGGACAAGGCGAAGGGACACCCCGGCGAGGGCACGGCGGTCGTCGCCGACCTCACCAAGACCCCGCTCCCCAAGGAACGGGACCTGCCGCCGCGCGCCGAGCAGCTCCAGCTCTCCGGCGACATCACCTACTCCCTGCCGGCCCTCGATATGCTCACCCGCGGCGGCCCCGGCAAGGCGCGCAGTGCGGCCAACGACGCCATAGTCGCCTCGCTCACCACCGTCTTCACCGAGTTCAAGGTCGACGCCGCCGTCACCGGCTTCACCCGCGGGCCGACGGTCACCCGGTACGAGGTCGAGCTCGGGCCCGCCGTGAAGGTCGAGCGGATCACCGCACTGGCCAAGAACATCGCGTACGCCGTCGCCAGTCCCGACGTACGGATCATCAGCCCGATCCCCGGCAAGTCCGCGGTCGGTATCGAGATCCCCAACACCGACCGGGAGATGGTCAACCTCGGTGACGTGCTGCGCCTCGCGGAGTCCGCCGAGGACGACGACCCGATGCTGGTCGCCTTCGGCAAGGACGTCGAGGGCGGCTACGTCATGCACTCGCTGGCGAAGATGCCGCACATGCTGGTCGCCGGCGCCACCGGCTCCGGCAAGTCGTCCTGCATCAACTGCCTGATCACCTCGATCATGATGCGGGCGACCCCGGAGGACGTCCGGATGATCCTGGTCGACCCCAAGCGCGTCGAGCTGACCGCGTACGAGGGCATCCCCCACCTGATCACGCCGATCATCACCAACCCGAAGCGGGCCGCGGAGGCCCTCCAGTGGGTCGTACGGGAGATGGACCTCCGCTACGACGACCTCGCCGCCTACGGCTACCGGCACATCGACGACTTCAACCGCGCGGTGCGCGAGGGCAAGGTCAAGCCGCCCGAGGGCAGTGAACGCGAGCTCCAGCCGTACCCGTACCTGCTGGTGATCGTGGACGAGCTGGCCGACCTGATGATGGTGGCGCCGCGGGACGTCGAGGACGCCATCGTGCGGATCACGCAGCTCGCGCGCGCGGCCGGCATCCACCTGGTGCTCGCCACCCAGCGGCCGTCCGTGGACGTCGTCACCGGCCTGATCAAGGCCAACGTGCCCTCCCGGCTGGCCTTCGCGACGTCCTCCCTGGCGGACTCGCGGGTCATCCTCGACCAGCCCGGCGCCGAGAAGCTGATCGGCAAGGGGGACGGCCTCTTCCTGCCGATGGGTGCGAACAAGCCGACCCGTATGCAGGGCGCGTTCGTGACCGAGGAAGAGGTCGCGGTCGTCGTCCAGCACTGCAAGGACCAGATGGCGCCCGTCTTCCGGGACGACGTCACCGTCGGCACCAAGCAGAAGAAGGAGATCGACGAGGACATCGGCGACGACCTCGACCTGCTGTGCCAGGCGGCCGAACTGGTCGTCTCCACGCAGTTCGGGTCGACCTCCATGCTGCAGCGCAAGCTGCGCGTCGGCTTCGCCAAGGCCGGGCGGCTGATGGACCTGATGGAGTCGCGGAGCATCGTCGGGCCGAGCGAAGGCTCGAAGGCTCGTGACGTTCTTGTGAAGCCCGACGAGCTGGACGGCGTGCTCGCGGTGATCCGGGGGGAGTCTGAGGGGTAGGGAACGGTACGCGCAGGGATCCCCGACGGAGGGTCACGGCGGCCGGCGGCCGTTCGTGACTCACCCGTTAGGGATCATTGAGCAACCGTTCAGCCATGGCGTACGTCAAGTTGAGGGAAACGACAAACAGGTAATCCACCATCGGGACGCCGGGTCGATCCGATGGCGTACAAAGTACGACCGTCCGGTTGCCCCACCCGTTTGTACCCCCCCTAGACTGAACGTCCAGCGCAGGCGGCCATACGCTCGAAAGGCGCCCCCGTGTCCAACGGCAACTTCCCTGAAGACGAGCGTCCGATCGAAGACGTGTCCCGAGACGTTCCTGAAGACCTTTCCGCGGAGGCCCGCCCCTCCGTCGGCAGTGCGCTGCAGCAGGCGCGGATCGCCGCCGGGCTGACCGTCGACGACATCACCACCGCCACCCGCGTCCGCATCGCCATCGTGCACGCCATCGAGGCGGACGACTTCACGCCCTGCGGCGGTGACGTCTACGCGCGCGGTCACATCAGGACCCTGGCCAAGGCCGTCGGACTCGACCCGGCCGAGCTGGTCGCGCAGTTCGACGCCGAGCACGGCGGGCGCCCGGCGCCGACCGCCGCCGCACCCCTGTTCGAGGCCGAACGCATTCGTCCCGAGCGGCGCGGACCCAACTGGACGGCCGCCATGGTCGCCGCGATCGTCGCGGTGATCGGCTTCGTCGGCTTCACGTTCGTCAAGGGCGACGACGGCGGCTCCGAGGCGAGCGTCGCCGAGGGTTCCCAGCCGACGGCCGGCGAGTCCGCCTCGCCGAGCGCCGAGCCGAAGAAGCCGGTCGCCCCGGAACCGGATCCGACCGACAGCGCCATCGCCGCCGCCCCGCAGGACAAGGTGACGGTCAAGGTCAGCGCCGACGACGGCCGCAGCTGGATCTCCGCGAAGGACCACAACGGTCGGCTGCTCTTCGACGGCCTGCTCAAGGAGGGCGACTCCGAGACCTTCCAGGACAACGAGAAGATCGACCTCGTCCTCGGTGACGCCGGCGCCATCCAGCTGTACGTCAACGGCAAGAAGATCGAGGACGACTTCCAGCCGGGCTCCGTGGAACGCCTGACGTACACCAAGGGCGACCCGCAGGTCGGATAGGGGCGCGAAACACACTGGTGCGGACGGGGTTGTCCAAGACCGGGCAACCCCGTCGACGTGGGCTGCCGACGGGACGAAGTAGTCTTGAGCCCATGCCTGAAAGCCGTACCGTCGCACTCGTCACCCTTGGCTGCGCCCGTAACGAGGTGGACTCGGAGGAGCTCGCAGGCCGTCTGGAGGCGGACGGCTGGAAGCTCGTCGAGAACGCCGAGGAAGCGGACGTCGCCGTCGTGAACACGTGCGGCTTCGTCGAGGCCGCCAAGAAGGACTCCGTCGACGCCCTCTTGGAGGCCAACGACCTCAAGGGGCACGGCAGAACACAGGCCGTGGTGGCGGTGGGCTGCATGGCCGAGCGGTACGGCAAGGAGCTCGCCGAGGCCCTTCCCGAGGCCGACGGTGTACTCGGCTTCGACGACTACACCGATATCTCCGACCGCCTGCAGACCATCCTGAACGGCGGCATCCACGCCGCCCACACCCCGCGCGACCGGCGCAAGCTGCTGCCGATCAGCCCCGCCGAGCGCCAGGAGGCCGGTGCCTCCGTCGCCCTGCCGGGACACGGCCCGACCGACCTCCCCGAGGGGGTCGCCCCGGCCTCCGGTCCCCGCGCGCCCCTGCGCCGCCGCCTGGACGGCTCCCCGGTCGCCTCCGTGAAGCTGGCCTCCGGCTGCGACCGGCGCTGCTCCTTCTGCGCCATCCCGTCCTTCCGCGGCTCCTTCATCTCGCGCCGCCCGAGCGACGTGCTGAACGAGACGCGGTGGCTGGCCGAGCAGGGCGTCAAGGAGATCATGCTGGTCTCCGAGAACAACACGTCGTACGGCAAGGACCTCGGCGACATCCGCCTGCTGGAGTCGCTGCTCCCGAACCTCGCCGACGTCGACGGCATCGAGCGGGTGCGCGTCAGCTACCTCCAGCCGGCCGAGATGCGCCCCGGCCTCATCGACGTACTGACCTCCACCCCCAAGGTCGTGCCCTACTTCGACCTGTCCTTCCAGCACTCCGCTCCGAACGTGCTGCGCGCGATGCGCCGCTTCGGCGACACGGACCGCTTCCTGGAGCTGCTGGACACCATCCGGAGCAAGGCCCCCGAGGCAGGCGTGCGCTCCAACTTCATCGTGGGCTTCCCCGGCGAGAGCGCCTCCGACCTCGCCGAGCTGGAGCGGTTCCTGAACCACGCGCGGCTGGACGCCATCGGCGTCTTCGGGTACTCCGACGAGGAGGGCACCGAGGCGGCGACCTACGGCGACAAGCTGGACGAGGACGTCGTCGCCGAGCGGCTGGCACGTGTGTCCCGCCTGGCCGAGGAGCTCGTCTCGCAGCGGGCCGAGGAGCGGGTCGGCGCGACCGTGCGCGTGCTCGTCGAGTCCGTGGAGTCCGCCGACGAGGGGGACGGCGTGCGCGGCCGCGCGGAGCACCAGGCGCCCGAGACGGACGGCCAGGTGCTGCTCACGAGCGGCGAAGGCCTGAGGGTCGGTCGTATGGTCGAGGCGAAGGTCGTCGGTACGGAGGGTGTCGACCTGGTGGCCGAACCGCTGCCGGGCTCGCCCGAGTGGAGTGAGGAGGCCGGCAGATGACCGGAGTCCCGGCGTCCGCCGCGGGGGGCTCCTCCGGCGCGCGCAGGGCCGGCCCGCGTGGCGCCTCGGGCGCCGCGCAGGAACCGACGGAGCGTACGACTCCGGGAGGCGCCGTGGAACGGGGTGCGGCGGAACGAGGTGCCACCGAGGGTGGTGCGGCCGGGCGCGGCGGCAAGATCGCGGCCGCCGCAGTCAACCAGGCGAGCGTCTGGAACGTCGCCAACCTGCTGACGATGCTCCGGCTGCTGCTGGTGCCGGCCTTCGTCGCGCTGATGCTCGGCAACGGCGGGTACGACCCGGCCTGGCGGTCGTTCGCCTGGGCGGCCTTCGCCGTCGCCATGATCACCGACCTTTTCGACGGCCACCTGGCGCGCACCTACAACCTCGTCACCGACTTCGGGAAGATCGCCGACCCCATCGCCGACAAGGCGATCATGGGGGCGGCGCTCATCTGTCTGTCCGCCCTGGGTGACCTGCCGTGGTGGGTGACGGCCGTCATCCTCGGCCGGGAACTCGGGATCACCGTGCTGCGTTTCGTCGTGATCCGGTTCGGCGTGATCCCCGCGAGCCGTGGGGGCAAGCTCAAGACCCTCACCCAGGGCATCGCCGTCGGCATGTACGTCCTGGCACTGACGGGGCCGCTGGCCACCCTGAGGTTCTGGGTGATGGCGGCGGCGGTCGTCCTGACCGTGGTGACCGGACTGGACTATGTGAAGCAGGCCATCGTGCTGCGCCGTCAGGGAATCGCCGAGCGCAGAGCGGCGTTGAAGGAGACGGAAGCTTGAGTTCCACGGCCGCCGACGTGGTGCGGCTACTCACGGTCAAGGGCGAGACCCTCGCGGTCGCAGAGTCACTGACCGGCGGAATGGTGGCGGCCGAGATCACGGCGGTCCCTGGGGCGTCCAGGGCCTTCCGGGGGTCCGTGACCGCCTACGCGACGGAACTGAAGCGGGAACTGCTCGGCGTCGACGCCATGTTGCTCGCGGCGCGTGGAGCGGTGGATCCGCAGGTCGCCGCCCAGATGGCGGCGGGCGCCCGCGAGGCGTTGGGTGCCGACTGGGGCATCGCGACGACGGGCGTCGCCGGCCCGGACCCGCAGGACGGGCAGCCGGTGGGGACGGTCTTCGTGGCCGTCGACGGGCCCTTCGGAACGGACGATGGTTCCGCCCCTGGCGGAAAAGTGGAGGCGCTGCGGTTGAACGGCGACCGCGCGGAAATTCGTATGGAGAGTGTACGGAGCGTACTCGCACTCCTTTTGAGGGAGCTTGCGGGCGAACAGATCGGGAATGAGCGGGCACAGGATACGGAACGGAACGGGGGGTTTTGATGTTTGCAGCCCTGAGTGAACACGACATCGCTCCCCGCACGGCCGCGGCGCGAGGCGGTACGGTGGGGCGTGAAGGATGCGGTTACACGGTCCGAGGAGGGAGCCACCGATGATTCTGCTCCGTCGCCTGCTGGGTGACGTGCTGCGTCGGCAGCGCCAACGCCAGGGCCGTACTCTGCGCGAAGTCTCCTCGTCCGCCCGAGTCTCACTCGGCTATCTCTCCGAGGTGGAGCGGGGGCAGAAGGAGGCTTCTTCCGAGCTGCTCTCCGCCATCTGCGACGCGCTGGACGTACGGATGTCCGAGCTCATGCGGGAAGTGAGCGACGAACTGGCCCTCGCCGAGCTGGCCCAGTCCGCTGCGGCCACGCCCAGCGAGACCGTGCCGGCCCCGGTGCGCCCGATGCTGGGTTCCGTGTCGGTGACCGGTGTGCCACCGGAACGGGTGACCATCAAGGCGCCCGCCGAGGCAGTGGACGTCGTCGCCGCCTGAGCGCTGAGAACGTGTGCGTGTGAGGCCCCGGCCGGGGTCCCTCCGGGAGACCGGAGGGGTGCGGTCGGGGTTTTTGCGTGCCGCGGTCCCGGGCTCGCGCCCGGTTTGCCGGGGCCCGGTGGTGCGGTCATCGTGGAGGGACATGGCCGGGGGGCCGACCGACGGAGGCGTGGATGTACGTCGTGAAGAGCCCGTTGTCCGACGCGAGCCTGAAGACCGTGTCCGAGGCGTTGCAGGGCGCCCTCGTCGACCTGGTGGACCTGGCCCTGGTGGCGAAGCAGATCCACTGGAACGTGGTCGGTCCGCGGTTCCGCTCCGTACACCTCCAGCTCGACGAACTCGTCGGCACCGCGCGCACGCACTCCGACACCGTGGCGGAGCGCGCCTCGGCGCTCGGTGTGTCCCCGGACGGGCGGGCCGCGACGGTGGCCGTCGGCAGCGGTATCGGCGTGACCCCGGAAGGCTGGGTCGACGACACCGCAGCGGTACAGACGATCGTGGACGCGCTGGGTGCGGTGATCGGGCGGATGCGGGAGCGCATCGCGGCGACCGGGGATCCGGATCCCGTGAGCCAGGACATCTTCATCCAGGTCACGGCCGACCTGGAGAAGCAGCACTGGATGTTCCAGGCCGAAAACGGATGACGCGGTTATGACGTCCGCGCGGACTGCTCGTCGGGCGGCCGCGCTGGGGCTGGGTGCGTTGTGGTGGTGGGCCGTGCTGCGTCTGGCGCTCGAGCCCGACGCGGGGGTGCTCGAAGGGGCGGTCGCGGTCGGCGGCTGGGGGCTGAGCGTGCTGCCGGTGCACTGTGTGCCCCGATGCCGGGCCGCCGGGGCGTTGCAGGCGGGGCGGTGGAGACACGCCCTGCGTGCGTCCGCGGGGGAACGCGGCCTCGGCGGGGCGGGGCGGGGCGAATGATGTCCCGCCTGCTCGCCCAGGCTGCGGAACCCGAAGCACACAGCCCGACGGAAGGACGGTTCCGATGAGTGCCACCAGCGTGGACCAGGATTTCGACAGCCTGACCTTCACCCTGGTCGCCGACTTCGCCGCCCCCGTCGAGCGGGTGTGGCAGCCGTGGTCCGGCCCGAGGCGACCGGAGCGCTGGTGGAGGCCCGCCGACCTGTCCGGCGACGGTGGAGCACTACCTGACCCCCGGCGGCGACGTCACGTACGTCATGACCGGTCCGGAGGGTGACAAGCACCGCGGATGGTGGCGGATCACCTCGGTCGACGCGCCTGCGTCCCTGGAGCTCACCGACGGATTCACCGACGCGGACGGCGTGCGGAGCGCCGGCATGCCGACGAGCACGATCCGGGGGGCGCTCACCGAGCGGGACGGCGGCACCCGCATGGAGATGCGCTCGGCCTGCGCCCCCCGGGAGCAGATGGACCGGCTCACGAAGACGGGCATGGAGGAGGGACAGCGCGAGGCGGTCGGCCAGATGGACGGCCTGCTCGCCGGCCGAGTCACCCCCGCCCGCGCCGCGGCCCGGTACCGGCAAGGCCGCCCGGGCGCGGTGCGGGGCCGGCCTGGCAGGCCGGGCACCAATAGGTGGGGCGCTCTCGGGAGCCGTCGCCCTGGTTCGCCACGCGCACCGGTGTGCCGCAGCGCAGACAGGGACGGGGCGCTCGGCCGTACACGAACAGGTCCTGGCCCCGCAGGCCCGTCGTACGGCGGACCGGGCGGTCGCGGTTGGCCTCCAGGAGCTTCTTCGCGAGCGCGGGCAGCCGCACGGCGTGTGCGGCCGGCAGGTCGCCTACGGGGAGCCAGGGAGTCACGCCGAGCAGGAAGCAGAGCTCGCACTTGTAGACGTTGCCGATGCCCGCGAGATTGCGCTGGTCGAGCAGGGCCTCACCGAGCCTGCGGGCCGGCTCGGCGCGCAGGTTGGCCAGGGCCTGCTCGGGGTCCCAGTCCGGGCCGAGCAGGTCCGGACCGAGGTGGCCGACGGCGCGCTCCTCGTCGGCGGTGCGGAGAACTTCCAGCACCGGGAGGCGATAGCCGACCGCCGTGCGGTCGGCGGTGCCGAGGATGACCCGGATCTGGTGCGCGGGGCCGCCGCTCCAGCGCTGACCGGCCGCGAACACCTTCCAGGAGCCGTCCATCCGCAGGTGCGAGTGGACGGTCACACCGCCCTCCACGCGGGTGAGGAGGTGCTTGCCGCGCGGGGTGACGTCCAGGATCGTGCGGCCGGTGAGGTCGACGGTGGCGTACCGGGGGACGCGGAAGTCGCTGCGGGTCAGCACCTTGCCCGCGAGGGCGTCGTGCAGCCGGCGCGCCGCCTGCCAGACCGTGTCTCCTTCGGGCATGGGTCAAGGGTGACAGGCTCAGGCTCTGATGCGCAGGCCGCGTGGGGTGGCGATGAACCCCGCCTCCTCCAGCAGGGGACCGAAGGGGGACGTCAGAGCCGCCGTGCCGTTGACGCGCTCGACCGTGACCGTGCCGAGCGAACCGGCGAGGGCGGCCGAGGCGAGCCCTTCCGCGGCCGCTCGCAGACGGGCGTCTTCGGTGGGCAGACCGTCCGGCGCGGAGGGCCAGAGCAGGAGCGTCTTGCCGCCGCGCTCCATGTAGAGCGCCGGCTCGCCCTCCACGAGCACCACCAGGGACCCTGCCTTGCGGCCCGGCTTGTGCGTGGCGCCGGCCGGGGGTTCGGGCCAGGGGAGGGCCGCGCCGTACGCGTTCGCCGGGTCGGCGGCGGCCAGGACGACGGCCCGTGGAGCGGCGGAGGGCCGGCCGCGGCGGGGGAATCCGGCGTCGTACGAGTCGCGCGGGGCATCGAAGCCGCGGTGCGTGTAGCCCCCGCGCGGACCGCCGAAGCCGCCCTGCGCGCCGCCCCCGCGCGGACCGCCGGCGCCCGGTTCCGCGTAGTCGTGGAGGGAGACGTACTCGTCCCCGGAGGGCGGGAGGGGCTGGGCGGGGGCGAAGACGTCGTCGGGTCGGTCCGGTGCGCCGGCTCCGCGGCCGCTGGACGCGGAGCCGGGGAAGGGGGAGTCGCCGGAGACAGGACCCCCCGGGCCGTGGGAGCCGTCGGACGAGGCGTGGTCGTCCGGACCACCGCCGGTGAAGTCCGGCCGCCCGGGCGGCGCCTCGTCACGTTCCCGGGCGTTCGAGACCGCGCGCAACCGGTCCACAGCGCCCTCCATGGCGAACTGTGCGGCGCCGAGCCCCTCCACGACGTAGCCGCGCCGGGCCTGGCCGCTCTCTTCGAAGGCGGCCAGGACGCGGTACACCGCTGAGAACCCGCCTTCCACGCCCTCGGCGGCGACGGCGCCGCGGGTCACCACGCCGTGCCGGTCGAGAAGGGTGCGGGCCAGGGCGTGCGCACGCACCGTGGTGTCCGCCTCGCAGGCCGGCAGCAGGGACCAGCGACCCGCTACGGTCGGCGGGCCGGTACGGGACACGGGGCGGGCGGCGGCCGTCAGGGAGCCGTAACGCCCGCGTGGCACCGCGCGCTTGGCGCGATGGGCGGTGGAGCCCGCGGTGCGGCCGGAGCCCAGCAGGGAGCGCAGGGGCGCGAGCGTGTCGTTCGTCAGGCGTCCGGACCACGCCAGCTCCCACAGGGCGTCGGCCAGCTGGGGGTCGGTGACATCCGGGTGGGTGGTGGCACGGACCTGGTCGGCGACCTGACGGAAGAACATGCCGTAGCCGCCGGAAAGGGTGTCCAGCACCGACTGGTGGAGGGCGGTCGGCTCCAGGGGGTGCGGGGGCGGCAGGAGCAGCGGGGCAGCGTCCGCCAGGTAGAGGGAGACCCAGCCGTCCTTCCCGGGGAGTGAGCCGGCGCCCGCCCACACCACCTCGCCGGCGGCCGTCAGCTCGTCCAGCATCGCCGGGTGGTAGTGCGCCACCCGGGAGGGCAGGACCAGTTTCTCCAGGGCGGAGGCGGGGACGGAGGCGCCCTGCAGCTGTTCGACGGCGCGGACCAGCCCGTCGATGCCGCGCAGCGCGTGCCCCCTGCCGATGTGCTGCCACTGGGGGAGGAACTGGCCGAGCGCGGCCGGCGGCACCGGCTCCAGCTCGTGCCGCAGCGCGGCCAGGGAGCGGCGGCGCAGCCGGCGCAGGACGGTCGCGTCGCACCACTCCTGGCCGATGCCGGCCGGATGGAACTCGCCCTGCACGACCCGGCCCGCCGCGGCGAGCCGCTGCAGGGCGCCCTCGGTGACCGCGACGCCCAGGCCGAAGCGGGCCGCGGCAGTGACCGACGTGAAGGGGCCGTGGGTGCGGGCATGGCGGGCGAGGAGGTCGCCGAGGGGGTCCTTGACCGGCTCGGTGAAGGCCTCGGGCACACCCACGGGCAGCGCCGTGCCCAGCGCGTCGCGCAGCCGGCCCGCGTCCTCGATCGCCGCCCAGTGGTCGGCGCCGGCGATGCGCACCCTGATCGCGCGGCGGGCGGCGGCCAGCTCCGGGGCCCACTGGGGCTCGGCGCCCCGCTCGGCCAGCTCGGCGTCCGTGAGCGGGCCGAGCTGCCGCAGCCGGTCCGCGACACCCTCCGGGTCCTTGACGCGGCGGTCCTCGGTGAGCCACTGCAGCTCGCGCTCCAGCTCCGTGAGCACCTCGGCGTCGAGCAGCTCGCGCAGCTCCGCCTGGCCCAGCAGTTCGGCCAGCAGCCGCGAGTCCAGGGACAGGGCGGCGGCACGGCGCTCGGCGAGCGGCGAGTCGCCCTCGTACAGGAACTGGGCGACGTATCCGAAGAGCAGGGAGCGGGCGAACGGGGACGGCTCCGGAGTGGTGACCTCGACCAGGCGCACCGTGCGGGCCTCCAGGTCGCCCATCAGCTCGACCAGGCCAGGCACGTCGAAGACGTCCTGGAGGCACTCGCGGACCGCCTCCAGGACGATCGGGAACGATCCGTACTCGCTCGCCACCTCCAGCAGCTGCGCGGCGCGCTGGCGCTGCTGCCACAGCGGGGTCCGCTTGCCGGGGCTGCGGCGCGGCAGCAGCAGCGCGCGCGCCGCGCACTCGCGGAAGCGGGACGCGAACAGCGCCGAGCCGCCCACCTGGTCGGTGACGACCCGGTCCACCTCGCCCTTGTCGAAGACGACGTCGGCCGCGCCGACGGGCGCCTGCTCGGCGTCGTACTCCAGTCCTGGTTTCGCCGGATCCTGGTCGAGGAGGTCGAGGCCCATCAGGTCCGCGTCGGGCAGGCGCAGCACGATGCCGTCGTCGGCGTGCATGACCTGGGCGTCCATGCCGTACCGCTCGGACAGGCGGGCACCGAGCGCGAGGGCCCAGGGGGCGTGGACCTGGGCGCCGAAGGGGGAGTGGATGACGACCCGCCAGTCGCCGAGCTCGTCCCGGAAGCGCTCGACGACGATGGTGCGGTCGTCGGGGACGTGGCCGCAGGCCTCGCGCTGCTCGCGGAGGTATGCCAGGACGTTGTCCGCGGCCCAGGCGTCCAGGCCCGCGGTGACCAGGCGCAGCCGGGCGTCCTCCTCGGCGAGGGAACCGACCTCGCGCAGGAAGGCGCCCAGTGCGCGGCCCAGTTCCAGGGGGCGGCCCAGCTGGTCGCCCTTCCAGAACGGCAGCCGGCCCGGCACACCCGGCGCGGGTGAGACCAGGACCCGGTCGCGCGTGATGTCCTCGATCCGCCAGGAGCTGGTGCCGAGCGTGAAGACGTCCCCGACGCGCGACTCGTAGACCATCTCCTCGTCGAGTTCGCCGACCCGGCCGCCCCCCTTCTTCGGATCGGCCCCGGCGAGGAAGACCCCGAAGAGCCCGCGGTCGGGGATCGTGCCGCCCGAGGTGACCGCGAGGCGCTGCGCGCCCGGGCGGCCGGTGACCGTCCCCGCGACCCGGTCCCACACCACGCGCGGGCGCAGTTCGGCGAAGGCGTCGGACGGATAGCGGCCCGCGAGCATGTCCAGGACTGCGGTGAAGGCGGAGTCCGGCAGCGAGGCGAAGGGGGCGGCGCGGCGGACGGTGGCGAGCAGGTCGTCGACCTGCCAGGTGTCCAGCGCCGTCATCGCCACGAGCTGCTGGGCCAGGACGTCCAGCGGGTTCGCGGGGATCTTGAGGGCCTCGATGGCACCGCTGCGCATCCGCTCGGTGACCACGGCGGCCTGCACCAGGTCGCCGCGGTACTTGGGGAAGACCACGCCCGTGGAGACGGCGCCGACCTGGTGGCCCGCGCGGCCGACGCGCTGGAGGCCGGAGGCGACGGAGGGCGGTGACTCGACCTGGACGACGAGGTCGACGGCGCCCATGTCGATGCCCAGCTCCAGGCTGGAGGTGGCGACCACCGCGGGCAGGCGGCCCGCCTTGAGGTCCTCCTCGACGAGGGATCGCTGCTCCTTGGAGACCGAGCCGTGGTGGGCGCGTGCGATCACGGGCGGGGCGCCGTGGGCGGCTCCCGAGCCGCCCATGAGTGCGGCGGGGGAGTGGTGTTCGTCGAGGGGCTCGCCGGTCGCCCGCTCGTACGCGATCTCGTTGAGCCTGTTGCACAGGCGCTCGGCCAGGCGCCGGGAGTTGGCGAAGACGATCGTGGAGCGGTGCGACTGGACCAGGTCGGCGATCCGCTCCTCGACGTGCGGCCAGATCGACGGCCGCTCCGCGCCCTCGTTGCCGTCCGCGGCGGGGGAGCCGCCCAGCTCGCCCAGGTCCTCCACCGGGACGACGACGGACAGGTCGAACTCCTTGCCCGAGTCCGGCTGGACGATCTCCACCTTTCCGCGGGGCGCGAGGAACCGGGCGACCTCGTCCACCGGGCGGACCGTCGCCGAGAGGCCGATGCGGCGGGCCGGCTTCGGGAGCAGCTCGTCCAGCCGCTCCAGGGTGAGCGCGAGATGGGCGCCGCGCTTGGTGCCCGCGACCGCGTGCACCTCGTCCAGGATCACCGTCTCGATGCCGGTCAGCGCGTCGCGCGTGGCCGACGTCAGCATCAGGAACAGGGACTCCGGGGTGGTGATCAGGATGTCCGGCGGACGGGTGGACAGGGCGCGCCGCTCGGCGGCCGGGGTGTCGCCGGAGCGGATGCCGACCTTGACCTCGGGCTCGGGCAGGCCGAGGCGTACGGATTCCTGGCGGATGCCGGTCAGTGGGCTGCGGAGGTTGCGCTCGACATCGACGGCCAGGGCCTTGAGCGGGGAGACGTACAGGACCCGGCAGCGTTTCCTGGGGTCGGCGGGCGGGGGCGTCGAGGCGAGCTGGTCCAGGGCGGCGAGGAAGGCGGCCAGCGTCTTGCCGGAGCCGGTCGGGGCGACCACCAGCACGTCCGAGCCCTCCGAGATGGCCTGCCACGCGCCCGCCTGGGCGGCGGTGGGCGCGGAGAAGGCCCCCGTGAACCAGCCGCGGGTCGCGGGGGAGAAGCCGTCCAGGGCTCGGTGTGCGGAGCTGACCATGGATCCATCGTGCACCCGGGCACTGACAATCGGCCTGAGCTGTGCGAATGCCGGGCGGTGTCCCATGGGCGGGACGGCGGGGCGAGCGGCGGGGCGGGCGGCGGCGATCGCACGGCGAGGCCGGTGGACCGCCTGCCGCCGATCGCCCGACGGCGGTCGGCCGACGGATGTCCGTCGGTGGTCCGGCGGCGGTCGTCCGCCCCTGGAACCGCTCCGGGGCCGGGCACCGGCCGGGAGCCGCTCCCCGGGGGCAGAGCCCCGGAGGCCGGTCACCGGTGGCGGAGAATAGGAGCATGGCGGCATCGGGAGAACGGGCACGGCACTGGCGGTACACGGATCTGCCCGACGTCGATCTGCTGCGGGCCCGGTACATACGGAAAACCTTCGTGCGCCACACGCACGAGCACTTCGTCATCGCCGCCATCGCCGCCGGAGTGGACGTCTTCCACCACGGCGGGAGCGATCAGTACGCCGGGGCGGGATCGCTGGCCCTGGTCAATCCGGACACACCGCACACGGGCCGGGCCGGAGGGCCGGAGGGGTGGCAGTACGGGGCCGTCTATCCAGCGCCCGAGCTGGTGGCCGACATAGCGGCGGAGACGACCACGCTGCGCGGGACTCCCGGGTTCGTCCGGCCGGTGCTCGACGACCCGTACACCGTCGAGCTGGTGCACCGCGTGCTGCGGGCCGCCGACGAGGGGGACGCGCTCGCCGCCGACACCCTGCTGCGGGTGGCCGTGACCCGGCTGCTGCGGCTGAACGGCGGCCCGCTGCCGCGGCGGGAGGTGCGGACGGCCGGAACCCGGGTCGCGGCACGCGCGCGTGCCGTGCTGGAGGACCGGATGGCCGATCCGCCGAGTCTGGCGCGGCTCGCCGCGGAGCTCGGGAGCAGCCCGTTCGCACTGCTGCGCGCCTTCCGGGATGCGTACGGGATGCCGCCCCACACCTGGCTGACGGACGCCCGGATACGCTGGGCACGGCGGCTGCTGGACGCCGGTACGACGCCTTCGGAGGCCGCCGTCGCCGTGGGCTTCACCGACCAGCCGCACCTGAACCGGCACTTCGCGCGGATCGTGGGCGTGCCGCCCGGTGCCTACCAGCGGGAGCGCAAGAACGTACAAGACGCGCGGCGGCGGCGTCTCCTACCGTCCGAGGCGTGACAGAACAGACAGTTGCTCCCGGCACGGGCGTCGTCGGAGACAAGCCGGACGCCGCCGTCGTACGGGAGGCCCTCGGGGTCGGAGTCGCCGTCGGACTCTCCGGGTTCGCCTTCGGGGTGACCGCGGCCGGCAGCGGACTGACACTGATGCAGACGTGCGCGCTCAGTCTCCTGGTGTTCACCGGGGCCTCCCAGTTCGCGCTGGTGGGGGCGCTCGCCGCCGGCGGCAACCCGCTCACCGCCGCGGCGGGGGCCTTCTTCCTGGGCGTGCGCAACGCTTTCTACGGGCTGCGGCTGTCGCAGTTGCTGGCCCTCCCGCGCGCGGTGCGGCCGTTCGCCGCGCAGTGGGTCATCGACGAGACGACGGCCGTGGCCCTCGCACAGCCCACGCGGCGCGGTGTCCGGATCGGGTTCACCGTCACCGGGATCTCCCTGTATCTGCTGTGGAACCTCACCACACTGCTCGGTGCGCTGGGCGCGGAGGCCATCGGGGACACCGACGCCTGGGGGCTCGACGCCGCCGGCCCCGCGGTCTTCCTGGCGCTCCTCGCGCCGATGCTGAAGACCGCCACCGAGCGGGCGGTCGCCGCCCTGGCCGTCCTTCTGGGGCTCGGTCTGCTGCCTGTGCTGCCCGCCGGTGTGCCCGTCCTGGCGGCCGCGCTGGCGGCACCGGTCGTTCTGTGGGCACAGGGGCGCCACGGGAGCCGTGGTGCCGAGGACTCCGCGCGGTCCGCCCGGGAGGAGGAGCGGTGAGTGTCTGGATCGCCGTCGGCGTGACCGCGGTGGGCTGCTACGCCGTCAAGCTCCTCGGGCTGCTGGTGCCCGTGGGTGCTCTGGAGCGGCCCCTGGTCCAGCGGCTCGCCGCTCTGCTGCCCGTCGCCCTCCTGGCCGCGCTCACCGCCCAGCAGACCTTCGCCGACGGGCAGGCACTTGTGATGGACGCGCGGGCCGCGGGAGTCGCCGCGGCTGCCGTGGCGCTGCTGCTGCGGGCGCCGTTCCTGCTCGTCGTCATGGCGGCCGTGGTGGTGACGGCGGGGGTGCGGGCCGTGGGCGGGTGAGCCGGGTCAGCCCAGGCAACGGCCGTACGCGCGGAGCGTGCGCAGGGCCTCCAGTGTCACCGCGGGGCGGGCTTCCAGCGTCGGGGCGGGTGCCCAGTGGCGCCAGCGGACGGGCCAGCCGCCGTCGTCCTCCTGCTCCGACGCGAGGAAGTCGAGCGAGCGGGCCATCTCGTCGTCCGTGAACCACGCGCGCGCGAGGGAGCGCGGGTTCCTCGCGTAGTCGTGCGGGAAGTGGTGCTCGCCCGGAGCGTAGCCCGGGGAGACCGGGTACGCGCCGAGGTCGTCCGGGTCCAGCACCGCGAGGCGCTGCCGGCGCACCAGGCGGCCCAGCCGGTCGGCCGCCGCCTCCGCGCGCGGGCGGTCGGGGGCGGCGTCCAGGAAGGCCACGGCGGCCTCGACCTCGTACGGGTGAGAGGTCGCCAGTGACTCGGCCGCCTGCCAGCAGAAGTCCGTGGCCCGGAACAGCCAGGCGTGCCAGACCTCGTTGCGGTGCAGCAGTCCGACCACCGGACCGGTGGCGAGGAGCTCGCCGGGCGGGTCGTCCACGACCGGCACGAAGGGCGCCGCCGGGTATCCCCGCTGGCTGGGATGGATCGCCGGCAGGGCACCGTCCGCAGTGGACACGGAGGTCAGATAGCGGCACATCCGCTCCACGCGCTGGCCGCCGCAGCTCCCGACGGCATCCAGGACGCGCAGGGCGTGCGCGGTGTGCAGCGGCTGGCTGACCGGGCCGCGCAGGTCGGGCTCCAGCGCGTGACCGTATCCGCCGTCCTCGTTGCGGTAGGCGTCCAGCGCGGTCTCCACCGCAGCGGCGTCGCCGCCGCGGAAGTGGTACGCGAAGAGACGCTGCTCCAGGACGCGTGCGGTGAGCCAGACGAAGCGCTCCGCGCGCGCGAGGGGTGAGTGCGCGGGGGGCGTCGGGGGCGTCGGGGCAGTGGAGGAGCTCCGGTCTTCGGCCATGGGTCAGACCGTAGGCCGAAAGGCGGTCCCGGCACGCGGTCCCGGCTCAGGGCCCACTCTCAGGAGCGGGATACTGGAGTCATGCGGTTGACGGTCTTCTGGGAGCGGATGACGGATCACTTCGGTCCGGGGTACGCCGACACCTTCGCGCGCGATCACGTGATGGCGGAGCTGGGCGGGCGTACGGTGCACGAGGCGCTGGACGCGGGCTGGGACGCCAAGGACGTGTGGCGGGTGGTCTGCACCGTCATGAACGTGCCGCAGGAGCACCGCTGATCGTTCACGAGCGTGCCGCAGGAAGAGCGCGGGTCGTTCAGGAGCGGGTCACAGGAACAGCGCTCATCGGTCGTGAGCGTGCCACAGGAACAACTGAACCGTCGGGAAGACCACCGGACGTGACTCCGCTGCCGGTGGCGTGGGCGAGACTTGGTCCGTGGCACCCACTGACGAGACCGGGCAGGCGACCCGGCACGCATCCCCGACCGGTACTACGCCGCCCACCGGGCCCCCGGCCGGTGGCACCGCCGGGCCGGGTGCACGCATGCCGCGCTGGCTGCCGCGCGCGATGGTCCTGGCCCTCTCGCTCATCGCCGTCTTCCAGTTGGGCAGCTGGGCCTTCCACGAGCTCACCGGCCTGCTGATCAACATCCTCATCGCGTTCTTCCTGGCTCTCGCCATCGAACCCGCGGTGAGCTGGATGGCCGGGCGCGGCATGCGCCGCGGGCTGGCCACCTTCCTCGTCTTCCTCGCCGTGCTGATCGCTTCCGCGGGGTTCGTCACGCTGCTCGGCTCCATGCTCGCGGGGCAGATCGTCAAGATGGTCGAGGACTTCCCGGAGTACCTCGACTCCGTGATCAACTGGGTCAACGGCCACTTCCACACCGAGCTGAGACGGGTGGACATCCAAGAAGGCCTGCTCCGCTCCGACTGGCTGCGCAACTACGTGCAGAACAGCGCCACCGGCGTCCTGGACGTGTCCGCCCAGGTCCTCGGCGGCCTCTTCCAGCTGCTGACGGTCCTGCTGTTCTCGTTCTACTTCGCCGCCGACGGGCCCCGGCTGCGGCGCGCGCTCTGCTCCGTCCTGCCCCCCGCCCGGCAGGCCGAGGTCCTGCGCGCGTGGGAGATCGCCGTGGACAAGACCGGCGGCTACCTGTACTCGCGCGGCCTGATGGCGCTGGTCTCCGGCATCGCGCACTACATCCTGCTGGAGGTCCTGGAGGTTCCCTACGCCCCCGCGCTCGCCGTGTGGGTGGGCCTGGTGTCGCAGTTCATCCCCACCATCGGCACCTATCTCGCGGGCGCTCTGCCCATGCTGATCGCCTTCACGGTCAACCCGTGGTACGCGATGTGGGTACTGATCTTCGTGGTGATCTACCAGCAGTTCGAGAACTACGTACTGCAGCCCAAGCTGACGTCCAGGACCGTGGACATCCACCCGGCGGTCGCCTTCGGCTCGGTCGTCGCGGGCGCCGCCCTGCTCGGTGCCGTCGGCGCGCTGATCGCCATCCCGGCGATCGCCACGCTGCAGGCGTTCCTCGGGGCGTACGTCAAGCGTTACGACGTCACGGACGATCCTCGCGTCCACGGGCGGCGCAACCGCCGGTCGGGGTCCGGGGCACCCACCCGCCTGCGGAAACTCTGGGCCCGGCGGTCGGAGCCGGGACGCCCCGGGACGGGAGGGGCCGGAGACGGCGGCGGCCCCTCCTGAGGGGCCGGTACGCCGACTGGGGGGCTCAGCCCTGTGGTTCCTGCGGCTTGGCGTCGACCTCGCGCAGGTTCCGGTCCTTGAACTCGGTGCGGGTCTCCGTGCGGTGGCCGCGGGCGATGTAGTCCCGCACCACCGCCTCGACGGCGTCCTGCGGCGAGCCGATGCCCGCCAGGACCATCACCTCCACCACCAGTTCGGCGTCGAGACTGATACTGACCTGGGCCATGGTGTCCCCCTCCTCCACGTCGCACGCGCACTTTAGTCACCCGACCGGCGGCCCGGCAGACGTACGCTCGGAAGTGCCGCGTGGTGCGCTTGACACCAAAATCGAACATCTATTCTCATGGAGGCTCTGGCGAGGCTCGTGACGGGTGATTCGACTGGGTTTGGGCTGATGAGTGCCCGAGTTATCCACAGGCCGGGCCCGCATCAGGGTGGATTGTCAGTGGCAGGCATTAGCGTCTTTGACGTGAAGCGATCGAATCAAGCAAACCGGGTGGAACCCATGGCAGGAACCGACCGCGAGAAGGCCCTGGACGCCGCGCTCGCACAGATTGAACGGCAGTTCGGCAAGGGCGCGGTCATGCGCATGGGCGACCGGTCGAAGGAGCCCATCGAGGTCATCCCGACCGGGTCGACCGCGCTCGACGTGGCCCTCGGCGTCGGCGGCCTGCCGCGTGGCCGAGTCATCGAGGTGTACGGTCCCGAGTCGTCCGGCAAGACGACCCTGACCCTGCACGCGGTGGCGAACGCCCAGAAGGCCGGCGGCCAGGTCGCGTTCGTGGACGCGGAGCACGCCCTCGACCCCGAGTACGCGAAGAAGCTCGGCGTCGACATCGACAACCTGATCCTCTCCCAGCCCGACAACGGTGAGCAGGCCCTGGAGATCGTGGACATGCTGGTCCGCTCCGGCGCCCTCGACCTCATCGTCATCGACTCCGTCGCAGCCCTCGTGCCGCGCGCGGAGATCGAGGGTGAGATGGGCGACAGCCACGTCGGTCTGCAGGCCCGCCTGATGAGCCAGGCCCTGCGGAAGATCACCAGCGCGCTCAACCAGTCCAAGACCACCGCGATCTTCATCAACCAGCTTCGCGAGAAGATCGGTGTGATGTTCGGCTCGCCCGAGACCACGACCGGTGGCCGGGCGCTGAAGTTCTACGCCTCGGTGCGACTCGACATCCGACGCATCGAGACCCTGAAGGACGGCACCGACGCGGTCGGCAACCGCACCCGCGTCAAGGTCGTCAAGAACAAGGTCGCGCCGCCCTTCAAGCAGGCCGAGTTCGACATCCTCTACGGCCAGGGCATCAGCCGCGAGGGCGGGCTGATCGACATGGGCGTGGAACACGGCTTCGTCCGCAAGGCCGGCGCCTGGTACACGTACGAGGGCGACCAGCTCGGCCAGGGCAAGGAGAACGCGCGCAACTTCCTGAAGGACAACCCCGACCTGGCCAACGAGATCGAGAAGAAGATCAAGGAGAAGCTGGGCGTCGGCGTGCGTCCCGAGGAGCCGGCCACCGAGCCGGGCGCGGACGGCGCCGCCTCCGCCGCCCCGGCCGACGCCGCACCGGCGGTGCCCGCCCCCGCGACGGCCAAGGCCACCAAGTCCAAGGCCGCGGCAGCCAAGAGCTGACCCGTGACACGACGAACCGACTGGGCCGAGTACGCCTACCCGGACAACGCCTCGCGGGAGCGCGAGCGGGGGAGACCGGGAGACGAAGGCTCCGCCGGGATGGACGGCGGCGCGTACGGGGTGGCGGCGGCCCCGTACGAGACGGGCCTGTCCGCCGTCGCGTACGGGACCGCGGACCCCTTCGCGCCGGACGGTGCCGAGGACCCGCACGACGCGGGTCCGCCCGACGGCGGCGGGGCGCGTCGCGGTGACGGCGGGGTGCGTCGCGGAGGCGGACGGGGCCGTGGAACGGGCGGCGGACGGGGACGCCCGCGGCGCGGGCGTGGGGAGTCGTCCGCCGAGGACGGAGGTGCCACTTCCTCGTCGAGGGCCGAGAAGGGGGAGCCTCCGCGGGACCCGGTCGAGCAGGCACGGGCGATCTGCCTGCGCCTGCTCACCGGGACCCCGCGCACCCGCAAGCAACTCGCCGACGCGCTGCGCAAGCGGGAGATCCCGGACGAGGCCGCCGAGCAGGTGCTGTCCAGGTTCGAGGAAGTCGGCCTGATCAACGACAGTGCCTTCGCGGAGGCCTGGGTGGAGTCCAGGCATCACGGCCGCGGGCTGGCCCGGCGAGCCCTCGCCAGGGAGCTGCGGACCAAGGGCGTCGACGCCACGCTCATCGACGAAGCGGTCTCACAGATGGACTCCGAGCAGGAGGAGGAGACCGCGCGCGAGCTGGTCGCCCGCAAGCTGCGCGCCACCCGTGGCCTGGACCGTGACAAGAGGCTGCGCCGCCTCGCGGGCATGCTGGCCCGCAAGGGCTACCCCGAGGGTCTGGCCCTGCGGGTGGTCCGTCAGGCGTTGGAGGAGGAGGGCGAGGACACCGAGTTCCTCGGCGACGAGGGATTCTGACCCGGCGCCCGGCCCGTGCCGGGTGACGCGACGGGGGTGCCCGGACCGACGGAACGGCGCCCGGGCCGAGAGGCGGGGCCGGGTTCGTCAACGGCGGCGACAGCCGGGTCCACACCTGCCTGCGGCGTTCCGTGGACGGCCGGTCAGGGAACGGCCACCGGCAGGCCCTCCGCCCGCCACGCCTGGAACCCACCGATCAGATCGGTCGCCCGGCGCAGACCCAGGCGGTGCAGGGACTCCGCCGCCAGGCTCGAGGCGTAGCCCTCGTCGCACACCACGACGACGCGCAGGTCATGGCCCGTGGCCTCCGGCAGGCGGTGGCTGCCCCGCGGGTCCAGGCGCCACTCCAGTTCGTTGCGTTCGATCACCAGGGCGCCCGGAAGCACGCCGTCCCGCTCGCGCAGGGCGGCGTACCGGATGTCGACCAGCAGCGCCGTGCCGGCCTCGGCGGCGTCGTACGCCGCGCGCGGTGCGATGCGCCGGTAACCGCTGCGCACCTGCTCCAGCAGAACGTCGATTCCGATCGGCTCGCTCACTGCCAGTCCTCCGGACGTTCGACCTGCTCCAGGCGCAGGGTCTGGCCGCTGCGGCTGTAACGGCGGATCTGCGGCAGGGGCGGGTAGTAGGCGTGTACGGAGACCGCGTGCCGGTCGGGTGACGCGTTGAGTACGTCGTGCACGTGGTGCCGGCCGAAGGCGCGTCCCTCACCGGCGGGCAGGCGGCGTTCCCGGTCCACGCCGTCGGTGAGTTCCAGGGTCTTCCAGCCGTCGGCAGGCAGCCGGGCGGCGAGTGCGTTCTCCGTGAGCTCACCCGCGGCGGTCACGAAGGCGCCGACGGACTCGGCGTGGTCGTGCCAGCCGGTGCCGGTGCCGGGCGGCCAGCCGATCAGCCAGGCCTCGCTGCCGCCCGGTCCGGTCAGCCGCACCCAGGTACGGCCCTTCGGATCGAGGGGGAGGGTGGCGATCAGCTCGGCGTCGGCGGCCGTACGCCGTACGAAGTCGAGGAGCTCGGCATGCGTGGGAGCGGCCGTGGCCGCGGAGGAACGCGCAGGAGCGGGGGAAGAGACAGACACGAGTTACCGTCCGGTGGATTTCGCGAGGGCGCGCGGCGCCGAACCGAGCGGCGCGCACGAAGAAAGTGATGCGAATTCAGCAGGACGGGCGACACACGCAGCCCGCATAGCGGACGAGGTCCATATGGACCCTCCGCCACAGGCGCACACAGGTGTCGGTCACGATTCGGAGTAGACCATGGCGGTGTGGGCCGGTCAACTCACCGTCACCCTACGGACACGCCGGGCCGCAGGCGGCAGCCGGCAGCAAGAGCCAGAGCCACCGGCGAACACCCGGACGGCCGGTCAGCGGGGCCCGGCCGCGGCCCCCGCCCCCGCCCCCGCCTCCTTCTCCGTGGCGGCGGTGCCTTGCGTGGCCGCCACCGCCCCGCCCACCGCCGCCTCCGCAGCCGCGTACAGGTCGGCCGGGCGCACCCCGTTCAGCGCCGTGACCAGGTGACCGTCGGGCCGCACCAGCAGCACCGTGTGGGCGGCGGCCCCCGGATAGGCCTCGGCGACCAGCAGCTCGGCGTGGTGGGGCAGCGCCGTCACCGCCGCCGCCAGCCGGGGCATGATCCCGGCGGTCACCCAGTGCTTGCGGTCCCAGACACCCGTGCCCGGCGCGATCAGCAGCACCAGCAACGCCCCGCGCCCGAGCCGGTCGCGCAACCGTACGAACGTGCCGTCCTCCGCCGTGACCCGCACGTCGACGACGGGCACCCCGGGCGGTGTGCCGACCGGCACCTCCCCGGCGAGCTGCCCGGGCGCGAGCGGCGAGTCGGCGTACGTCCCCGGCGCACCCAGCGCTCCACGCCCCAGGTGACCGTCCGCGAGCAGCGCGTCGTTGCCGCGGGACGAGCCGGGGACGTAGGAACGCAGGCCCCCGCCGCCGCGCAGCAGCGGCAGTACCTGGTCGGCGGCGCGCAGTCGTGCGGCGATCGCCGTGCGCCGCTCCTGCTCGTAGCTGTCGAGCAGTGCCTCGCGCGGCCCGTGATGCCAGGCCAGGGCCAGTTTCCAGGCGAGGTTGTCGGCGTCCAGCAGCCCCTCCTCGAGCCCTTGCGTGCCCAGCGCGCCCAGCAGATGGGCCGCGTCCCCGGCGAGGAGCACGCGGCCCGCCCGCCAGCGGCGGGCCAGCCGGTGGTGGACGGTGTGGACTCCGGTGTCGAGGAGTTCGTACGACGGGGGCGACCCGCCGGCCCAGCCGGTGAGGGTCTCGCGGACCCGGTTGACCAGCAGTTCGGGCGTGACCAGGTCCTTGCCGGGGGGCAGCAGCCAGTCCAGACGCCACACGCCTTCCGGCAGCGGTCGGCCGACGATCTCGCCGGCCGTCGGGCCCGACGTGCGCCACGGCGGCACCCGGTGGAGCAACGCCTCGTCGGTCCACGGGAGTTCCGTGCGCAGTGCGGCCACGGCGTAGCGTTCCACCGCCGTACGGCCGGGGAAACGGATGTCCTGGAGCTTGCGGACGGTCGAGCGGGGGCCGTCGCAGCCGACCAGGTAACTGCCGCGCCACCAGGTGCCGCTGGGGCCGCGGGTGTGGGCCGTGACGCCGGAGGTCTCCTGTTCGATGCCGTCCAGGCGGCTGCCGGACGCGATCCTGACGAGCGGCTCGTGGGAGAGCGCCGTGCGCAGGACGCCGGTCAGCTCGTGCTGGGCGATGTGCAGCGGCGCCGGGTCGGTCTCGCCGAAACCGACCTCGCGCGTCACCTGCTTGCGCCGCATCGACCGCCATCCGGCCCAACGGAGCCCGAGTCCCGTCAGCGGTGTGCCGGTCAGCCGCTCGACGAGGGCGACGGCGTCCTCGCGCAGGACGACGGTGCGTGCCGGACGCGGTTCGTCCTTGCCGGGCCCTTCGTCGAGGACGACACAGGGCACCTCCTGCCGCGCCAGCGCCAGGGCGAGCGTGAGCCCGACGGGCCCCGCTCCGGCGATGATCACCGGATCCACGGTGCGGTGCCCCCTGCCCGTGGCGGTGTCCCGGGGGACGCAGGTGAACAGGACGTTGGAGCGGGGTGCACGGTCACAGAACGTATGCAACCTATTGCCGCCGCCCGCGTCAAGCGACGGAGGCAGTGGCGATCACGCCACTGCCTCCGTCGATGGTCCTACGAGGTGACCGAGTGTCAGGTGTTTCCGGCGGTGCCGGTCGCGTCGGATCCGGCGACGCCGGCGTCGTCGGCCTTGAGTACCGCACCGGTCGACTTCTTGGCCCGCCGCAGCCTCCGCTCCAGCCAACTCGCGAAACTGGTGAGGAGGAAGTTGAGCGCGATGAAGAGGACGGCGACCACGGTGAAGCTGGCGATCACATTGGCACCGTAGTAGCCGCTCATCGTGTTGGCCGACGCGAGCAGCTCGGGGAAGGTCAGGACCGCGCCGCCGAGCGCGGTGTCCTTCAGGATCACGACGAGCTGGCTGACGATGGCCGGCAGCATCGTGGTGACCGCCTGCGGCAGGAGGATGGTCCGCATCAGCTGGCCCTTGCGCAGGCCGATCGCCAGCGCCGCCTCGGACTGGCCCTTGGGCAGGGCGAGGATGCCCGCCCGGACGATCTCCGCGAGGACGGAGGCGTTGTAGAGCACCAGGCCCGTGACCACCGCGTACAGCGGACGGTCGTCCGAGCTGACGCTGGTGTACTCGGCGAAGAGCGCGAGGCCGAAGATCATCAGGACCAGCACGGGGATGGACCGGAAGAACTCGACCACGACCGCGGCCGGCACGCGTACCCACACGTGGTCCGAGAGCCGGGCGATGCCGAGGGCCGCGCCGAGCGGCAGCGCGATGACCATCGCGAGGGCAGCCGCCTTCAGCGTGTTCTCCAGGCCCGGCCAGATGTAGGTCGACCACGCCTCGGAGCCGGAGAAGAACGGCTCCCACAGGGCCCACTCCAGCTGGCCCTTGTCCTTGAGTGTGCCGAACACCCACCACAGCAGGGCCGCGAGGGCGACCAGGAAGACGACCGTGAGGACGACGTTGCGCCGCTTGGCCCGGGGGCCCGGGGCGTCGTAGAGAACGGAACTCATCGCTTCACCGCCACCTTCTTGCCCACCCAGCCGAGAATCAGGCCGGTCGGCAGCGTCAGAACCACGAAACCGAAGGCGATGACCGCGGAGATCAACAGCAGTTGTGCCTCGTTCTCGATCATCTCCTTCATCAGGAGCGCCGCCTCGGCGACACCGATGGCCGCCGCCACCGTCGTGTTCTTGATGAGCGCGATCAGCACGTTCGCCAAGGGGACGACGGACGAGCGGAACGCCTGGGGCAGCACGACGTGCCCCAGCACCTGACCGAAACTGAGCCCGATCGCCCGGGCCGCCTCCGCCTGCCCGACCGGCACGGTGTTGATGCCGGAGCGCAGCGCCTCGCACACGAAGGACGAGCTGTAGAGGATCAGGCCGAGGACGGCGAGGCGGAAGTTGATCGTCTCGACGTCGTTCGCGCCGAGGGACACTCCCAGCGTCTGGTTGAGGCCCAGCGAGGTGAACAGGATGATCACGGTCAGCGGGATGTTCCGTACGATGTTCACGTACGCGGTCCCGAAACCGCGCATCAACGGCACCGGTCCGACCCGCATGGCGGCCAGTATGGTGCCCCAGATCAGGGAGCCGACGGCCGAGAGTACAGCGAGCTGCACTGTCGTCCAGAAGGCCTCCAGCAGGTCGTAATCCTGAAGAAAGTCGAACACGATCTCCCGCGCTTCCGCGTGTAGGGATGCCCGCCCCGGTGCGCCGCCCCTTCCGGAGGACGGCGCACCCTGTCAGGCCCGGCCTCAGCTCTTGACGTCGCCGATCTTCGGCGCCGGCTCGTTCTTGTAGTTGGCCGGGCCGAAGTTGTCCTTCACGGCCGTCTCCCAGGCACCGTCGGCGTACATGGCCTCGAGCGCGTCGTTGATCTTGTTCTTGAGGTCGCTGCCCTTCTTGACGCCGATGCCGTAGTTCTCGTTGGTCATCTTGAAGCCGGCCAGCTTGAACTTGCCCTTGAACTGGGACTGCGCGGCGTAACCGGCGAGGATCGAGTCGTCGGTGGTCAGCGCGTCGATGGCGCCGTTCTGTAGACCGGGCAGACAGGCCGAGTAGGTCGGGTACGGCTGCAGCTGCGCCTTGGGCGCCAGCTTGTCCTTGACGTTCTGCGCCGAGGTCGAGCCGGTGACCGAGCAGAGCTTCGCGTCGTTCAGGTCCTCCGGCGACTTGATCGTGTCGTCGTCGGCGCGGATCAGCACGTCCTGGTGGGCCAGCAGGTAGGGGCCGGCGAAGTCGACCTTCTCCTCGCGCTTGGGAGTGATCGAGTACGTCGCGGCGATGAAGTCGACGTCGCCGCGCTGCAGCATGGTCTCGCGGTCGGCGCTCTTCGACTCCTTCCACTCGATCTGGTCCTCGGTGTAGCCGAGCTTCTTGGCGACGTACGTGGCGACGTCCACGTCGAAGCCCTCGTAACCGTCCGGGGTCTTCTGGCCGAGGCCCGGCTGGTCGAACTTGATGCCGATGGTGATCTTCTTGTCGCCACCACCGGACGAGCTGCTGTCGTCTCCGTCGTCGGAGCCGCACGCGGTGGCGGTGAGGGCGAGGGCGAACACGGCGGCCGAGGCGGCGGTGACCTTGCGGAGCTTCATGGTGGACATCCTTTGGCTGTGATCGAGCTGTGATCGAACTGCGATCGGACGATCAGAGGGATCAAGTGATCGGATGCGGCCGACGGGGGTGGGCCGCCAGGGCGGGCGGCGCGGTACGCCGGGGCCGCGCCGGGAGCGTCAGTGGTGCAGGATCTTCGACAGGAAGTCCTTGGCGCGGTCACTGCGCGGGTTGCTGAAGAACTGGTCCGGCGTGGCCTCTTCGACGATGCGGCCGTCCGCCATGAACACCACGCGGTTGGCCGCCGACCGGGCGAAGCCCATCTCGTGCGTGACCACGATCATGGTCATGCCTTCGCGGGCGAGCTGCTGCATGACCTCCAGCACCTCGTTGATCATCTCGGGGTCGAGAGCCGACGTCGGCTCGTCGAACAGCATGACCTTCGGGTCCATGGCCAGCGCCCGCGCGATGGCGACGCGCTGCTGCTGACCGCCGGAGAGCTGCGCGGGGTACTTGTCCGCCTGGGCGCTCACGCCGACGCGGTCGAGCAGGGCGCGGGCCTTCTCCTCGGCCGTCTTGGCGTCGGCCTTGCGGACCTTGATCTGGCCCAGGGTGACGTTCTCGAGCACGGTCTTGTGCGCGAAGAGATTGAAGGACTGGAAAACCATGCCGACGTCGGCCCGGAGCCTGGCGAGCTCCTTGCCCTCGGCGGGCAGCGGCATGCCGTCGATCGCGATCGATCCTGAGTCGATGGTCTCCAGGCGGTTGATGGTGCGGCACAGGGTGGACTTACCGGACCCGGAGGGCCCGATGACCACGACAACCTCGCCGCGGGTGATCGTCAGGTCGATGTCCTGGAGCACGTGCAACGCGCCGAAGTGCTTGTTGACACTCTTCAGGACGACCAGTTCGCCGGTCGCGGCCACATCTTCCTTGGCCACCGATACTTTGGTCATCGCTCTCGGGCTCCGTCCTCCTCGGTTTCGGAGGACAGTAGTAACGCCGAACGACCTGCGTCTCTACATCTGAGGGGAATCTGAGCATCACGATCCGATAGCAATCGGACACGAGTCGTAGCACTTGTGAGCAGGGTGCATATCGGCCGGATAACTTCGAGCGGCCGCAACCGGAACCCTCTTGACGCCGTCCCCCTCCATCAGCGTCACTGCACAAGGTGCACGCGTGCGTGCACGCGTCTTTCTACCCACGTCAGGCGTACGGCCGATGAACCGAAGGAGGCCCGGATGAGACTGCTGCTCGTCGAGGACGACAACCACGTAGCCGCCGCCCTGTCCGCGATCCTCGCGCGGCACGGCTTCGACGTCACCCACGCGCGCAGCGGCGAGGAGGCACTCCAGGCACTCGTCCCCGAAGGCGACTGCTTCGGCGTCGTCCTGCTCGACCTCGGCCTGCCCGACCAGGACGGGTACGAGGTCTGCGGCAAGATCCGCAAGCGCACGAGCACTCCGGTCATCATGGTCACCGCCCGCGCGGACGTCCGCTCCCGCATCCACGGCCTCAACCTCGGCGCCGACGACTACGTGGTCAAGCCGTACGACACCGGCGAGCTGCTCGCCCGCATCCACGCCGTCAGCCGGCGCACCGCCCACGAGGACGCCCCGGGGAGCGCCCAGGCCGTGGTCCGCCTCGGAGCGGTGCGCATCGAACTGTCGACGCGTCAGGTCAGCGTGGAGGGTTCGGCCGTCCAGCTCACCCGCAAGGAGTTCGACCTCCTCGCCCTGCTCGCGCAGCGCCCCGGGGTGGTCTTCCGCCGGGAGCAGATCATCAGCGAGGTCTGGCGCACCAGCTGGGAGGGGACCGGGCGCACGCTGGAGGTGCACGTCGCCTCCCTGCGCGCCAAGCTGCGCATGCCGGCGCTCATCGAGACCGTCCGCGGCGTCGGCTACCGCCTCGTCGCCCCCACCGGATAGCGGGGCCGGGTGGGCACGCGTCTGCTCCCGCTGCTCATCGTCCTGATGGCGGCCGTACTGCTCGCACTCGGCGTTCCGCTCGGCGTCAGCGTCGCCCGCGCGGAACAGCAGAAGGTCGTCATCGACCGCATAGACGACACGGCGCGCTTCGCCGCGCTCGCCCAGTTCGTCACCGAGGACGTGCCGGGCGGTTCGCGGCGGACGACCACGGACGAACGCCTGGAGACCCTGCAGACCGAACTCATCAGCTACTACGAGGTGTACGGCATCAAGGCGGGCGTCTTCTACCGCAACCACATTCCGATGGCCAACGCGCCCACGACCTGGTTCCTGCCCCAGGCCGGCGAGGTCCGCGACTCCTTCGACGAGGCGCTGCTCAGCCGCCGCAGCCACGACCCGCAGCAGGTGTGGCCCTGGGAGGACGGCCGGCTCGTCGTCGCCTCGCCGGTCATCCGGGACGGGGACGTGGTCGCGGTCGTCGTCACCGACTCGCCCACCGACTCGATGCGGTCGCGCACCCTGCACGGCTGGCTGGTCATCGGCGCCGGAGAGGTCGCCGCGATGCTGCTCGCCGTGGGCGCCGCGCTCCGGCTGACGGGCTGGGTGCTCAGACCCGTACGCGTGCTGGACGCCACCACCCACGACATCGCCACCGGGCGGCTCAAGTCCCGGGTCGCGCCGGCCGGGGGACCGCCGGAACTCAGACGCCTGGCCCGGTCCTTCAACGAGATGGCGGACCACGTGGAGGACGTGCTGGAGCAACAGCGCGCCTTCGTCGCCGACGCCTCGCACCAGCTGCGCAATCCCCTCGCGGCACTGCTGCTGCGCATCGAACTGCTCGCCCTGGAGCTCCCCGAGGGCAACGAGGAGATCGCCTCCGTCCAGACCGAGGGCAAACGCCTGGCCCGGGTCCTGGACGACCTGCTCGACCTCGCACTGGCCGAGCACAGCCAGGCCGACCTGAAGGTCACCGACATCGGCGCGCTGGCCGCCGAACGGCTGGCGGCCTGGTCCCCGACGGCCGACGCCAAGGGCGTACGGCTGGTGGGGGACTGCCCACCGACCACGGGCTGGGCCGACCCCGTGACGCTGTCCAGCGCCCTGGACGCGGTCATCGACAACGCGCTGAAGTTCACGCCGGTCGACGAGACCGTCCGGGTCACGGTGGCGTCCACCGGCAAAGCCGCGACCGTCGTCGTCACCGACAACGGTCCCGGGCTGACCGACGAGGAACTCGCGCGCGTGGGTGACCGCTTCTGGCGCAGCGGCCGGCACCAGAACATCAAGGGCTCCGGCCTCGGCCTGTCCATCTGCCGGGCACTGCTCGCGGCGGGCGACGGCTCGATCTCCTTCGGCCACCACGAACCGCACGGCCTCGAGGTGACGGTCACGGTGCCGAGGTCGGGACCGGGCGTGCCCAAGGAGCCGGGTGCGCGGAAGGAGCCGGGTGCGTGGAAGGAGCCGGAGCAGCCCTACGGCTTCACCGACCGGTAGTAGCGCCGGGCGCCCTCGTGCAGCTCCAGCGGGGCGGTGTAGATCGCGGTACGCAGGTCCACCAGCTGCGCGGAGTGCACGGTCGCCCCGATGCCGTCGCGGCTGTCGAGCACCGTCCTGGTCAGCCACTCGGTGAGCCGCGGATCCATGTCCGCGCGGGTCACCAGCAGGTTGGACACCGCCATCGTGGGCACCACCGCGCCGTTCTGCACGGTGGGGTAGGCCGACTCCGGCATGTTGGTGGTGCGGTAGTAGCGGGTCGCGCCGCCGGATTCGTGCAGTTCGGTGACGAGGTCCTCACCGATCGGTACGAACCGGAAGGCGGAGGTCTCCGCGATCTGCCTGAGTCCGTCCGTCGGCACCCCACCCGACCAGAAGAGCGCGTCGAGCTCGTCGCCCAGCCGCCCGGGGCCGGTGTCGATCCCGTCCGCCCGGGGCGTGATGTCCTCCTCCGGGTCGATGCCCACGGCCTTCAGCAGCCGGGTGGCGATCAGCCGTACGCCCGAGTTCGGCAGCCCGATGGCCACTCGCTTGCCGCGCAGGTCGGCGACGGACTGGATGTCCGAGTCGCCCGGCACCACGAGCTGCACGTAGTCGTCGTAGAGACGGGTGACGCCGCGCAGCTCCTCGGCGCCGGGACGGCCGGCGATCTTGTACGTCTCCACCGCGTCGGCCGCGGCGATCGTGAAGTCGGCCTCGCCGGACGCCACCCGCTCGACGTTCTCCTGCGAACCCGCGCTGGTCGTCAGCCGCACCTCCAGACCCGGCATGTCCTTGCGCAGCTCGGTGCGCAGCAGCTCGCCGTACTTCTGGTAGACGCCCGCGCGGGTGCCCGTGCTGAAGGTGACCGTGCCGCCCGGCGGCCTCTCGCCCAGCGGCAGCAGCCACCACAGCAGCAGACCGAGGGCGACGGCACCGGCGACGGCGCCCCGCACGGCCCGGCGCCTGCCGATACGGGAGAGCAGCGTGGACATGGACGCGATCCTGCCAGTCCGCAACCCCACTGACCAGGGCCGCGCTCACACGGCGACCGCTCGGGCGCGCGGGGCCGGTTGTCGGTGGCGCTCGCTACAGTCGTCGACATGAGCTCCTCGCCCGCCGACCTGGTCCGCGCCTTCCACCTCGCCTTCGGGCTGGACGCCCGCACCACTCCGACCGAGGTCTCGCCCGACCTGGCCGCCCACAGAGCCGAGCTGCTCGCCGAGGAAGCCGCGGAGGTCGCCGAGGTGTCGGTGGCCGGCCCGCTCGACCGGCTCGCGCACGAACTGGCCGACGTGGTCTACGTCGCGTACGGCACGGCTCTCGTCCACGGCATCGACCTCGACGCGGTGATCGCCGAGGTCCACCGCTCCAACATGACCAAGCTGGGCCCCGACGGCCGGGCCAGCCGCAGAGCCGACGGCAAGGTCCTCAAGGGCGAGCACTACGAGGCTCCGGACGTGCCGGGCGTACTGCGCCGGCAGGGGTGGGCGCCGGGGACGGCGGAGACACCGTAGACCCCGGGCGTCTGACAGGGGTGCGCGGAGCGGTCCGGGGCCGCGACGTTGTCCCGCGGCCTGCCATGCCGTAGGTCGTCACGTCGTACGGCGGGACAGGGACGGCGCATCGACGTGGTGGCCCGCACCGCCCGCCTCCGGCTGCGCGAGGTGGCGACGTCGACGTGCCACGACCCCGGCACCTGTGTACCGGGGTCGTGTCGGTCCGGCGCCGAACGCCGGCCCTGGTGGGGTCAGTCGCCCACCGACGCCTCCGCCCCCGCCGTGCGAGGCGTCCCAGCGGCCCCGCCGGTCCCACCGACCCCGTCGGCAGGGCCGGCGGGGCGGTCGGGATGGTCGCGGCGACGGAAGAGACGGGTCGCCAGCGGCTCGGTGAAGCGGGCGGTGAGGGGGCCGAGGATGACCAGGATGAGGACGTAGGCCGTGGCCAGCGGGCCCAGGGACGGTTCGATGCCGGCCGAGACGGCGAGGCCCGCGATGACGATCGAGAACTCGCCGCGGGCCACCAACGCGCCGCCCGTGCGCCAGCGGCCCTTGACGGAGATCCCCGCGCGCCGCGCCGCCCAGTACCCGGTGGCGATCTTCGTCACGGCGGTGAGCAGCGCCAGCGCGAGCGCGGGCAGCAGGACCGGGGGAATGCTGGCCGGATCGGTGTGCAGTCCGAAGAAGACGAAGAAGACCGCGGCGAACAGGTCCCGCAGCGGGCTCAGCAACGTGTGCGCGCCCTCCGCGACCTCGCCGGACAGCGCGATCCCCACGAGGAACGCACCCACCGCGGCCGACACCTGGAGCTGCTGCGCGACACCGGCGACCAGGATCGTCAGACCCAGCACCACCAGCAGCAGCTTCTCCGGATCGTCACTGGAGACGAACCTCGAGATCAGACGGCCGTAGCGCACCGCCACGAACAGCACCAGCCCCGCCGCGGCCAGCGCGACCGCCAGCGTGATGCTCCCGGTCATCAGCCCGGCACCGGCGACCAGGGCCGTGACGATCGGCAGGTACACCGCCATCGCCAGGTCTTCCAGGACCAGCACACTCAGGATCACCGGGGTCTCCCGGTTGCCGACGCGGCCGAGATCGCCGAGCACCTTGGCGATGACACCGGACGACGAGATCCACGTCACCCCGGCGAGCACGACGGCGGCCACCGGGCCCCAGCCCAGCAGCAGTGCGGCCACCGCGCCCGGCACCGCGTTGAACGCGCAGTCGACGAGGCCGGCCGGATAGTGGGACTTGAGGTTGGTGACCAGGTCACCGGCCGTGTACTCGAGGCCCAGCATCAGCAGCAGGAGGATGACGCCGATCTCGGCGCCGATGGCGACGAACTCCTCGCTCGCGCCCAGCGGCAGCAGCCCGCCCTCGCCGAACGCCAGACCGGCCAGCAGATAGAGCGGGATCGGGGAGAGCCGGTACCGGCCGGCGAACCGGCCGAGCAGCCCGAGCCCCAGGATGATGGAACCGAACTCGATCAGCAGAACCGCGGAGTGCACCGGCTCACTCCTGCCCGAGTATCGTCGCGGCCGCGTCGACGCCCTCGCGGGTGCCGATGACGATCAGTGTGTCACCACCCACCAGACGGAAGTCCGGCGCCGGCGACGGGATGGCCTCGGCCCGCCGCAGCACCGCGACGATCGACGCGCCGGTCTCGGTCCGCATGCACGTCTCGCCCAGCAGCCGGCCGTTCCAGCGGGATGTGGCGGCCACCTCGATACGCTCGGCGACCAGCCCCAGATCCGTGGTGTAGAGCAGGTTCGCGCTGTGGTGGGACGGCTTCAGCGCGTCGATCAGCGCGCCCGCCTCCGATGCGGCCAGGCGGAGCGAGTGCGCGCAGGAATCGGGGTCGTCGGCCCGGTACACGTTCACCGTTCGGGCGCCGTCGCGGTGTGCCACCACCGACAGATGGCGGTGTTCGCGGGTCACCAGGTCGTACTGGACCCCGATACCCGGCAGCGGCGTCGCCCTCAGGCGTGGAGCTGACACGAGCTTTCCCCTCATTCGTCCTGCATCTCTTGCTTCGCTTCGCGCACGTACGTGACGTGCTCGCGACCTCGCCATGCTGTCATCCACACGTACGGTGGCGATATGGGTGTCGTGACGGATATACGCAGCCGGGTCCGGGCGGCGAAGGTGGTTGCGGCGGTGTCGTGCACGAAGGCCGGGAGGAGCGGGAAGAGGACCGTGTCGCTGTTCTGGCGGATCTTCCTGCTCAACGCCGCGGGCCTGGTCGTCGCCACCGCGCTGCTGCTGGGACCGGTCACCGTGTCGACGCCCGTCCTGGCCGGCGAGGCGCTGGTACTGCTGGCCGGCCTCGCGGCGCTGCTGGCCGGCAACGCGGTCGTCCTGCGCATAGGACTCACCCCGCTGCACCGGCTCGGCCGGGCCATGGCCACCGCCGACCTGCTGGTGCCCGGGGCCCGCCCCGCGGTCGCCGGGCCGGCCGAGGCGGCCCAGCTGATCGCGACGTACAACACGATGCTGGACCGGCTCCAGGCAGAGCGCGCCGCGGGCGCCGGCCGCGCGCTGCAGGCCCAGGAACGCGAACGCCACCGCATCGCCCGTGAACTCCACGACGAGGTGGGCCAGACCCTCACCGCCGTCCTCCTCCAGCTCAAGCGTGTCGCCGACCGGGTGCCCAGGGAGCTGCGCGAGGAGGTGTCCCTGGCACAGGAGGCCACCCGGGCCGGTCTCGACGAGATCCGCCGCATCGCCCGCCGTCTGCGCCCCGGCGTCCTGGAGGAGCTCGGTCTCGCCAGCGCCCTGCGCTCGCTCGCCGCCGAGTTCACCCACCACGGGCTGACCGTCCACCACCATGTCCCCGGCGACCTGCCCCCGCTCGGCCCGGATGCGGAACTCGTGATCTACCGGGTCGCCCAGGAGGGCCTGACCAACACCGCCCGCCACGCCGCCGCGGACCGCGCGGAGCTCAGCCTCCGCCCGCTGCCCGCCGGCGTCGAACTGCTCGTACGCGACAACGGCACCGGCCTCGGCGAGGCCCCCGAGGGCGCCGGCATCCGCGGCATGCGTGAACGGGCCCTGCTGATAGGAGCCGAGATCCACTTCGAACCCGCCCCCGGACGGGGCACCGACGTACGCCTGCGCGTCCCGGTCCCGCGGGGGGACCGGACCGGGAACCGAGCCGAGGGCGCGTTCGGGGCGCCGAGCGGAAACCGAGCCCGCGGCGGAATCGGGGGGCCGACCGGAAACCCGGCCGGGGACGAGACGGGGGCGCGGTCCGTGGTCCGGGCCGTGGGCGTGGCCGGTACCGGGCCCGTGGTCCGGGCCGGGGACGCGGCCGGGACCGAGTCCGTGGACCGGGCCGGGGACGCGGTCGGGGACCGTTCCGCAGACCGGACCGGAGACCGTCCCTGATGTCCGCCCGGCCCCCGATCCGCGTCCTGCTCGCCGACGACCACACCCTCGTGCGCCGCGGAGTGCGCCTCATCCTGGACGGCGAACCGGACCTGACCGTCGTCGCCGAGGCCGGGGACGGCGCCGAGGCCGTCGCGGCGGCGCGGGCCACCGAGGTCGACCTCGCCGTCCTGGACGTCGCCATGCCCCGCATGACCGGCCTCCAGGCGGCCCGCGAACTCTCCCGCCGCCTGCCCGAGCTGCGCATCCTCATCCTGACCATGTACGACAACGAGCAGTACTTCTTCGAGGCTCTCAAGGCCGGTGCCTGCGGCTACGTCCTCAAATCCGTCGCCGACCGCGACCTGGTCGAGGCGTGCAGGGCGGCCGTACGCGACGAGCCGTTCATCTACCCGGGCGCCGAGCGGGCCCTGGTCCGGTCCTACCTGGACCGCCTGCACAGTGGGGACGGCCTGCCCGAGCGGCCCATCACGGAACGCGAGGAGGAGATCCTCAAGCTCGTCGCCGAGGGCCACACCTCGAAGGAGATCGGTGAGCTGCTGTTCATCAGCGCCAAGACCGTCGAACGGCACCGCGCCAACCTCCTCCAGAAGCTCGGCGTCCGCGACCGCCTGGAACTCACCCGGTACGCGATCCGCGCGGGCCTCATCGAGCCATGACCACGGGAGACGGCCATCAGCTCCGACCAGTCCTGACCGGCCTCGGCCCCGGTTGTCCACAGGCGGCCGGGGCCATCGCCGCCGACCGCCTACCCTTAGGGCCATGAGCAGCATCGACCGGAGCCAGTCAGTGGGCGGCACACGCACCTATGAAGTACGCACCTACGGGTGCCAGATGAACGTCCACGACTCCGAGCGATTGTCCGGGCTGCTGGAGGACGCGGGCTACGTCCGCGCCCCCGAGGGGGCCGACGGCGACGCGGACGTGGTCGTCTTCAACACCTGCGCCGTGCGGGAGAACGCCGACAACAAGCTGTACGGCAACCTCGGCCGCCTCGCCCCGAGGAAGGCGAGCCGGCCCGGGATGCAGATCGCGGTCGGCGGCTGCCTGGCGCAGAAGGACCGCGACACCATCGTGAAGCGGGCGCCCTGGGTGGACGTCGTCTTCGGCACGCACAACATCGGCAAGCTGCCCGTCCTGCTGGAGCGCGCCCGTGTGCAGGAGGAGGCGCAGGTCGAGATCGCCGAGTCCCTGGAGGCGTTCCCGTCCACGCTGCCGACCCGGCGCGAGAGCGCGTACGCGGCCTGGGTCTCCATCTCCGTCGGCTGCAACAACACGTGCACCTTCTGCATCGTCCCGGCGCTGCGCGGCAAGGAGAAGGACCGGCGCCCCGGTGACATCCTCGCCGAGATCGAGGCCCTGGTCGCCGAGGGTGTCTCCGAGATCACCCTCCTCGGGCAGAACGTCAACGCCTACGGCTCCGACATCGGCGACCGCGAGGCCTTCAGCAAGCTGCTGCGCGCCTGCGGCAGCATCGACGGCCTGGAGCGCGTCCGGTTCACGTCCCCGCACCCGCGCGACTTCACCGACGACGTCATCGCCGCCATGGCCGAGACGCCCAACGCGATGCCGCAGCTGCACATGCCGCTCCAGTCCGGCTCCGACCCGGTGCTGAAGGCGATGCGCCGCTCCTACCGGCAGGAGCGCTACCTGGGGATCATCGAGAAGGTGCGCGCCGCCATCCCGCACGCGGCGATCACCACGGACATCATCGTGGGCTTTCCCGGCGAGACCGAGGAGGACTTCGAGCAGACCCTGCACGTGGTGCGCGAGGCCCGGTTCGCCCAGGCCTTCACCTTCCAGTACTCCAAGCGGCCCGGGACCCCGGCCGCCGAGATGGACGACCAGATCCCCAAGGCGGTCGTCCAGGAGCGCTACGAGCGTCTCGTCGCCCTCCAGGAGGAGATCTCCTGGGAGGAGAACAAGAAGCAGGTCGGCCGCACCCTGGAGCTGATGGTCGCCGAGGGCGAGGGCCGCAAGGACGGCGCCACCCACCGCCTCTCCGGCCGTGCCCCCGACAACCGCCTGGTGCACTTCACCAAGCCCGCCCAGGAGGTCCGGCCGGGCGACGTGGTGACGGTGGAGATCAGCTACGCCGCTCCGCACCACCTCCTCGCCGAGGGCGAGGTGCTCGGTGTGCGCCGCACGCGCGCGGGTGACGCCTGGGAGAAGCGCAACGAGGCCGAGCGGGCCAAGCCCGTGGGTGTGATGCTGGGCCTGCCGAAGATCGGCGCTCCCGAGCCCCAGCCCGCCGTGGCGAGCGGCTGCGGCTGCGACTGACCGCAGGCCGGGCGGCCACGGAGGGCGGCGCGGGGTTACGCTGCCGATCATGCTTGTCGCCGCCGCTGTCTGCCCCTGTCCGCCGCTCCTCGTGCCGGAGGTCGCCGCGGGTGCCGCACCCGAAATGGACGCCGTGCGTGCCGCGTGCACGGACGCGCTGGGCGTGCTCGCCGCCGCCCGGCCCGACCGGCTCGTGGTCGTCGGTCCCGGTAGCGGGGCCGACGCCGGGCTCGAGGCCTACCCGCAGGGCGCGCGGGGTTCCTTCCGCGGCTTCGGCGTGGACCTGGAGGTGAGCCTGGGCCCGGACCGCGCGCCGGGGGAGCAGAGCGGGCCCCGGCTGCCGTACGGGCCGGCCGTGGGCGCCTGGCTGCTCGGACGGACCGGGTGGGCCGACGCCCCCGTCGAGGGCATCGGCGTGGGGGAGGCCTTCCCCGCCGGGCGCTGCGCCGCCGTCGGACGGGACGTCGCCGCTCGGGCCGGGCGGGTGGCCCTGCTCGTGCTGGGCGACGCCAGTGCGTGCCGCACGCTCAAGGCCCCCGGATACCTCGATGAGCGGGCGGCGCCCTTCGACGCGGAGGTGGGGCGTGCGCTGGGAGCGGCGGACGTGGCGGCTCTCGCGGCGCTGGACGTCGCGCTGGCCCGCGAGCTCAAGGTGTCCGGCCGGGCGCCCTGGCAGGTGCTGGCGGGCGCGGCCGAGGGCACGGACCTCGTCGGCACGCTGCTGTACGAGGACGCGCCGTACGGGGTGGGGTACGTCGCGGCCACCTGGTCGTAGCCGGGGCGGGAACGGCCGTCGGCGGGGCGGGCAGCGAGGTCGGCACGGCGTCGGAGGACGGCGGCGGCGCGGCCGTGGGACGGCGTCCCGGTGCGAGCCGGCGGACGGTCCGGAGCTGAGCCGCTCGTGACCGTCCGCCGATGTGCCGGTGACCCGCCGGTGCCCCGAAGAGCGCGGGTCAGGAAGCCGGAGGCGGCCCGGCCGGCGGGCCGGCGCCCGGTGTGCCGCCGCTTTTGTCCGTTCCTCCGGCGTCCTTGTGGGCGAGGCGGTCCATGGCGCCCTTGGCCTTGCCCGTACCCGTCTGGATCCGGTCGCTGTACTTGCCCTTGGTCCTCTCGTCTACGGTCCTCGCCACCTTGTCGAGACCGCGGTCGATCTTGTCCCCGTGCTGCTGCGCGAGGTCGGAGACCTTGCCCTTGGCCGGTCCCAGCTTGGCCTTCAAGTTGTCCAGGAGACCCATGGTTCGCCTTCCCTCACGGGGCAGTCAGGTGCGGGCGCCCTTGTCGGCCTCGTTGTCGACGGCCTCCCCGGCGGACTGCTGCTTGGGGATGCCGACACTGTCCGCGTCGGCGGAGTCGGCGGAGTCCGCAGCGTCGGTGGCCTCGTCGGCCTCCGCGGGCCGAGTGGTGTTCCGGGGGCCGGCGTCGGATGTGACCGCGGCTTCCGCCGCGTTCTCCTCCGCCGCAGGCCCGGACTCCGGGGTGCCGGCGGCCGGCGTGCCGGCGGCCGAAGCCTCCTCCGTGGTGTTCGACCTCCGAAAAAGCCGTGCAAAAACGCCCATATCAACAACTCCATAGGTTACTCGTGCGGGCGAAATCCCGCGGCATCCGGTGCGTCCGTTTGCGTGGCCGGGGCCATGGCCCCGGTGGTCCGGGGCGCGGGAACCTCGCAACGGGCAACGATCCCGGCCCCACGCCGTCACGTAACTCGTTCGAGGGCCGAGCGAGAGGTTTGCGAGACTGGTGCGGTGAGCAGCGCATCCCCCGCCCCCCGCGTCATCGCCGTAGTCGGACCCACCGCGGCCGGAAAGTCCGATCTGGGCGTCTTCCTGGCCCAGCGGCTGGGCGGTGAGATCGTCAACGCCGACTCCATGCAGCTCTACCGTGGGATGGACATCGGTACCGCCAAGCTGACGCCCGAGGAGCGCGGTGGCGTCCCGCACCACCTTCTCGACATCTGGGACGTGACGGTCACGGCGTCCGTCGCCGAGTACCAGCGGCTGGCGCGGGAGCGCATCGACGCGCTGCTCGCCGGGGGCCGCTGGCCGATCCTCGTCGGCGGCTCCGGCCTCTACGTCCGCGGCGCCGTCGACCACCTGGAGTTCCCGGGCACCGATCCCGAGGTCAGGGCCCGGCTGGAGCAGGAGCTGGAACTACGGGGCCCGGGAGAGCTGCATACCCGCCTGGCCGCCGCCGACCCGGAAGCCGGGCAGGCCATCCTGCCCAGCAACGGGCGCCGGATCGTGCGCGCCCTGGAGGTGATCGAGATCACCGGCAGGCCCTTCACCGCCAACCTCCCCGGCCACGACTCCGTCTACGACACCGTGCAGATCGGCGTCGACGTGGCGCGCCCCGAACTGGACGAGCGCATCGCCCGCCGGGTCGACCTGATGTGGGAGGCGGGCCTGGTCGACGAGGTGCGCTCCCTCGAGGCGCAGGGGTTGCGCGAGGGGCGTACGGCGTCGCGTGCGCTCGGCTACCAGCAGGTACTCGCGGCGCTCGCCGGTGAATGCACGCTCGACGAGGCGCGGGCCGAGACCGTCCGTGCCACCAAACGCTTCGCGCGCCGTCAGGATTCGTGGTTCAGGCGCGATCCGCGGGTGCACTGGTTGAGTGGGGCTGTGGCGGATCGCACGGAACTTCCGGGGCTCGCCCTGTCGTTGGTCGAACGACCGGTTACAGCCTGATCACGTGATGGCATCGGGACGCCCCGGCCGTCATCCGGCCCTTCGGCGGCGTGCCATCATCGAGCTTCGATCGACCTAGTGAGTCCTAGTTGGGAGGGCGCGTGGCGATGGAGGCCGGCCCTCACAACACCGCACCGAGCACCGAGAACGGCACCGCCGACCACGGCGGGCCGGAGCCGGACGGAGGCGCTCTGAGCCCCGACGGGCCCGACGAGGCGCAGGAGCGCGTGGCCACCGACGGCCCCGAGCCCGACGAGATGTACGGGGACGAGGTCGAGGTCGAACTGCGTCCGCAGCGACGACTGCGGATCTGGCAGCTCGCGCCCATCGTGTGCCTGGCCGCGGTCGGCTCCCTGATGTTCGCCTTCCCGCTCGCCTTCGACTTCGGCGACAGCGGTGCCGTGATCGCGATGCTGGGGCTGCTGATCTGCTCCTGCGCGGCCGGCTGGGGCATGATGGCCGCCCGCCGGGTCGGCTACACCTGGCCGGGCCTGCCGCAGCGCGCCTCGGGGCGCCGTGCCGACTGGCGGATGATCCTCGCGTACGCCCTGGCGGTCGCCGCCGTCGTCGTCCTGGCCGTGTGGCGGGTGGCCCGCCTGCGCGGCTGACGCGTGCCCGCCGCCGCGGGGCGGCAGCCCACGCGCACGCGACGGCGTCCCGCTCCGGTCCGTCCGCACACGGTGGGGCGGGGCGGCCCACGGGCGCCCGCGACAGCGAAGCGCGGGCATGGACGACGGTTCCCCGTGGCAGCCCGGCGCGCCCACACACGAGCCGGGCCCCTGTCCGCGCGCGCCCCGCTCCGCGTCGTCCGCCGGAGCCACGCCGTACGATCGAGGAATGAGCACGCGGATCGCCTTCCTCAAGGGTCACGGTACCGAGAACGACTTCGTGATCGTTCCCGATCCGGAGAACGCCATCGACCTGCCCCCCGCTGCCGCCGCCGCCCTCTGCGACCGCCGCGCGGGCATCGGCGGCGACGGACTGCTGCACGTGGTGCGGTCCGCGGCGCACCCCGAGGCCAGGGACATGGCGGCCGAGGCGGAGTGGTTCATGGACTACCGCAACGGCGACGGTTCCGTCGCCGAGATGTGCGGCAACGGCGTGCGGGTCTTCGCGCGCTACCTCCAGCACGCCGGGTACGCCACCGAGGGCGACCTGACCGTCGCCACGCGCGGGGGCGTGAAAACCGTGCACATCGCCAAGACCGCGTCCGACGGCGGCTTCGCCGCGGGGGACATCACCGTCGGCATGGGTCGCGCGCTCCTCCCCGAGGGCGACGTCGTGGTGAGCGTCGACGGGCGCAGCTGGCCCGCGCGGAACGTGAACATGGGCAACCCGCATGCGGTCGCCTTCGTCGCCGACCTCGCCCACGCGGGCGACCTGCACTCCCCGCCGCCCTACGAGCCCGCCACCGCCTACCCGGACGGAGTCAACGTCGAGTTCGTGGCCGACCGCGGCCCCCGCCACGTCGCGATGCGCGTGCACGAACGCGGCTCCGGTGAGACCCGCTCCTGCGGCACGGGCGCGTGCGCCGTCGCCGTCGCCACCGCCCGCAGGGACGGCGCCGACCCGGCGGTCACCGGCACGCCTGTGACGTACACCGTCGACGTGCCCGGCGGCACCCTGGTGATCACGGAGCGACCCGACGGCGAGATCGAGATGACGGGCCCCGCGGTGATCGTCGCCGAGGGCGAGTTCGACTCCGGATGGCTGGAAGGGGTACTCGCCTGAACCACAGGCCCGGTGCACGGCACTCGGCCCAGGGCATCAAGCCGTGACACTCAGTGCGAAAACGTAATTCCTCGGACCATCGCTCGAATGGGTGATCCGTTTCACGCTCGGCGAGAGGCGGTCGGCCGCACGTGATCGGCTCGATAGCATCAAGCACCGGCCCGGACGGGGGACCGACACCATCCCCTGAGCCGTGTCCGCCCTGGGATACCCCGTCCGCCGGTCCGTGCAGCCGGAGGTGCCCATGAATGCGGAGGCCGTGAATCCAGCGAGCCCAGGCCCTGTGACGCCCACAGCCACCGGCGCCGTCGTGCCGACGGCGCCGCGCAGGAAGGCCCGCCCCCGGATCGACCTGCGCCGCCTGGGCCGCGCCGCACTGCTCGGCTCCGCCGCCCGCGGCCGGCTGCCCGACGCCATCGGCCACGTCGCCGAGGCGCACCGCGCCCATCACCCCGACGCCGACCTCGACCCGCTGCGCCGCGCCTACGTGCTGGCCGAGTCGTCGCACCGGGGCCAGATGCGCAAGAGCGGCGAGCCGTACATCACCCACCCCCTCGCCGTGACCCTGATCCTCGCCGAACTGGGCGCGGAGACCACCACGCTGACCGCCTCCCTCCTCCACGACACCGTCGAGGACACCGACGTGACCCTCGACCAGGTCGGCAAGGAGTTCGGCGCCGAGGTCCGCTACCTCGTCGACGGCGTCACCAAGCTGGAGAAGGTCGACTACGGCGCCGCCGCCGAGCCCGAGACCTTCCGCAAGATGCTCCTCGCCACCGGCAACGACGTCCGCGTGATGTCGATCAAACTGGCCGACCGGCTGCACAACATGCGCACCCTCGGCGTCATGCGCCGCGAGAAACAGGAGCGCATCGCCAAGGTGACGCGGGACGTGCTCATTCCGCTCGCCGAGCGGCTCGGCGTGCAGGCGCTCAAGTCCGAGCTGGAGGACCTTGTCTTCGCGGTCATGCACCCCGAGGAGTACGAGCGCACGCGGAAGCTGGTCGACGAGAACGCCGCCCGCGCGGACGATCCGCTCGCCGCGGTCGCCGACGAAGTACGGGGCGTGCTCCGCGAGGCCGACATCCCGGCCGAGGTCCTCATCCGGCCCCGCCACTTCGTCTCCGTACACCGTGTCTCCCGCACACGGGGACCGCTGGGTGGCGCGGACTTCGGCCGCCTCCTGGTGCTCGTACAGGAGGACGCCGACTGCTACGCCGTCCTGGGCGAGCTGCACACCTGCATGACGCCCGTCGTCTCGGAGTTCAAGGACTTCATCGCCGTCCCCAAGTTCAACCTGTACCAGTCGCTGCACACCGCCGTGGCCCGCGCGAAGGACGGACAGGTCGTCGAGGTCCTCATCCGGACCCACCAGATGCACAAGGTCGCCGAGGCCGGAGTCGTCGCGCTCGGCAATCCCTACGCGCCCCCGTCGGAGGAGCAGACCGCGGGCGACGGCGAGCGCGCCGACCCGACGCGGCCCGGCTGGCTCTCCCGGTTGCTCGACTGGCAGCGGGGCGCCCCCGACCCCGACACCTTCTGGTCCACCCTGCGCGAGGACCTCGCCCAGGACCGGGAGATCACCGTCTTCCGGCCCGACGGCGGCGCCCTCGGTCTGCCCGAGGGCGCGACCTGCGTGGACGCCGCGTACGCCCAGTACGGCGAGGACGCGCACGCGACCCTGGGCGCCCGGGTCAACGGCCGCTTGGCGACCATGAGCACGGTGCTGAAGGACGGCGACACCGTGCACCTGCTGATGGGGCAGGACCCCGCCTCCGAGCCCTCCCGGGAGTGGCTGGAGCACGCCCACACGCCCGCCGCGCGGATCGCCATCCAGCGCCGGCTCGCCGCCCACCCGGAGCCGGTGCCCGCCGAAGCGCAGGAGGCACCCCGAGGTCCCGCCGCCGGCGAGGCGCCCGCCCCGCGCCCGACGTCCGACGGGCCGGCCGCCCGCCCCGCCTCCGCCGACGTCCTCGTCGATCCGCCGGGCGCGACCGTACGGCTGGCCGGCTGCTGCACCCCCGTACCGCCCGACGAGATCACCGGCTTCGCCGTGCGCGGAGGCGTGGTGACCGTGCACCGCTCGGGGTGCGCCGTGGTGGCGCGCATGAAGAGCGCGGGGCGCGCGGAGGTCGGCGTGCGCTGGGGGGAGAGCACCCAGTGCCGGGTCACCCTGCTCGCCGAATCGTTCGGCCGCCCGCACCTCCTGGCCGACCTCACGGAGGCCATGGCCGTCGAAGGCGCCGAGATCGTCTCCGCGACCGTCGAACCCCCCGACCGGCAGCGGGTCCGCCACACCTACACGGTCCTGCTTCCGGACGCGGCCCGGCTGCCCGCCCTCATGCGCGCGATGCGAGACGTGGCCGGGGTGTACGACGTGAGCAGATCGCAACCGCAGACCACGGGCGCCTGAGCCGGACCGGCCGTGAGCCCACGGGCGTCCGAGCCGGACGAGCCGAATACCCAGGCGTCCGAGCCGGACCGGTCGTCAGGCCAGGGGCGTCCGAGCCGGACCGGCCGTGGGACGCAGCCGGACCGGTCGCCGGAACGTACGCCCGTTCGAGTGCCCCGGGGGGCGCGCCGTCGCCGCGGCGCACGCGCGCGCTGATAGCCGTGGGGCATGCTGCACACCCCTCACACCCCCGCTCCGCCGCACCGCGCGCGAGTCCGCCGCCGGCTCAGGGCCGCGGCGCTGCTCGCCTCGGCCGTCTCCGTCTGCCTGGTCGCCGCGAGCGCCCCGCCGGCCCCCCTGGGCGTCGGCGACCGGCTCTTCCCGCACCTGGGCAACCCCGGCTACGACGTGGCGGCGTACGACCTCTCCTTCACCTACTCCGGCAGCAACAGCGAGCCGCTGCAGGCCGTCACCACCATCGACGCCCGCACGACGGCCGCCCTGGACCGGGTCAACCTCGACTTCGCCCACGGAAGGGTCGACTCCGTCGAGGTCGACGGCGTGCGCGCCGGCTTCGCCACGGCCGGCGAGGACCTCGTCGTCACGCCCGCGGGCGGGCTCGACGCGGGCGAGCGGATGCGCATCACCGTGCGGCACACCAGTGACCCCGTGTACCCGGAGGACCGGGAGGGCGGCTGGGTGCGCACCGCCGACGGCCTCGCCATGGCCAACCAGGCCGATGCCGCCCACCTGGTCTTCCCCTGCAACGACCACCCCTCCGACAAGGCCCGGTTCACCTTCCGGGTCACCGCCCCCGACGGGCTCACGGCCGTCGCGAACGGTCTGCCGGCAGGAGCGGACCGGTCCGGCGGATCGACCACCTGGACGTACCGGACCGGGCACCCCATGGCCACCGAGCTGGCCCAGGTCTCCATCGGCCGCTCCACGGTGCTGCACCGCACCGGCCCGCACGGACTGCCCCTCCGGGACGTCGTGCCGACGAAGCACCGCGCGGCGCTGGAACCGTGGCTGACGAAGACCACCGGCCAGATCGCGTGGATGGAGGGCAAGGTCGGGCGCTACCCCTTCGAGACGTACGGTCTGCTCATGGCCGACGCCGCCACCGGTTTCGCACTCGAGACCCAGACGCTCTCCCTCTTCGAGCGGGACTTCTTCACCGAACCGGGCTACCCGAAGTGGTACGTCGAGTCGATCATGGTGCACGAGCTGGCCCACCAGTGGTTCGGCAACAGCGTCAGCCCGGCCGGCTGGTCCGACCTGTGGCTGAACGAGGGACACGCCACCTGGTACGAGGCGCTGTACGCGGAGGAGACCGCGGACCAGTCCCTGGAAGCGCGCATGAAGGACGCCTACGACCTCCGACCGCTGGCGCGCGGCGGGTGGACCGCCGGCCGCCCCCGAGCCGCCCGCGTCCGGCGACAAGATCGGCATCTTCCGGCCCAACGTCTACGACGGCGCGGCCCTCGTGCTCTACGCCCTGCGCCAGGAGATCGGCCGCCCGGCCTTCGAGCGCGTCGAGCGTGAATGGGTCACCCGGCACCGGGACGGCACGGCGACGACCGCCGACTTCGTCCGGCTCGCCTCCGAGATCTCCGGCCGCGGCCTGGACGACTTCTTCCAGGCCTGGCTCTACGGGGAGAAGACCCCGCCGATGCCCGGCCACCCGGACTGGAAGCCCACGGCGGCCGGCCAGGCTCCGAAAGCCGCCACCGAGAGGGCGCACGAGAAATAAGCCGGTGACGAGACGGTCCGTGCCGTGCGACCATCATCAGGACGGCACGGCAGGGCGGCCCCCGGGAATCTCCCCGGCGGCTCGTGCGTTGTGCTGAATGTCGCGGTACCGATGCCGACGACTCGCTTCCCGACTGCATAAGGATCCAATTGACCTTCTCTTCTTCCCCCTCCCAGGACACCAAGCGTCTCGCGCAGACCCATCCCGAGGGCCTTCGGGCCGATGCCCTGATGGAAGAGGACGTCGCCTGGAGCCATGACAGCGACCCGCAGTGGGACGGCGAGCAGTTCGACCGCTCCGACCGCGCGGCGCTGCGCCGCGTGGCGGGCCTGTCCACCGAGCTCGAGGACGTCACCGAGGTCGAGTACCGCCAGCTCCGCCTGGAGCGGGTCGTCCTCGTCGGCGTGTGGACCTCGGGCACCGTGCAGGACGCGGAGAACAGCCTCGCCGAGCTGGCCGCCCTCGCGGAGACCGCCGGCGCGCTCGTACTCGACGGCGTCGTCCAGCGCCGCGACAAGCCCGACGCCGCCACCTACATCGGCTCCGGCAAGGCCGAGGAGCTGCGGGACGTCGTCCACGACACGGGCGCGGACACCGTCGTCTGCGACGGTGAGCTCAGCCCGGGCCAGCTGATCCACCTCGAGGACGTCGTCAAGGTCAAGGTCATCGACCGTACGGCCCTGATCCTGGACATCTTCGCCCAGCACGCCAAGTCCCGGGAGGGCAAGGCGCAGGTCGCGCTCGCGCAGATGCAGTACATGCTGCCGCGGCTGCGCGGCTGGGGCCAGTCGCTGTCCCGGCAGATGGGCGGCGGCAAGGGCGGCGGCCTGGCCACCCGTGGTCCGGGTGAGACCAAGATCGAGACGGACCGGCGCCGGATCCGCGAGAAGATGGCGAAGATGCGCCGGGAGATCGCGGAGATGAAGACCGGCCGCGAGATCAAGCGCCAGGAGCGCAAGCGCCACAAGGTTCCGTCCGTCGCCATCGCGGGCTACACCAACGCCGGCAAGTCCTCGCTGCTCAACCGCCTCACCGGCGCGGGCGTGCTGGTGGAGAACGCCCTGTTCGCCACCCTCGACCCGACCGTGCGCCGTGCGGAGACGCCCAGCGGGCGGCTGTACACCCTGGCGGACACCGTCGGCTTCGTCCGGCACCTGCCGCACCACCTGGTCGAGGCGTTCCGCTCCACGATGGAGGAGGTCGGCGACTCCGACCTGATCCTGCACGTGGTGGACGGTTCGCACCCGGCTCCGGAGGAGCAGCTGGCCGCCGTGCGCGAGGTGATCAGGGACGTCGGTGCCACCGACCTGCCCGAGATCGTCGTGATCAACAAGGCCGACATGGCCGACCCGCTGGTGCTCCAGCGGCTGATGCGGGTCGAGAAGCGGTCCATCGCCGTCTCGGCACGCACCGGCCAGGGCATCGACGAACTGCTCGCGCTGATCGACAACGAGCTGCCCCGCCCGTCGGTCGAGATCGAGGCGCTCGTGCCGTACACCCACGGCAAGCTGGTCGCCCGTGCCCACGACGAGGGCGAGGTGATCTCCGAGGAGCACACCCCGGAGGGCACCCTGCTCAAGGTGCGGGTGCACGAGGAACTGGCGGCGGAGCTCACGCCGTACGTTCCGGCGCCCGTGCTGCGGCCCGTGGGCTGACGGTACCCGCGGGAAGGCCCGCCTCCGCACCTCGCGGAGGCGGGCCTTCGGCGTGCAGGGGCCCGGGCCCCGCCGGTCCGGGGCGGCGGACCCCGCCTGCCCGGGGCGGGCCCGAGCCGTACGGCCCCGTGCGGGTCACTGAGCGCCGTACGTCCTGCTCATGTTCTGGTACATCGCCTCGGCCTCCGGGCCCAGCCGCGGACCCGCCAGCCAGGTGTTGTCCAGCGGGCCGATCGAGGTGTTCGACACCAGCTTGGTCTCGCCGTCCACCACCCTGAACCAGCCACCGCCGGACGAACCACCGGTCATGGTGCAGCCGATGCGGTACATCGCCGGCAGGGACGGGCCCAGCGACAGCCGGCCGGGCCGGTCGACGCACTTGAACATCGTCAGACCGTTGTACGGCGGCGCGGCGGGGTAGCCCCAGGCACCCATGTCGGCGACCTCGGCCGCGGAGGGAGCGGAGAAGTCCACCTCCAGCGCGGCGCCGACCGTCTCCTCCAGGGACGTGCTGCCCTGCTCCGGCTTCACATGCAGCACGGAGTAGTCGTACGCGGCCCCGTCACCGCCGTCCTCCGCACCGCCCTCGATCCACTGATGCGACGTCGACGCCCAGTCGGCCCACCAGGTCCCGTAGGGCGCCATCTCGGTGGTCGTCGCACCCGCCAGTTCCGCCTCGGACTTGCCGAGGTCGTTGTACGACGGCACGAAGGCGATGTTGCGGTACCAGCCGCCGCCGCCTCCGGCGTGCACGCAGTGACCGGCCGTCCACACCAGGTTGGACTTGCCCGGGTGGTTCGCGTCCTTGATGACGGTGCCGGAGCAGACCATCGATCCCTCGGGGGAGTCGAAGAAGACCTTGCCGACCGGGGCGGCGTTGTCGTGGTACGGCGTCTTCTCGGCCACGGCCTCGACGGGCGCCGGTTCCGGGTCGGTGGCGCCCTGGCCGGCGGCGGTGTCCTTGGTCGTGACGGTCTTGTCGGCCTCCTTCGCGGCCCGCATGCGGTCCGGCTTCCACAGGCCCTCGATCACCGGGTTGACGAAGTCCTTGGCCTCACTGAGCCACTTGTCCTCGTCCCAGTCCTTCCAGCCGCCGTCCTTCCACCGGTCGACGTCGATGCCGTGCTCCTTGAGGCGGTCCGCGAGGTCGGCCGGGAGCTGAACCCCGCCGTCACCGGAGTCGCCGGTGCCGGCGGCCTGGGAGGTGCCCCCGCTGGGCTTGGCATCGGTCTCGTCCTTCTCCGCACCGCCGCAGGCGGTCGCGGTGAGCGCCAGGGCGGCGACGAGACCGGTGGCGGCGAGCGCGGTGCGCCGCCGGTGCCGCGGTGCGGCGGGCGCAGGTGCGGAACGCATGGTGGAACGACCCCCGTCGGAATGAGTGGATGTCAACGTACGTGAACGTCAACGTACGCCTGTCAGGGAACGTGCGGTGGAGTGCCGGGCTCGCCCGACGCACTCCACCGCCCTCCGGGTTGAACGCCGTGTCCGGCGTCCGGTCACTGACCGGCGAACTTGCCGCTCACCGCGTCGAACACGCCCTTGGCCTCCTCGCCCAGCCGCGGACCGGCCAGCCAGCCGGCCGTCACCGGGCCGATCGAGGTGTTGGACACCAGCACCGGCTTGCCGTCGGACCCGGCCGCTACCCAGCCACCGCCGGACGAACCGCCGGTCATGGTGCAGCCGATGCGGTACATCGTCGGGTCCGAAGCGCTGAGCGAAAGCCGCCCGGGCTCGTCCTCGCACTGGAACAGCTTCTGACCGTCGTACGGCGGCGCGGCCGGGTAGCCGATCGCCTTCACGCTGTCGATCTGCGGCACGGCGGGGGCGTCGAAGTCCACCGGAAGCGCCGCACCGACCGTCTCCTCCAGAGACTTGCCGTCGCTGCCCTTCTCCGGCGTCACATGAATGACGGCGTAGTCGTACGAGGCGCCGTCACCGCCCGTCGCGCCGCCCTGCTCGATCCACTGGTCCGAGGTCTGGGCCCAGTCGCCCCACCAGACGCCATAGGGAGCGACCTCCTCCTTGGTGGCGTTCTGCAGTTCCTCGGTGGACTTGCCGGCGTCGTTGTACGACGGCACGAACGCGATGTTGCGGTACCAGCCGCCCTTCTTGCCCGCGTGCACGCAGTGGCCGGCCGTCCACACCAGGTTGGACTTGCCGGGGTTGGCCGGGTCCGCCACGACGGTCGCCGAGCAGACCATCGAGCCCTGGGGGGAGTCGAAGAGCAGCTTGCCCGCGGTGGCGGCGCTGTCGTGGTACTTGGGCGGCACGGCCTTCGCCTGCACCGGCTGCGGCTCCGGGTCGGTGACGCCCTGGTCACCGGAGAGGTCGCTGTCGTCGACCTCCTGCTCGGGCTGCTCGGCCTCCCGCATACGGTCCGGGTCCCACAGGTCCTCGATGATCGGGTTGACGAAGTCCTGCGCCTCGCGCAGCCAGTCGTCCTTGTTCCAGTTCTTCCAGGCGCCGTTCTTCCACTCGTCTACGTCGATCCCGTGTTCCTTGAGCTTGTCCTTGATGTGGTCCGGGATCCGGATCTCACCGTTGCCGCCGTCCGCGGTGGACGCGGAGGCCGAGGCGTCGCCGCCCGCCTCGGGGTCGCCGGACTCGCAGGCGGTGGCGGTGAGCGCGAGTGCCGAGACAAGCGCCACGGCGACCGGCACAGGAGACGTGCTGCGCCGCCCGCGCCTGTGCCCGCGCGTGGTGAACGACGGCCGTATGGATCGCATGGTGTTGACTTCCCCCTACTACGGTGAACTGCACTGGAACGGCACCACACACTATTGGTTCGCTGTGGGGGAAGCCCGGTGGAACGGCAACGGTTTCGCTACGAGCAGGCTCCGGTTGGAGGGGCGGCCGAACGATGTGTGCCGAAGTGTTCCGTACGGCGCCGGTGATGGTGGCCGACACGGTGACCTCATGGCCGGGGGACGTCGTCCCGCCGCGCCGGGGAACTCCAGGCAACCCGTAACCCGGAGGACGGTCCACGGTTGGTAGCGGTGGGGGCCTGCTGTCCGGGTGCGGTCCCCGTGCCGAGGGCGACCCGGCGCATCGGGTCGCGTCTGGACAGCGGGAGGTCAGAGAGCCGTGGCGGAAACCGCGTACAGGAGGTTTGCGTCCGGGGGCGGGAACGCCGGGCCGACCGCGGGCGAGGGCTTGGCCGATGAGGTGTCCGCGCCGGCGCGCACCGCACGGGAGAAGGCGGCGAAGCGCCGGCCGTCGCGTGAGCAGGCGGCGCGTACCTGCGTACGGACTCTGCCGGTCGTGCCGGTCCGGGCCCGTGGTCTCACCATCGAGGGTGCGGACGGTCGCCGCTACCTGGACTGCGTCTCGGGAGCGGGGGCACTGGCCTTGGGCCACCATCACCCGGTGGTCCTCGAGGCGATCCGCAAGGTGCTCGACTCGGGCGCCCCCTTGCAGGTCATGAATCTCACCACCCCTGTCGAGGACGCCTTCGTCACCGAACTGCTGCGCACCCTGCCGCCAGGCCTCGCCGATCACGCACGCGTGCGGTTCTGCGGACCGGCCGTCACGGACCCGCTCGTCACCGCGGTCGGACTGGTCCGCGCCGCCACCGGGCGGAGTCGGGTCGTCACCTTCACCCCCCAGGTCAACGGGCCGGTTCCAGAGGCCTGCACGGGGCCCGGCGACGTCTGCGGCGCCCCCGTCACCCGGCTTCCGTACCCGGGTGACGCACACCGCCCGGGCGCCGTCTCAGGCCGAAGCGGGGATGAACTCGCCGCGGACGGGACCGAGTCCGCCCTCGGCGATCGCCGGCCGGGGCGGAACCTCCACGCGGGGGTGATCCTGGAACCGGTCCGGAGCGAGGACGGCGTGTTTCCCGCGTCGGACACCTGGATGCGGCGCATGCGGCGTATCACGGCCGAGCGTTCCGTCCCGCTGATCGCCGACGAGACCGCGACGGGCGTCGGGCGGACCGGCGCCTTCTGGGCGGTCGAACACAGTGGAGTCCTCCCCGACGTCCTGATCCTCTCCGGGGCGGCCGGCGGCGGCCTGCCGCTGGCCGCGGTGGTGCACCACGCCGACCTGCACGCGGGCGAACCCGGAAGCGGCACCTTCCGCGGTAACCAACTCGCCCTGGCCGCAGGAGCGGCGACCCTTGCCCACGTCCGCGAACACCGCCTCGCCGAGCGCGCCGCCGCGCTGGGCGCGCGGATACTGACCCGACTGCGCGGACTGGCCGAGGTGTTTCCGTTCGTCGGCGACGTGCGGGGGCGGGGCCTCGTGCTCGGCATCGAGTTGGTCGCGCCGGACGGTGCGCCCGGCACCCCCGCCGACAGCGTCCGCCCCGGTCCCGCCGCCGGACTCGCGGCCTCCGTCCAACGGGAGTGTCTGCGCCGCGGATTGATCGTGGACGTCACCGGCCCGGCCGCGAACGTCGTACGCCTGCTGCCGCCGCTGATCGTCACCGAGGAGCAGACGACAGCGGTCCTGGAGCGACTGGCCGACGCGGTCGAGGCGGTGGACCGAAGCCTCGGCGACCACGCCCCGCCGTGCGGGGTGCGCGCTCCGCGTTGAGATCCGCCGCCCGGACACAGCACGTCAAGAGGACCCACGTTGCCCACGTCGCACACCGATCCCGCACCGCGTTCGGCACCCGCCGCCGTCACCGTACGCACGCCCCCGCCCACACCGGTGTCTGCCACCGTCCCCGGGCCCGTACCGGACCTCGCGCACCACGGCGACACCTACGCCGTGGCCCAGGCGGCGGCCGTGGAGAACCTCCTCCGCTGCTGGGCCCGCGAGAGCGATGTGCCCGCTCCCGGCAACGGTGTTCTCCACGTGCCGCTCCCCGCGAGCGGCACCGCCCTGACCGTTCCCGTCCACTACTGGTCCCGGACGGGCCGGCACGGCTTCGGCCCGCCGCGCCTGGCCGGTGCCCCCGCCTCGGCTCCGTCCGTGGACGCGGTCACGGTCGCCGCTCTGCTCGCCCGGGAGACGTCCGGCGACCCGGGGCCCGACGAGGCCGAACTCGTCGTGGCAGTCGCCGACTCCGTCCGTCGTACCGCCGCATTCCTGCGCGACCGCCGGGAACGCTCCTCCGGCGGCTCCGGTCCCTCCGGCGGCTCCGGTCGCTTCGACGGCGCAGATCCGTCGGACGGCGCAGATCCGTCCGGCGGTCCCGGCCCCTCCGGCGGCCCCGACCTTTTCCTCGCCGCCGAGCAAGCCCTGCTTCTCGGGCATCCGCTGCATCCCACACCGAAGAGCCGCGAGGGCCTCACCGATGCGGAGTCGCGGCTGTACTCACCCGAACTGCGCGGCTCCTTCCCGCTGCACTGGCTGGCCGTCGCGCCCTCCGTACTCGCCACCGACTCGGCCTGGACGGAGCGCGGCCGGCCGGTCACCGCGCCCGAGCTGACCACACGCCTCGCCGGAGACGGGCCGGCGCCGCCGGACGGATACGCGGTCCTCCCCCTGCATCCCTGGCAGTTCCGCGCGGTACGGCACCGACCCGAGACCGCGGCCCTGCTGGACACGGGACTGCTCAGGGACCTCGGTGTCCAGGGTGCCCCCTGGCATCCCACCTCCTCCCTGCGGACCGTCCACCGAACCGGTGCCCCGGCCATGCTCAAACTCTCGCTGGCCCTGAACATCACCAACTCCCGCCGGGAGAACCTCCGCAAGGAACTCCACCGCGGAGTGGAGGTGCACCGTCTGCTGCGACGCGGCCTGTCCCGACAGTGGCAGGCGGCCCACCCGGACTTCGACATCGTCCGCGACCCGGCCTGGCTCGCCGTCGACGGACCGGACGGCAGCCCCGTGCGCGGGCTCGACGTCCTCATCCGGCACAACCCGTTCCGGCCTTCGGACGACGTCACCTGCGTCGCCGGTCTCGTCGCGCCGTGGCCGCACGGTCAGGCGGACGGCTCCGACCGGCGTTCCTCCCGCGCCCCGCGCTCCCGGCTGGCCGAGGTCGTCGCCCGACTCGCCGGGCGGACCGGCCGCCCCCGCACGGCCGTCGCCGCCGAGTGGTTCCTGCGCTACCTCCACCACGTCGTACGTCCCGTGCTGTGGCTGGACGCCCACGCCGGCGTCGCCTTGGAGGCGCACCAGCAGAACACCCTCGTCCTGCTGGACGCCGACGGCTGGCCCTCGGGCGGCCGCTACCGAGACAACCAGGGCTACTACTTCCGCGAGTCCCGGCGGGCTGAACTCGACGCCCGGCTGCCCGGCATCGGCGAGTACAGCGACACGTTCGTCGCCGACGAGGTCGTCGACGAGCGCTTCGCCTACTACCTGGCCATCAACAACGTGTTCGGCCTCATCGGCGACTTCGGTTCCCAGCGCCTCGCCGACGAGCGACTGCTGCTCGCGGCGTTCCGCCGCCTCCTCCGCGAGGTCGCCTCGGGCCCCGAGCCGCTGCGCAGTCCGCTGCCGGCCCACCTCCTCGACTCGCCCGTCCTCCGCTGCAAGGCGAACCTGCTCACCCGGCTGCACGGCCTCGACGAACTCGTCGGCCCGGTGGACAACCAGTCCGTCTACGTCACCCTCACCAACCCGCTGCACTCCTGAGCAGGCCGACAACCCGTACTCCGACTCTCGCCCCCCTCTCCTCTCCCGAAAGAGCGACACCGTGGCTTCCACCGACGCCGGCCCCGACGACACCCTGGACCTGCACCTTCCCGAGGAGTTCGTCGCCCTCTTCGGGAGGGAGGGCAACGACCGCGCCGAAACGGAGACGGCACGGGCCGGTGACGACCTGCTCGACCGTGTCGCCGACTGGGGGCCGGCCCTCACCCCCGTGGGGGTGTTCCACCTGGCACCCGTCCGTGTCGGACAGCACGTGCCGCTCATCAGCCGCTGGATGAACGATCCCGCCGTCGCCGCGTTCTGGGAGCTGACCGGACCCGAGAGTGTGACCGAGGAGCACGTACGGGCGCAGCTCGCCGGTGACGGGCGCAGCGTCCCGTGCGTCGGCGTGCTGGACGGCGTGCCGATGAGCTACTGGGAGATCTACCGGGCCGACCTCGACCCGCTGGCCCGGTACTGCCCCGTCCGGCCGCACGACACCGGCCTCCACCTTCTGATCGGCGATGTCGCCGACCGCGGGCAGGGCGTCGGGACCACGCTGATCGGTGCCGTCGCCGACCTCGTCCTCGCGAGGCGGCCCGGCTGCACGCGTGTGCTCGCCGAACCCGACGTCCGCAACACGGCCTCCGTCGCCGCGTTCCTCGGTGCCGGGTTCCGGTTCTCGGCCGAGGTCGACCTGCCCGCCAAGCGGGCCGCCCTCATGATCCGCGACCGGACGCCGTGCGAACTGCCGTAGCGTCGTGTGGCCCGGTTCGACGGCTTGATCAGTGCCGCCCCCGCGCGCGGACCGGCCCCTCACCCGCCAAGGAGCCCACCCTTGCCCTCGCCCTCCCTGAAGCCCGTCAGTCCTTCCTATCCCTCCGGTCCCTGTCACCCCTCCGGTTCCCGTCACCCCTCCGGTTTCTTCAGCCTCTCTGATTTCTCCGGTCTCTGCTGCCCCTACGGCTACGGCTCCCTCTTGCCGCTGCGGCCCCTCTCGCTCCTTCGGCCCCTCCGGCCCCTTCGGCCCCTCTTGTCCCTCTTGTCCCTCCGGTCCCTCTTGCCCCGCCGGTCTCTCCCGCCCCTCCGGACCCTCCAGGCCGTCCCTCCGGCCTTGCCCGCCCGTTTGTCAGTCCCGGGCCGTAGGGTGGTCGCGCTATGACGAAGCCCTCACTCCCCGAACTCCTGCACGCCGCCGTCACCGCCGTCGGCGGCACGGAGCGTCCCGGCCAGGTAGCCATGGCCGAAGCCGTCGAGGAAGCCATCGACGGCGGCTCCCACCTGCTGGTCCAGGCCGGCACCGGCACCGGCAAGTCGCTGGGCTATCTGGTGCCCGCGCTGGCACACGGGGAGCGGGTCGTCGTGGCCACCGCGACCCTGGCCCTGCAGCGCCAGCTGGTCGAGCGGGACCTGCCCCGCACGGTCGACGCGCTCCATCCCCAGCTGCGCCGCCGCCCGGAGTTCGCGATGCTCAAGGGCCGGTCGAACTACCTGTGCCTGCACCGACTCCACGAGGGAGTCCCGCAGGACGAGGAGGAGGGCCTCTTCGACCAGTTCGAGGCCGCCACCCCCACCAGCAAGCTGGGCCAGGACCTGCTGCGGATGCGTGACTGGGCGGACGAGACCGAGAGCGGCGACCGCGACGACCTGACGCCCGGTGTCTCCGACCGGGCCTGGTCGCAGGTGTCGGTGTCCTCCCGGGAGTGTCTGGGCGCCTCGAAGTGCGCCTACGGCGCCGAGTGCTTCGCCGAGATGGCTCGCGAGCGCGCCAAGCTCTCCGACGTCGTCGTCACCAACCACGCGCTGCTCGCCATCGACGCCATCGAGGGCGCCCCGGTCCTGCCGCAGCACGAGGTGCTGATCGTCGACGAGGCGCACGAGCTGGTCTCCCGGGTCACCGGGGTGGCCACCGGTGAACTCACGCCCGGCCAGGTCAACCGCGCGGTGCGGCGGGCCGCGAAACTCGTCAACGAGAAGGCCGCCGACCAGCTCCAGACCGCGGCCGAGGGGTTCGAGCGGCTGATGGAGCTGGCGCTGCCGGGCCGGCTGGAGGAGATCCCGGAGGACCTCGGCTACGCGCTGATGGCGCTGCGCGACGCCTGCCGTACGGTCATCTCGGCGATCGGTGCCACCCGCGACAAGTCCGTGCAGGACGAGGACGCCGTGCGCAAGCAGGCGCTGGCCTCCGTGGAGTCCGTGCACGACGTGGCGGAGCGGATCACGAACGGTTCCGAGTGGGACGTCGTCTGGTACGAGCGGCACGACCGCTTCGGTGCCTCCCTGCGGGTCGCCCCCATGTCCGTCGCCGGCCTGCTGCGCGAGAAGCTCTTCGCGGACCGCTCGGTCGTCCTGACCTCCGCGACCCTGAAGCTGGGCGGCGACTTCAACGGCGTCGGAGCATCCCTCGGCCTCGCCCCGGAGGGCACCGAGGGCGATGACGTCCCCCAGTGGAAGGGTTTCGACGTGGGGTCGCCCTTCGACTACCGCAAGCAGGGCATCCTGTACGTCGCCAAGCACCTGGCGCGCCCCGCCCGCGACGGCGACCGCGGCGACATGCTCGACGAGCTGACGGAGCTGATCCAGGCCGCAGGCGGTCGTACGCTGGGGCTGTTCTCCTCGATGCGGGCAGCCCAGCTGGCCGCCGAGGAACTGCGCTCCCGCATCCCCGAGTACCCGATCCTTCTCCAGGGCGAGGAGACGCTCGGTGAGCTGATCAAGAACTTCGCCGCCGACCCGAAGACCTGCCTCTTCGGCACGCTGTCGCTCTGGCAGGGGGTGGATGTCCCCGGGCCGAGCTGCCAACTGGTCGTCATGGACAAGATTCCGTTCCCACGCCCCGACGACCCCTTGATGAGCGCCCGCCAGAAGGCGGTGGAGGAGGCCGGCGGTAACGGTTTCATGGCGGTCGCCGCCACGCATGCCGCGTTGCTGATGGCCCAGGGCGCGGGCCGCCTGATCCGGGCGTCGGGCGACCGCGGTGTGGTCGCCGTTCTGGATCAGCGACTGGCGACGGCCCGGTACGGAAGCTATCTGAAGGCGTCGCTGCCCGAGTTCTGGTTCACCACGGACCGCAATCAGGTCCGCAGGTCACTCGCCGCGATCGACGCGACGGCACGGCAGATGGAAACGGAGACGGAGACGGCGGCGGAGGGCGGCTGAACGCGGTGCCCCACACGGCGGTCACCGGGGCCTGGCCCTCCACACAGCGCGGGGCCCCGGAACCGGCGCAGAGGTTCCGGGGCCCGGTCGGGTCGGCGGGTCGCTGTCGCGGCGTACCCGCCCGCCGTGGCGCTCAGACGCGGCGCAGTACGGCCACCACCTTGCCGAGGATGGTCGCGTCGTCACCGGGGATCGGCTCGTACGCCGAGTTGTGCGGAAGGAGCCAGACGTGGCCGTCCTCACGCTTGAAGCGCTTGACGGTGGCTTCGCCGTCGAGCATCGCGGCCACGATGTCGCCGTTCTCGGCGACCGGCTGGCGGCGGACGGTGACCCAGTCGCCGTCGCAGATGGCGGCCTCGATCATCGAGTCGCCGACGACCTTCAGGACGAACAGCTCGCCGTCACCGACCAGCTGCCGGGGAAGCGGGAAGACGTCCTCGACGGATTCCTCGGCGAGGATCGGGCCACCGGCGGCGATGCGCCCGACGAGCGGGACGTACGACGCGGCCGGCTTGCCGGCGGTGTCCGTGGGCTGCACGGAGGAGACCTGGTCGGAGCCGCGCACCTCGTAGGCGCGCGGGCGGTGCGGGTCGCGGCGCAGGAAGCCCTTGCGCTCCAGCGCCATCAGCTGGTGTGCGACGGAGGAGGTGCTGGAGAGGCCGACGGCCTGGCCGATCTCCCGCATGGACGGCGGGTAGCCGCGTCGCTGCACCGAGTCGCGGATCACCTCGATCACCCGGCGCTGGCGGTCGGTGAGTCCCGAACTGTCCGCCCGGATGCCAGGAGGTCGGCCTGGCAGGGAGCGCTTGTGCCCCTCTGGATTCACGGCGTCGCTCATGGCATGTACCGGCTCAGGTCGGCCCTGGGGGCGGTCCTGGGCAGTGATGGCGGCACTGTCGGCAGTGGTGGTCACGTCGGCCCCTCTCGATGGTCTCCCTGCTGCACAACGGTAGTAGCTTTCGAAAGGTTGCGCCAAACACACGTTCGAGTGAAAAATCGCGAATCGTTCGCCCGGATGCCATGTCGGGGTGTATGGCCTGCGCGATGCCTGCGCGGTGCCGGCGGACGAAAGGGTCCATTGCGGTACTCTTCACCGCCGTGGTGGCAGCCTCGGGGGTGTCGCTCCAGTCTGCCATCCGGCGTTCCGTTCGACGGCGTGGGTCCCTCATCTGTGCGGTAGCCCCACGCGCCCTTCTCGCGGTGCCCACGGTATCTCCGCATGCCGGCGGTCGACGCGTTCGCGCGCCCGTGTCCGCCGCGCCTGCGGGCCGTACCGCCCTTGCGTGCCCGTGTGGTGCCCGTGCGCGTGCGCGCCGTCCGGGCCGTGCGGCGACTCCGCACCCACGGCCGGTACGTACGGGAGCGATGCGAACGCAGGGCGTGTATGTATGAGTCGATCCCCACATCTAGTGGTTGGATTGCATCAGCAGCCCACAAGTTGTGGTCCCCCGGGTCTTCGGCCCTGCCGCGATCGCCTATGCTGGGGGCTGCTTCGAGGGGCCTGAAGGGCCTTCCGAGGCCATTGAGTCTGCTGTGAGGAGGGTTCGGAGATCATGCACTGCCCCTTCTGCAGGCACCCCGACAGCCGTGTCGTCGACAGCCGTACGACCGACGACGGCACGTCGATCCGCCGGCGCCGCCAGTGTCCTGACTGCTCCCGTCGTTTCACGACCGTGGAGACGTGCTCGCTCATGGTGGTGAAGCGGTCCGGGGTCACCGAACCGTTCAGCCGGACCAAGATCATCAACGGTGTGCGCAAGGCCTGCCAGGGCCGGCCCGTCACCGAGGACGCGCTCGCCCAGCTCGGCCAGCGGGTCGAGGAGGCGGTGCGGGCCACCGGAAGTGCCGAGCTGACCACCCACGACGTGGGGCTGGCCATACTCGGTCCTTTGCAGGAACTCGACCTCGTCGCCTATCTGCGATTCGCCTCCGTCTACCGGGCGTTCGACTCGCTCGAGGACTTCGAGGCCGCGATCGCGGAGCTCAGGGAGGCGACGGGGCGCCCCGGCGGGGACGGCGACGACGCCGGTGCGGGGAGCCAGGAGAACGACCGCGGGTCCACGGGGGCGGCACAGGTCCCCGAGCCCGCAGGCGCCGCCGACTGACCGGCGGGCCGGACCCGGACTTCGGCGCCCGGGCCCGGCCGGACGGCGGCGAGTGACAAAGACCTGTTGCGGGCGGTAGCGAGAGATGCCCGCAATACAAGACAGAACACCGTGCCACGGGAACAATCGGGGCACTTCAGGGCGTTTTCGCCCGTACATGGGAGGCGGCATGACAGAGACGGCGAGCGGTCCGGCACGGAGTTCCCGCGCCAAGGGCACCAAGGCGGGCAAGGGACTCCGCGTCGAGCGCGTCCACACCACTCCCGGAGTCCACCCCTACGACGAGGTGGCCTGGGAGCGTCGTGACGTCGTCATGACCAACTGGCGCGACGGCTCGGTCAACTTCGAGCAGCGTGGCGTCGAGTTCCCCGAGTTCTGGTCGGTGAACGCGGTCAACATCGTCACCAGCAAGTACTTCCGGGGCGCCGTCGGCACCCCGCAGCGCGAGGTGAGCCTGAAGCAGCTCATCGACCGCATCGTGAAGACGTACCGGAAGGCCGGTGAGGACCACAAGTACTTCGCCTCGCCCGCCGACGCCGAGATCTTCGAGCACGAGCTGGCCTACGCCCTCCTGCACCAGATCTTCAGCTTCAACAGCCCCGTCTGGTTCAACGTCGGCACGCCCCAGCCGCAGCAGGTGTCCGCCTGCTTCATCCTGTCCGTCGACGACTCCATGGAGTCGATCCTCGACTGGTACAAGGAAGAGGGCATGATCTTCAAGGGGGGTTCGGGCGCGGGTTTGAACCTCTCCCGGATCCGCTCCTCCAAGGAACTGCTCTCCTCCGGCGGCAACGCCTCCGGCCCGGTCTCCTTCATGCGCGGCGCCGACGCCTCCGCCGGCACGATCAAGTCCGGTGGCGCCACCCGCCGCGCCGCCAAGATGGTCATCCTCGACGTCGACCACCCCGACATCGAGGACTTCATCGAGACCAAGGTCAAGGAGGAGGAGAAGATCCGCGCCCTGCGCGACGCGGGCTTCGACATGGACCTGGGCGGCGACGACATCACGTCCGTCCAGTACCAGAACGCCAACAACTCGGTCCGCGTGAACGACACGTTCATGAAGGCCGTCCAGGACGGCGGCAAGTTCGGTCTGACGTCCCGCATGACCGGCGAGGTCATCGAGGAGGTCGAGGCCAAGGCGCTCTTCCGCAAGATGGCCGAGGCCGCCTGGGCCTGCGCCGACCCGGGCATCCAGTACGACGACACCATCAACCACTGGCACACCTGCCCGGAGTCCGGCCGGATCAACGGCTCGAACCCGTGCAGCGAGTACATGCACCTGGACAACACGTCCTGCAACCTCGCCTCGCTGAACCTGATGAAGTTCCTGAAGGACGACGGCAAGGGCAACCAGTCCTTCGACGCCGAGCGCTTCGCGAAGGTCGTCGAGCTCGTCATCACCGCGATGGACATCTCCATCTGCTTCGCGGACTTCCCGACCCAGAAGATCGGCGAGAACACCCGCGCCTACCGCCAGCTCGGCATCGGCTACGCCAACCTCGGCGCCCTGCTGATGGCGACCGGCCACGCGTACGACTCCGACGGCGGCCGTGCCCTGGCCGGCGCCATCACCTCGCTGATGACCGGCACGTCGTACCGGCGCTCCGCCGAGCTCGCCGCGATCGTCGGCCCGTACGACGGCTACGCCCGCAACGCGCAGCCGCACCTGCGGGTCATGAAGCAGCACTCCGACGAGAACGCCAAGGCCGTCCGTATGGACGACCTGGACACGCCGATCTGGGCCGCCGCCACCGAGGCCTGGCAGGACGTGCTGCGCCTCGGCGAGAAGAACGGTTTCCGTAACGCCCAGGCGTCCGTCATCGCCCCGACCGGCACCATCGGTCTGGCGATGTCCTGCGACACCACCGGCCTCGAGCCCGACCTCGCCCTGGTCAAGTTCAAGAAGCTGGTCGGCGGCGGCTCGATGCAGATCGTCAACGGCACCGTCCCGCAGGCCCTGCGCCGCCTGGGTTACCAGGAGGAGCAGATCGAGGCGATCGTCGCCCACATCGCCGAGCACGGCAACGTGATCGACGCCCCCGGCCTCAAGCACGAGCACTACGAGGTCTTCGACTGCGCCATGGGCGAGCGTTCCATCTCCGCGATGGGACACGTCCGCATGATGGCCGCCATCCAGCCGTGGATCTCCGGCGCCCTCTCCAAGACGGTCAACCTGCCGGAGTCGGCGACCGTCGAGGACGTCGAGGAGGTCTACTTCGAGGCCTGGAAGATGGGCGTCAAGGCGCTCGCGATCTACCGCGACAACTGCAAGGTCGGCCAGCCCCTCTCCGCCAAGACCAAGGACAAGTCCGCGACGGACGCCGTCGCGGAGAAGGCCGAGGCGACCATCCGCGAGACGGTCGAGAAGGTCGTCGAGTACCGTCCGGTACGCAAGCGCCTCCCGAAGGGCCGTCCCGGCATCACCACGTCCTTCACGGTCGGCGGCGCCGAGGGCTACATGACCGCCAACTCCTACCCGGACGACGGTCTCGGCGAGGTCTTCCTGAAGATGTCCAAGCAGGGTTCGACCCTCGCGGGAATGATGGACGCCTTCTCCATCGCGGTCTCCGTCGGCCTCCAGTACGGCGTGCCGCTGGAGACGTACGTCTCGAAGTTCACCAACATGCGCTTCGAGCCGGCCGGTATGACGGACGACCCGGACGTGCGGATGGCGCAGTCGATCGTCGACTACATCTTCCGCCGCCTGGCGCTGGACTTCCTGCCCTTCGAGACGCGCTCCGCGCTCGGCATCCACTCCGCCGAAGAGCGTCAGCGCCACCTGGAGACGGGCTCGTACGAGCCGTCCGACGACGAGCTCGACGTCGAGGGCCTGGCCCAGTCGGCGCCGCGCGCCCAGGAGCTGAAGGCCGTCGTCACGCCGAAGGCCGAGGTCGAGGCGGCCAAGCCCGCTCCGCAGCAGGCTCACACCAGCGCCGAGCTGGTGGAGATGCAGCTGGGCATCCAGGCCGACGCCCCGCTGTGCTTCTCCTGCGGAACGAAGATGCAGCGAGCCGGTTCCTGCTACATCTGCGAGGGCTGCGGCTCGACCAGCGGTTGCAGCTGATCCGTAGGTCCACATGAGTAAGGGGCGTCCGCCATGGCGGACGCCCCTTACTCATGCGCCGGCTGCTCATGCGCCGGCTGCTCATGCGCCGGCTGCTCATGCGCCGGTTACTCACGCACCGGGCGCTGTCAGGGGCGGCGTGTCGCACCCATCGTGGCGGCGAACGCCGCGGGATCCCCCTCGAAACCGTGGACGCCGGCCCGGAACTCCCATGCCCCCGTCTCGTCCCGGACGAACTCGGCGACCGTCGCCGCCGACGCGCCCAGGACCCCGCTGAAGTCGTCCGTGGCAAGGTCGGTGTAGCCCTCACGGATGCGCAGTCCCGGGTTGCCCACGTCTGCGAAGGTCCGGTCCTCGGCGCGCTGCTGGATCGCGACGCCCACCACCACGCGCGTGTACCGCGCGTCGAGCCGCTCCAGCTCCAGCGTCATGACCTCGTCGAAGCCGAAGCCCTTGCCGTCCCGGCTGTCCCGGTTCAGATAGATGGTGCCGTCGGGGGAGCGGCTGTCGAAGTGCACCACATAGGCCGGGTCGCCGTACGGGTCACCCACCGGATAGGTCCCGGCGACGACGTCCAGGTCGGCGGCCGGCTGCCCCGCCGGACTGGGGTCCCACCGCAGTGCGACCTCGACCTTGCGAATGCCCTTGTTGAGGCGGTTCACGAACATCCCCTTCCCTGGTCCCGCGTCCCTGCCCGGCCACCTCAACTGCCGAGTGGTCACGGTCGGTTGCCCATCCTGCCACGCGCAGCGAGCCTGGTGCGGGCAAGCGGTCCCGCGGAGAGTGACCGGTACCGCGTTCCCTGGCCTTACCATGGCGCGGTGCTGGTCAAGTGGATTCGCTGCACCGTGGTGGACCGCCGCGGTTTCGAGCGGGGGCAGCGGAAGTGGGCGGGGCTTCCGGGGGAGCCGGGTTTTCGGGGGCAGGGGGGTGGCTGGAGCAGGGGGAGGCAGGACGTGGCGCATGTCTTCGCCTTCTGGGAGAGCCGTGCCTTCTACGACTCGTTCATGGCCCGTTCCCACGACCGGCTCGCCTCGGCCCAGGCAGGCACCTTCAAGGATGCCCAGGTACGTCTCTTCGACTACCGGTTCGACGTGAAGACCGGGTTCGAACCGCGCTTCACCGACGCCGACCTGCTGCGGGTGGCACTCTGTCGCGTCCACGAGGAGCGGGCCGAGCACTACGTCCTCATGCAGGAGAAGGTCTGGAATCCCGCGATGGCCGGTTCGCCCGGTATGGTCCGCGGGCTGTTCGGCGAGGCGCCGGGGAACGAGTACCTGGTGCTGTCCATGTGGCGGTCGGCCGCCGAGCACGGCAAGTACCGCACCGAGAGGGTGGAGCGGCTCGCCCTGCGGGCTCAGACGGAGGCCGATGTCGCGGCACTGACGGGGGACATCGTGCAGCTGGAACCTTCGTGGACCGTTTGAGATCGGATCCCGGCCGCCCCGGCGCCCGACGGGTGCCGACCCGGACGGGGAGACTGTGTGACGTACGCCGTACGGGGCCCGTCCGAGTGCTTGGCTCCGTCCGTTTCGATCTAGGGTTCTGACATGGCACGACCACGGCGCATCGTTCTTGTCCGGCACGGCGAGTCGACGGGCAATGTCGATGACTCCGTGTACGAGCGCGAGCCCGACCACGCGCTGGCCCTCACAGAACGGGGCCGGGCGCAGGCAGAGGAGACGGGCAGGAGGCTGCGCGAGGTGTTCGGCCACGAGCGGGTCAGCGTGTACGTCTCCCCGTACCGCCGGACCCACGAGACACTGCGCTCCTTCCGCCTCGATCCCGAACTCATACGGATACGGGAGGAGCCCCGGCTGCGTGAGCAGGACTGGGGCAACTGGCAGGACTGCGACGACGTACGCCTGCAGAAGGCCTACCGGGACGCCTACGGCCACTTCTTCTACCGCTTCGCCCAGGGCGAGTCCGGTGCCGACGTGTACGACCGGGTCGGCGGCTTCCTGGAGAGCCTGTTCCGCAGTTTCGAGGACTCCGACCATCCGCCGAACGTCCTCCTGGTGACCCACGGCCTGGCGATGCGGCTGTTCTGCATGCGGTGGTTCCACTGGACGGTCGCGGAATTCGAGTCGCTGTCGAACCCCGGGAACGGTGAGATGCGCATGCTCGTTCTCGGTGACGACGGCAAGTACACCCTTGACCGTCCGTTCGATCGCTGGCGAGATCCGGAACCGTACGGGATCACCGGATAGAGTGGCAGGGCGATGACCGCTCATTCATCTCCCGACGGGCGCCTGGACCGGGCCCTGTCCAGCCTGCGCGGACTGTCGGTGGGCGACGCGCTGGGCTCACAGTTCTTCCTGCCGGCGAACTACCCGCTGCTGAAATGCCGCGAGCTGCCCCCCGGCACCTGGCAGTGGACGGACGACACGGAAATGGCCTGCTCCGTGGTCTCCGTCCTGGCCGCCCACCACCGCATCGACCAGGACGCGCTGGCGCTCTCCTTCGCCCGGCACCACGACGTCGACCGCGGCTACGGCCCCGCCGTCAACCGGCTGCTGCGACTGGTCCGGGAAGGCGGTGACTGGCGCGAGCTCGCCGCCGCGCTGTTCAACGGCCAGGGCTCCTGGGGCAACGGCGCCGCGATGCGCATCGCGCCCCTGGGCGCCTGGTACGCGGACGACCCGGAGCAGGCGACCCATCAGGCGGAGATCTCGGCCTACCCCACGCATCAGCACCGCGAGGCCGTGGTCGGCGCCATGGCGGTCGCCGCGGCCGCCGCACTGGCCGCGGACCCCGGCGGCCCTCCCACCCCCCACGCGCTCCTGGACGGGGTGATCGCCCTGGTGCCGAAGAGCGCGGTCGGCGCCGGGCTGCGACGCGCCCGGGACATGCTCGACTACGGCGACGCGACCACGGTCGCGGCGGTGCTGGGCTGCGGCAGGCGTACCACCGCGCACGACACGGTTCCCTTCGCCCTCTGGTCCGCGGCGCGCTCTCTCGGAGCCTACGAGCACGCTTTCTGGACGACCGCCCAGGTCGGCGGGGATGTGGACACGACCTGTGCCATCGTGGGCGGGGTGGTCGCCGCGGGCGAGGCCGGAGCGCCGCCGCCCGAGTGGGCGGGACGGGTCGAGGCGCTGCCCGAGTGGATGCCGGCGCCGGCTTAGCGGACTCTCCGTATGCGACGGGAACTCTGCGTGACCGCTCGTCCGTTGTCGTGACAACCGTTGTGCGGGGAGTGAGCCTGGCCGGGAGTGTCACGAGGGGGTAGGGCATGGGGTGGTTGCCGCTGGTGTCGGTCGTCGCGCCGCTGTTCTTCGTCTTGCTCTCCCGGTCCGGCACGCTGCGGACCGGGTGCCGACGGCGCGGGCACCGGCGAGCGCCCATGACGCCCGCCGGTGGACACCGCCCGGTCCGGGGTACCGCCCGGTCAGCCCATCCCCGGCCCGGCCGAGCCGGACAGCGCCTCCAGGTCGCTCTTGCGTACCCGGATCACCAGCCAGGCCGTGGCCAGGGCGAGTACGGCCATCACGGCAGCCGGCAAGAAGGCCGCCGATATGCCCTGCGCCAGCACTTCGTGTCCCCAGGGCGCCGGCAGCTGGTGCGTCTGGGCGAATTCCGCCTTCTGCTCCGCCGAACCGTTGGTGAGGAAGTCCGCCCCCTGCTTCTCCGCCTCGTCCTTGGTGGCCGTGCCGAACATCGTCGTCAGGATGGCGAGGCCGATCGAGCCGCCCACCTGCTGCATCGCGTTGAGCAGGCCGGACGCCGCGCCCGCCTCGTGCTGGGCGACCCCGGAAACGGCGGTCAGCGTCAGCGTCACGAAGTTCAGCCCCATGCCGAACCCGAAGATCAGCATCGGCCCGAGGACGCCGCCGACGTAGGTGCTGTCGGAGCTGATGAGGGCCTGCCAGCCGAGCCCGATCGCGGCGAGCGCCGAGCCCACGAGCATGAACGGCTTCGGGCCGAACACCGGCAGGAACCGCTGCGACAGGCCCGCGCCGAGCGCGATCACGACCGTGACCGGCAGGAAGGCCAGACCGGCCTGGATGGGGGTGTAGCCCAGTACGTTCTGAACGAACAGCACGATGTAGAAGAACATGCCGAACATCGCCGCGGCCAGGCTCAGCATGATCACGTAGGTGCCGGAGCGATTGCGATCGGCGAACATCCGCAGCGGGGTGATCGGCTCCTTGGCCCGCGACTCGATGAACACGAAGGAGAACAGCAGGACCACCGCGGCCGCGAAGGAACCGATGGTCAGCCCGTCCCGCCAGCCCTCGTCCGCGGCACGGATGAAGCCATAGACGAGGGATGCCATACCCGCTGTCGAGGTCACCGCCCCGGCGATGTCGAAGCGTCCGGAGTGCCGCTCGGACTCGCTGATGTACAGCGGGGTGAGCACGGCGATCAGTACGCCGATCGGCACGTTGACGAAGAGTACCCAGCGCCAGTCGAGCCACTCGGTGAGCATGCCGCCCGCCAGCAGGCCTATGGCGCCGCCGCCTGCGGAGACGGCGGCGAAGACACCGAAGGCCCGGTTGCGTGCCGGCCCTTCGGGGAAGGTGGTGGTGATGAGGGCGAGCGACGTGGGCGACGCGATCGCGCCTCCCACACCTTGCAGGACGCGCGCTGCCAGCAGCTGCCAGGGCTCCTGGGCGAAGCCGCCGAGCAGCGAGGCGAAGGTGAACAGCAGGATGCCGGTCATGAAGACCCGGCGACGGCCGAGGATGTCACCGGCACGGCCGCCGAGCAGCAGCAGACCGCCGAAGGTGAGTGTGTAGGCGCTGACGACCCAGGTGAGGTCGGTGGTGCTGAAGCTGAGCGCCTCTTGAATGTGCGGGAGGGCGATGTTCACAATCGTCGCGTCGAGTACCACCATGAGTTGGCAGGCCGCGATGACGGTGAGCGCGATGCCGGGACGCCCGTCCCGGCGGGCCGCTCCCGGCTTTTGGTCTCGGATCAGGGAAGAGGTTGCCACTGTGTGTCCCCCACGAATGACTTAGTGAACGATCACGTTCACTGTTGCGCCAACGTTAGTGACTCGCCAACAGTGAACGCAAGCGTTCACTTGATGTGCCGTCGTGCGACCCGTCCCCCGTGGTGGTCGTGCGACGCCCGCCCTGTCCCCGGAAGACCGATTTCCCCGCATCCTGGAGACCTTCGACATGGTTGCTTCGCACTGGGCGGCCGCCTCCGCCCGGACGCCCTCCCGCCGGCGTGGCGCGGTCCTCGAACGCGCCATCCTCGACGCCGCGCTGGAACAGCTCGGCACCGTCGGCTGGAACGGCCTGACGATGGAGGGCGTGGCCGCCGGAGCCCGGACCGGCAAGGCGGCGGTCTACCGCCGCTGGCCGTCCAAGGAGGATCTCGTCGCGGACGCGCTGCGGTCCGGACTGCCGCGCTTCGACGCGGTGCCCGACCTCGGGAGTGTGCGCGAGGATCTCCTGGTGCTGTGCCGGAGGGCCCGCGACGCGATGTACTCCCGCTCTGGATTCGCCTTGCGGTCAGTGATTCACGAATGCGACAGCGTGCAGGCGGAACGCTTCCATGCGGTGATCGTTTCAGGGGTGATCGAGCCGACCCTCGCGGTGCTCCGCGAGGTCGTCAACCGCGGAATAGAGCGGGGAGAGGTCCGGCGGGAAGCGTCCAACGGATACGTTTTCGACGCCATCCCGGCGATGATGATGTACCGGTCGAAGGTTTGTGGAAGTGAATGGACGGACCAGGAGATCGAGGAGATGATCGACCAGCTGATGGTTCCGCTGCTGCGGCCGGACGCGGTCTGAACCCGGGCTTCGCGGGCCCGGGTCCCGTTTGGGGAGCCGGGGTGTCGCCGGAGGTTCGGGGCGGCGTAGGCTAAGGGCGCCATGCCGTACGAACCACCTACTCACACCGTCGAGCGCTCTCTCCGCGCTACGACCGGAGCAAAGATCATTGCCGGTGTCGACGAGGTGGGGCGCGGTGCGTGGGCCGGTCCGGTGACCGTCTGCGCCGCGATCACCGGACTGCGTCGGCCCCCGGCCGGCCTCACCGATTCCAAGCTGCTCACCATCAAGCGACGCACCGAACTCGCCGTGGAGCTGCAGACCTGGGTGACGTCCTACGCACTGGGGCACGCCTCTCCGGAGGAGATCGACGCCCTGGGAATGACCGCGGCGCTGCGACTGGCGGCGGTCCGTGCCCTGGAGGCCCTGCCGATCCGCCCCGACGCCGTCATCCTCGACGGCAAGCACGACTATCTCGGGGCGCCTTGGAAGGTTCGCACGGTGATCAAGGGCGACCAGTCCTGCGTGGCCGTCGCGGCTGCTTCCGTGCTCGCCAAGGTCCAGCGCGACAAAATGATGGCCGAACTGGGTATCGACCATGCAGACTTCGGTTTTGCGGACAACGCCGGGTATCCGTCGCCCGTGCACAAGTCCGCGCTGGAGGAGCGGGGACCCACCCCGCACCACCGGTTGTCGTGGGCGTATCTTGATGCGCTGCCCCAGTGGCGGCACCTCAAGAAGGTCCGTAGCGGGGTGGACGGAAGCCTTCCGGAAATCGAGGGTCAGCTCGGATTCGATTTCTGAAAGATCCGCTCGCAGGCATGTGCCACCCGCCGACGCGAGCCGCACCAACGTTTGATAAAAATCAGCTCATGCCTCTCAGTCCCGAGGAGCCTCAGATTCACGAGAAGGCCCAGGGTCCCCGCGCCACTCCGGCCAGCGGCCGCACCGCGTCGACCCCCCGCCCCGTACCCGGCCCCCGTCCCGCGGCACCGCCGCGCCCCGGCCGTCCCGGCCCCGCGCGGCCGGCGCCTCCGACGCAACGCGCGTCGCGCGACGCCGCCGCGGCCAAACCCGGCCCGTCCGGTCCGGCTGCTCCGGCAGCCACCCCGGCCGCCCCGCAGATCCAGCTGGTCCCGGCCTCTCCCGAAGGCGCGCTCGACGCCGCCGAAGAGGCTGTGGACCTTCTGCTGGACTCGGGCCGCACCCCCGGTGACGTGCTGGTGATCACCACCGGCGAACCACACCCGTGGGCCGCCCACGAACTGTCCTTCGGCGATGCCGCCTACTGGGCGCAGCACGACGCGGGCGACGACGTCTTCTACGCGGACGCCGCCGTCGCGGACCGTGCCGCGTCGCGGGCCGTGGTCGTGGTCGCGATCAACGGAGGCCCCGAAGCCGCCGCTGTCACCGCCCTGTCCGTGGCCCACTCCCGGGCCGGTGCCCTGCTGATCGTCTGCGGTGACCCGCAGCGGATCAACTCGGTGCTGGGCGCGGGCGTCTGAGTCCTACCGTCGCGTGCGGGGGCACCGGTGCGACGCATGGGTCGCCGTACCGGCCCCCGCACAGGGTGCCCTCGCGTGCCGGGGCGACCGGCGTTCGCTGGGCGGCGTACGGGCGTGGCCGGGTGTTTCCTTGCCTGGACATCGGCCTGGACGTCACGGCCCGGTGCCGGAGCACCCCGTGTCCGTGACGCTCAGCGAGCGGCCGCCCGGCGCAGCACGTCCGACGGAACACCGCCGGTCCGCGGTGACGGGGGAGGCGTCTCCGACATGGCGAAGGGCTCCGGCGTGGACGCCGTGTTCGGGCGGCGCCCGCCACGGCCCTCGCCGAGGACCTGCCAGCCGTCACGGGTCAGCGTGATGTACGCGCCGCAGCGCAGTCCGTGCAACGTGCACGCGTCCCGCAGTCCCCACATCCACGCGCCGTCCTCTTCGGTCCAACGCGCGTCGCCCTCGCGGCAGTAGAGCAGGACGGCGGTGCGCACCGGAGTGCGGCGGCGCAGATCGTGCGGGATCACCCGGCGCAACTGGGAGAGCAGCGCGTTGCGGAACATCCACCCGTCGGCCGGGGCCCGGTGACTGGTGAACGAGGCGCTCGCACGCAGTCGTTCGTCCGGATCGAGTACGGCCACGACCGCGGTCGCCGGCTTGGGGCGGTGCCGCGAGTGCAGCCCGCTGACTACCTCCCGCGGATTCCGCAGCAGCGGGATTCCGGCAGCTGCCCACTCCGCCGGTTCGAGCATGCGAGTGGCGGAAGCGGCGGACGACGACAACGATGCCGCCGAGGACGGAGCGAATCCGAAGGTCACGTTCCTCCCTTCGGCTACGCGCCCGCACTGCGGGCGGGGTCGGATGTGAGGGAGCCCGCACCGCAGTGAAGCCCTGCCGGATCACGGAAGAGCCGTGCGGGGAGCGGACTTCAATTCTTCCTGTCGAACTTGGATGCGGCAACGAGCAATTGGGACCGACGGCCGTTATCGGATGATGTGCGTCCTATATCCCTACCCAGAGCGCCACCGGGAGACGCACGGAACGCGCCACCCGGGGCCACACGGAACTCCGGCCCCGCCTGCGCCCGCGGTGGGCGATCACCCCTGCACGGCCAGGACCATGGGCAACACTCCCTGGGCGCCGGCGCGGCGGAGCAGCCGGGCCGCCACCGCGAGGGTCCAGCCGGTCTCGGTGTAGTCGTCCACGAGCAGGACCGGGCCTTCGAGGCCGGCGAGCGCGGCGGCGAGGGCGGGCGGCACCGAGAGGGCGCCGTCGAGTGCCTTGAGCCGCTGCGCGCTGTTGCTGCGCGACGCTCTGGGAGCCTCACCCGTGTACTCGACCGAACCGAGCAGTGGCAGCCGACCGACCTCGGCGATGTGTGACCCGAGGGAGTGGACCAGTTGCGGCCGGGTGCGCGAGGCGACGGTCACCACTCCGGCGGGACGTGGCCGGCCGTCGACCGCCCCCGAGGACCAGCCGCCGGGTCCCGTCGCCCAGTCGGACAGTACTCTCACGACGGCCTTCGCGACATCGTCCGGCACCGGGCCGTCGGGCGTCTGGGCCGAGAGCATCGGTCGCAGCCGGTTGCCCCAGCCGATGTCGCACAGACGGCCCAGCGCTCGGCCCGGCCCGGCCTGTTCCCCGGCCGGAATGCGCCCCTTCAGATCGACGCCGATCGCGGGAAGCCCGGTCGGCCACATGCGGCGCGGCTCCACCTCCACGCCGGCCCGGCCGAGGTCGACCCGCGCGGCGTCGAGAGCGTCGGTGGAGGTGTCCGCGGTGAAGCGCGGACCCGCGCAGTTGTCGCAGTGGCCGCAGGGTTTGGCCCCCTCGTCGTCCAGTTGGCGTTGCAGGAACTCCATCCGGCAGTCCGTCGTCGAGGCGTAGTCGCGCATCGCCTGCTGTTCGGCTCTCCGCTGCCGCGCCACCCAGTCGTAACGCTCCGCGTCGTACGTCCACGGTCGCCCGGTCGCGATCCAGCCGCCCTTGACCCGCTTGACCGCTCCGTCCACGTCGAGGACCTTGAGCATGGTCTCCAGGCGGGAGCGGCGCAGCTCCACCAGGGGCTCCAGGGCGGGCAGCGACAAGGGGCGTTCCGCGTGGGCGAGGATGTCGAGCGTGCGGCGCACCAGGTCCTCCGACGGGAAGGCCAGCGAAGCGAAGTACTCCCAGATCGCTTCGTCCTCCTTCCCCGGCAGCAGGAGCACCTCCGCGTGCTCGACACCGCGCCCGGCACGGCCGACCTGCTGGTAGTACGCGATGGGGGAGGAAGGTGATCCCAGGTGCACCACGAAACCCAGGTCGGGCTTGTCGAATCCCATGCCCAGCGCCGAAGTGGCGACCAGCGCCTTGACCCGGTTGGCGAGCAGGTCGTCCTCGGCCTGCTGCCGGTCGGCGTTCTCGGTCTTGCCGGTGTAGGAGGCGACGGTGTGGCCGCGCTGCCGCAGGAAGGCGGTGACCTCCTCGGCGGCGGCCACGGTGAGCGTGTAGATGATTCCGGATCCCGGCAGCTCGTCGAGGTGGTCGGCCAGCCAGGCCATCCGGTGCGCGGCGTCGGACAGCCGCAGCACAGCCAGGCTGAGGCTCTCCCGTTCCAGCGGCCCGCGCAGCACCAGCGCGTCCGACGTGCCGCCGGTGCCGAGTTGCTCCGCCACGTCGGCGGTCACGCGTGCGTTGGCGGTGGCGGTGGTGGCCAGGACGGGCACGCCGGCCGGGAGGTCGGTGAGCATGGTGCGCAGCCGCCGGTAGTCCGGGCGGAAGTCGTGGCCCCAGTCGGAGATGCAGTGGGCCTCGTCCACCACGAGCAGACCGGTCGCGGCGGAGAGCTTGGGCAGCACCTGATCGCGGAAGTCCGGATTGTTGAGCCGCTCGGGACTCACCAGCAGTACGTCGACCTCGCCCGCGGCGATCTCGTCCTGGACGGCGTCCCACTCCTCGGTGTTGGAGGAGTTGATGGTCCGGGCGCGGATGCCGGCCCGGGCCGCGGCCTCGACCTGGTTGCGCATCAGCGCGAGCAGCGGGGAGACGATCACCGTGGGCCCGGCACCGCGGTCACGCAGCAGCGCGGTCGCCACGAAGTAGACCGCGGACTTGCCCCATCCCGTGCGCTGGACGACCAGGGCCCGGCGCCGGTCGGCGACCAGCGCCTCGATCGCCCGCCACTGGTCCTCCCGCAGCCGGGCGGCGCCGGAGGCGTCCCCGACGAGGCGGGCGAGGACCGTGTCGGCCGCTGTCCGGAGATCCGCGTTGCTCGTGTGCTCCATGCGTTCCATACAACAGGACAGGACTGACAGCCGGGCGATGGGGCGTGCGGGGCGGGCGCGGCCGTCGGGCGGAGCGAGGCGGACGCGGCTGTCGCAGGGACGCGTGTGACGTGTCCCTGATTGCAGTTATCCACAGGGCAAAGCGGAACTTTGTGATCCGCGAGATCGTCGGCCCATGACGAACCACAGCGAAACGACCGGATCCTCCGAGAACGGCGACGTCTCGAAGCCCGTGAAGCCGGGCCGCGCCGCCCGCCCGCACGAGGGCCCCGGCGACGAGCACCAGGTCACTCTGCGTACCCCCGCCGAACTGGCCGACGCCCTGCCGTACCTCCTCGGATACCGCCCCGAGGACAGCATCGTCCTGGTCGCCCTGCGCGACAGGGACGGACGGGGCCGTTTCGGCGGCCGGGCCCGGCTCGGCATTCCGGCGGACGTGGACGACTGGGCGGGCGCGGCCGGACAACTGGTCCACGGCCTGGTGACCGGCAGCGAGCGACGAGGGGTGCGGCCCGAGCAGATGGTCGCCTACCTCTGTCAGGAACCGGCGCGTGGGGAGACCGGCCGAGAGGTGATGGAGCGACTGCGGCCGCTGGCCCAGCGGCTGCGCGTCGCATGCGGCACCCTCGACGTACCCGTGGTCGAGGCGCTGTGCATCTCGGCCGGGCGCTTCTGGTCGTACTGCTGCGACGACGCCGTCTGCTGCCCGGCCGAGGGGACCCCCATGGGACCGCCGGGCACGTCCGTGCTGGCCGCGGCGGCCACCTACGCCGGTATCCAGGTGCGTGGTTCACTGAGCGAGCTGCGGGCGAGGCTGCTTCCCCGGGAGGACGCCGCGGCACTCGAACAGGAGGCGGCACTGGACGCGGCCGCCATGGTGCTGGTCTCCCGGATCCTCGACGACACCGGCCGTTCGCAGGTGGCCGAGGAGACGCTGGACCTGGCGCAGCGGGTCATGCGACGCCTCGCCGAGGCACCGCCCGTCTCCGGCGTCCCGGCCGAGGATCTGCGCGACGACCAACTGCTCGGTCATGACGAGTCGGCGGCGCTGATCCTCGGCCTCCAGGACCGCACGACACGTGACCGCGCGGCTGAGTGGATGGAGGGTGACGAGGCGGGCCCCGCGCTGCGCCTGTGGCGGGCCTTGGCCCGCCGCTGCGTCGGATCGTACGGCGAACACGCGGCCGCGCCCCTCACCCTCGCGGGATGGGTCGCCTGGTCCACCGGCGACGAACTGGAGGCCCGCGAGGCTCTGGCCATGGCGCTCGGCGCAGATCCGGACTACCTCTTCGCCCGGCTCCTGCACCAGGCGTGCAACGAGGGCCTCGATCCCGAGTCGGTCCGCCGCTGTCTGCGTGCGGAGCGTGGCGGCCGTGCGGGCCCGGGAGGCGGCGTATCGGGTGGTGAAGAGCAGGCCCGCGGGTCCGCGGACAGCGAGGTGACCGAGGCCTCGTCCGCTTCGCAGACGCCTGGTGGCCGTCGGCGCCGCACGCGCTCCCTGACCCCGGTCGGCGCGATCCGTCGTCGTGCGAGGACGCAGGCGCGTGAGCCGGGCGCGAAAAGCGGGCGTCCCGGCAACTCGGCGGGCGGCGACCGCCCGGGCAGCGCGCGGACCGGCCGTACGCGGTCGCGCCCCTCGGGGGCGGGAGCGGGGGCCACGGGCCGGAAGGACGCGTGCGCGGAGGGAACGGGCGGGGGAGAACCAGGCACCGAAGGGGGGCGGCGAGCGACTCCGATGAGGTGACCGTGTCCGTCAGGCCGAGGGCGCTGCGCCGGGCAGGAGACAGGCTCGGGCCAGTGAGGGAAGACGGCAAGCCGCGACGCTGTGGCCGACTGGGCGTCAGGCCGACCAGGGGTTCCTGCTGATGTCCTGCTGTCCCGCGGTCTTGCTGTCCTGCGGTCTTGCGGTCTTGCGGTCCTGCTGTTGTGCGTTGCCCCGCGTCACCCTCCGGTCGTGGCCGTTCGGCACGCACCGGCGTTCCAGGCGGGAGACGGCCCGCGGCTCGGGCCCCCGCCGACCGGGCGACCACCTCGGGCGTGACCCGGGGGACACCCCCTCCGTTCACCTGAGTGGCGTAACGCCCGGGCCGTCCCGGACGCTGCGTCGCACCGTACCCGCCAGGCCGAACCACCACATACGGCGCCGTTCCCCCGAGGCGCAGAGAGAACTGAGAGGGAGCCTCCCCGTGCACGAGCCGACTCCATCGTCCGCCGCCGCGGACAGCGTTGCCGCCGGCCGGAGGGCGACGCTGCCGTCCTTCGCCGCGGCCATGGCGCCTGTCAGCAAACGCGGCTCGGGGCAGGGCAGGAACCTCGGCCCGCCGCTGGTCCGACCCCGGCCGACGCCGCCCCTGCCCCCGACACGGTCGCATACGGAGCCGGTCGCTGCTCGGAGCGCGCCGCCTGCGATGCCGCACAGGGGCGGGAACCTGCCGCCCATCCACCGAACCATGATCGGGGTGGCCCTCCCCGCTCTCGTGATCTCCACGGAACAGGGGCAGCTGACCGGCCTCGGCCTGGAAGGCTTCTACCGTGCCGGTCGGCGCCTGCTCTCCCGGTGCCGTCTTCGCGTGGCCGGGCGGGAGCCGGTTCCGTCGCAGGCCCGGATGACGGGCGCCGGCCGCGCCCTCTTCGTGGGAACGCTGCGGACGACGTCCGCGCCGGGGCCGGACCCGGACGTCATGGTCGAGCGGGTCCGGGACGCCGACGGAACGGAGCGGATAACGCTGCGCAGTTGGGCACACCGCCCGCTGCGGCTGCCGGTCGAGGTGGCCCTCGGTACGGATCTGGCGGACCTGGGATCGATCGCCGCGGGCAGTGCGGGCCCCGACCTGCCGGCCAGCGTCCACGATTCCGGTCTGCGGTGGTCCTGTACCGCGGGCAGTGTGTCGGTCACAGCAGTCCCGTCGCCCGCCGACGCGCTGGCCGCCGCGGGACTGCTGCGGTGGGAGTTGGTACTGCCCCCGGGCGGCAGCACGAGCATCGAGCTGCGCGTACGACCGGACGGTGCGGGCCCGCTCCGGGCGGTGGGCCGCACGGCGGCCGACCCGCTGGCCTCCGCACACGCCACCGGCGACGACCCGGCAGTCACGGCCCTCCTGCGGACCGGCATCGAGGATCTCCGAGCCCTGATGCTGCGCGATCCCGCGCACCCCGCCGACGTCCATCTCGCGGCCGGCGTCCCCTGGCGCTGTGGCCCGGCCCCCGCCGAGGCACTCGCCGCCGCCCGGATGGCGCTCCCCCTCGGCACCCGGCTGGCCGCGGGTACGCTGCGCGCCCTCGCCCGCACCCAGCATCGCGGCCCCGGCCCGCGGGCCGGCATGATCCCCGGACCCAGACGTGACGCCGGCCCGCACCTGCCACCGGGCTGCACCGGCACCGAGGCGACCCTCCTCTTCCCCGTGCTCCTCGCGGAGGCCCGCCGCTGGGGGCTCGGCGAGCACGAGACGAGGGAGCTGATGCCGGCGGCCGAGCGGTGTCTGAACTGGCTGCGCACCACCGCCGGGGACGGCACGTACGTACCCGATCCGCACCCCGACGGCCCCGTCCGCTGCGAAACCCAGGCGCACGCCCACCGCGCCGCCCTGCTCGGTGCCGAGCTGCTCGACGCATTCGGCAGACCGGGCGGTGACGGACTGCGGCAGTGGGCCCGGAGCCTGCGGACGGCGTTCCGGCGGGATTTCTGGATCGACAACCCGGCGGGCGGACGGCCGGCGGCGGCCCGGGCCCCGGACGGACGCCTCGTGCCGCACCTGAGCGCGGCCGCGGCTCACCTCCTCGACACCGGACTGCTCGGCGGGGGCGTCGCGGCCCCGGGCCTGCTCGACGCGGTGCAGACCGGCCAACTCGCCCGCCTGCTGGGCAGTCCGGCCATGGACTCGGGCTGGGGTCTGCGCGGACTGGCCTCGAAGGAAGCGGGATACAACCCCTTCGGGCACCGCGCGGGGGCCGTACGCGTCCAGGAGACGGCGGTTGCGGTGGCGGGTCTGGCCACCGCCGGTCACGAGAAGGAAGCGGGCTCCTTGCTGCGCGGCGTACTGGCCGCGGCCGGCACCTTCGGCCACCGCCTGCCGGAGATGTACGCGGGGGAGCAGCGCACCGGTGCGAGTGCTCCCCTGCCGCATCCGGCGGCCTGCCGTCCCGCCGCCACCGCTGCCGCCGCCGGGGTGCTGCTGCTGACGACGCTCGTAGGCATTCGTCCGGACGCCCCGGCCGGGTCCGTCACCCTGCGCCCTGTACGCAGCGCACCGCTGGGGGAGCTCGGGCTGACGGGGCTGCGGGTCGCCGGCGCACCCTTCTCCGTGCGGGTCGGCCGGCTCGGCCTGGCCATGGTCGAAGAGGCCGCCGACGGACTGCAACTAGGAGCCTGACCAGGAACGACGTGGCCCCGCACGGGGACCGGGAGGCAGCGGTGGGACGCACGCCGGAGCCAAGCGGATCAGTCGCCGAAGCGGACGGCGAAGGGAGTGTTTATCGTCAGGCAGACGACTATGATCGCCGCATGCCCTACGACCCGTCAGCCTTTCCGCCCTTCGCCGTCACCGTGGACCTGGTCGTGCTGACCGTGCGCCGCCACTCCCTGTGCGCGCTGGCGGTGCGCAGGGGCGAGCCGCCGTTTCAGGGCCGCTGGGCCCTGCCCGGCGGTTTCGTACGGGCCGACGAGGATCTCGCGCAGGCGGCGGCGCGGGAGTTGGCCGAGGAGACGGGCCTGTGTGTCCACGACCCCGTCGCACCCACCCAGGACAACGGTGCCCACCTGGAACAGCTCGCGACGTACGGCGACCCCGAGCGGGACCCCCGGATGCGCGTGGTCAGTGTCGCCCACCTCGCGCTCGCTCCCGACCTGCCCGCGCCACGGGCGGGCGGTGACGCCAGCAACGCGCGCTGGGCGCCGGTCGAGGAACTGCTGGAGCAGGCTGGTCACGGCCGTGACAGCGAGCCTGTGGCGCCGCTCGCCTTCGACCACGCCCAGATCCTGGCGGACGGGGTGGAGCGAGCTCGCTCCAAGATCGAGTACTCGTCGCTGGCCACCGCGTTCTGCCCGCCCGAGTTCACCGTCGGCGAATTGCGTCGCGTCTACGAGGCGGTGTGGAGCGTGGCACTCGACCCGCGCAACTTCCACCGCAAGGTGACGGGTACGCCGGGCTTCCTCGTCCCTACCGGCGGCACGACCACTCGCCAGGGCGGGCGTCCCGCCCAGCTCTTCCGGGCCGGCGGCGCGACTCTCCTCAACCCTCCGATGCTGCGCCCCGAGGTGTGACGGCGAGCCCGGCCGGCACCTCGGAGCGAAGAGCGAACAAAGAATCGAAGAGACCTGTCACCCTGGGCCCGGCCCGCCGTGCGATGTCCGAAAAACCGGATATGACACGCTATCTTGCTACAGGTGATCCAGGCCTTCGGACTTACCAGCAACCCCCGCAAGGAGCTTCCCCCTGCCGTCGACGACGTCTCGTTCGAGGCACGCGCGGGCCACGTCACCGCGTTGCTCGGCGCATCGGGCGCCGGCAAGACGACGGCACTCAGGCTCATGCTCGAACTGGAGCACGGCCGTGGTCTCACCTACTTCCGAGGCCGTCCCCTGCACCGCATCGCCCATCCCTCGCGTGAGGTCGGCGTGCTGCTGGGAGATGTGCCGGGGCACCCGGCCCGCACGGTTCGCGGCCATCTCCGCATGCTGTGCGCGGCCGCCGGTGTTCCCGTCCGGCGGGCCGACGAAGTCCTGGAGTCGGTCGGCCTCGTGAGCCTGCGGGACGAACGCCTCGGCACGCTCTCCCGCGGCATGGACCGACGCCTCGGAATGGCCTGCGCGCTGATCCCGGACCCGCACACCCTGGTACTCGACGACCCCGCCGGCGCGCTCTGTGCGCGCGAGGCCCGCTGGCTCCACGGCGCGCTGCGTGCCCACGCCGGTCAGGGCGGCACCGTCCTGTTCAGTACGGCCGACCCCAAGGAGGCGGCGCGTACCGCCGACCACGTCGTCACGCTGGAACGGGGCAGAGTCGTCGCCGACCAGGAGGCGGCGGACTTCTCCCGTACCCGCCTGCGCCCCCGCGTCGCCGTCCGCAGCCCGCACGCCGCCCGGCTCGCTGCCCTTCTGGTCAAAGAGGCGCGTACGGCCCGCCGTTCCGTCGAGGTCGTACGTGAGGGTGGCAACCGCCTCGCGGTGTACGGCAGTACGTGCGCCGACGTCGGCGAGACCGTGTTCCGTCACGGCATCCTGGTGCACCAACTCGCCGACGAAGTCGGCGACATGGGTCCGGGTGCGGGCGCGACGCCTGCCGACCGGCAGTCGGGTGCCGAGCTCGGCAGGGCACCGGAAGCCGGAGACCAGGCCGCCCCTCGCCCGGCCGTCACCCGCCCACGCCACCCGTCCGCCACCGTGCCCCACCCGGTCCCTAGCGGCCCAGGGCACCCGTCCGCCACCGTTCCCGGCACGGTCGGCCCGCACCGGCCTCCCGCCGGCGACGGCGGCCCGGAGCCCGGTGCCCCACGCCCGGCCACTGCGACCGACTCCCCCCAGCGGCCGGCGGGCACGGCCCCGCGTGTCCCCGGGGAGGAGGACTCGCTCGCTGACGCCTCTCGGCCGTCGGACGGTACGGCCGGACCGGCCGCACCGTCCGGGGCGGAGCCGTCCCCTGCCGCTGACACCCCTCACTCCTCCCCCGGAACCCGGCCTGTGGCCACGAACCCCCGGCAGCTCGACGGTGATGCGCCGACGATGACCGGCCTTCAGCCCCTCGGCCGGGCCGGACAGGCGTTCCCCTCCACGGGCGGAGGCGCCGATGCGGCCACCGCCGTCGCCGCCGTCACGAGCGGCGCCCGGAAGGCGGTGTCCCCGCTTCCGCCCCCCGTCTCCGTCCGCTCCGCCCCCAGTCCCCTCCGCCCACTGCGCTATGAACTCCGCCGTGCGGTCGGCATCAGCACCGGATTCGTCACCGGCGCCGTCGTCCTCGTCGTATCCGCTGTCCTCGCTGTGGTCCTGGCACGCGTGGGCCACACCCCGCAGCCGCGGCTTCTGGCCGCGTGGCCGCGGGAGCTGCCGCTGCCGCCCGCGGCGCTCGGCGCGGGGCTGCTCGGCGCGCTCGCCTTCGGCGACGAGTTCCGCCACCCCGCCCTGGCGGCGGACCGCGGCACCGTGCCCCGCCGGATGGGGCTGCTGACCGCCAAACTCGTCGTCTCCGCGGCCACCGCGGTGGTGCTGGCCGTCCTGGCGGTGGGCTGCGACGCCGAAGTGCTCCGTCTGTTCTACGGACAGGAGCTCGCCCGGGTTCCCGCCGACTGGCCCGCACTCAGCGCCGGTTGGCTCGGGCTGGTCGTCGGATGCGCCTGGTCCGGTGTGCTCGCCGCGGGCGTCTTCCGGTCCACCACGGCCGGGCTCGCCGCGGTGGTCGCCGTTCCCGTGCTCGTCGTACCGCTCGTACAAAAGGTCTGGGACGGCCCGTCCGTGCGGACCGCCGCCGGTCTCCCGATGCGGGTGCGCGAGGCCCTCCTGACGCAGTGGCCGTTCGGCGGTGAGCGATATCTGGCCGATGTGCTGAGCATGATCGTCCAACCCGTGGGCAGCGCCCTGACGTTGTCGCTGACCACTCTGCTCTGCGCCTACCTGCTCGTGACCCTGCGCAGCAGGGTCCGATGACGTCGGCCGTGCCCTTCCGGTCCGACCGTGCGCGCAACTCCCCGGGGAAAGCCCATTTCTTTCCGATAAGGCGTCAATTGCGACGGGGTGAGCGATCACCCTTTCGTGTGCTTTTCACCAAAGACCTCAAGGGAGTTGAGAACGGCGCCGACAAAGGATGCGTGAGTACCCTTGCGCACACCATGATGACCGCCGCCCGCTCCGCCGACTCCGGCCTCGCGAACCCGGGCGAACTCGACCGCTACCCCTACGCCGAGGCGCCCCCCGTCGACCGCGTCGGAGTACCCGCCTGGGAAGGGGTGGAGCCCGAGCTGGGCCGCGTGGGCCGGCGCACCGCGGGCAGCCGTGGCCGTGGACTGCACGGGCAACTCGTCCAGCAGCTGGGCCAGATGATCGTTTCGGGTGACCTGGGCGCCGACCGCCCGCTGGTGCCCGAGGAGATCGGCCAGCGCTTCGAGGTGTCCCGAACCGTCGTCCGTGAGTCCCTCCGCGTCCTGGAGGCCAAGGGCCTGGTCAGCGCCCGCCCGAACGTCGGCACGCGCGTGCGCCCCGTCAGTGACTGGAATCTCCTCGACCCGGACATCATCGAATGGCGCGCCTTCGGGCCACAGCGCGACGACCAGCGCCGCGAGCTCAATGAGCTGCGCTGGACGATCGAGCCGCTCGCCGCCCGCCTCGCCGCCGGGCACGGGCGCGAGGACGTCCAGCAGCGCCTGTCGGACATGGTCGGGATCATGGGGCACGCCCTCGGACAGGGTGACGCGCTCACCTTCTCGCGTGCCGACGCCGAGTTCCACACGCTGCTCATCCAGATCGCGGGCAACCGGATGCTGGACCACCTCTCCGGGATCGTCTCCGCCGCCCTGCACGTCTCCGGTGGGCCGGTCACGGGCTGTGACCGGCCCACCGACGTCTCGCTGACGCAGCACGGCAGGATCGTCGACGCCCTCGCCGCGGGGGACGGCGCGGCGGCCGAGGCGGCCATGCGGCAACTTCTGACCGTTCACCCCGAGGTGGAACGCGTGGTGCCCGCCCCGCGCGAGCACTGACCGCGTTCCGCCGCAACGGCGCGGGCCGGGCACGCCAGACCCCTCCTATGGCTGTGGCCGGCCGGTTCGCCGCCACCGCGGGCCCCGCGGAACCCCTCGTGGTTCCGCGGGGTCCGAAGGTGCGATGTGGCCTGGGCCTCTCGGCGTGACGGAGTTGGGCTCGTCGGTGACCTTGTTCGGCCGTATCTGACCTGTTTTGAACGCTTACGGGGTGTGACTCGGGCCACGCGGATTGGGCGTAACGCTCGTGGGAACAACGCGATGACCTAAGAGGTGACAGCCGCGGAGGGAATACGGACGCCGTTCACGGCGCTGTGCATCTCCCCGGCTCGCCCGCGCCGTCGACTCACTCCTAAGCCGACGGTCGGCTCCTGTCCGCCATGGACGGGGCCGGAAGCCGTTTTCCAACGTTCCGAGAGGTTGTTCGTGTCGGCCAGCACATCCCGTACGCTCCCGCCGGAGATCGCCGAGTCCGTCTCTGTCATGGCGCTCATTGAGCGGGGAAAGGCTGAGGGGCAGATCGCCGGCGACGACGTGCGTCGGGCCTTCGAAGCTGACCAGATCCCGGCCACTCAGTGGAAGAACGTACTGCGCAGCCTCAATCAGATCCTCGAGGAAGAGGGTGTGACGCTGATGGTCAGTGCCGCAGAGCCCAAGCGCACCCGTAAGAGCGTCGCAGCGAAGAGTCCCGCCAAGCGCACCGCCACCAAGACGGTCACGGCGAAGACGGTGACCAGCAGGAAGGCCACCGCCCCCGCCACCCCGGCGGCGCCCGCCACCGACCCCGCCGTCGAGGACGAGGTACCCGCCAAGAAGGCGGCGGCCAAGAAGACGACCGCCAAGAAGGCGGCGGTGAAGAAGACGACCGCCAAGAAGACGGCTGCGAAGAAGACGACCGCCAAGAAGGAAGACGGCGAGCTTCTCGAGGACGAGGCGATCGAGGAGCCGAAGGCCGCGGCGGAGGAGCCCGAGGGCACCGAGAACGCGGGCTTCGTGCTGTCCGACGACGACGAGGACGACGCCCCGGCCCAGCAGGTCGCCGCGGCCGGCGCCACCGCCGACCCGGTCAAGGACTACCTCAAGCAGATCGGCAAGGTGCCCCTGCTCAACGCCGAGCAGGAGGTCGAGCTCGCCAAGCGCATCGAGGCGGGTCTGTTCGCCGAGGACAAGCTCGCCAACTCCGACAAGCTCGCCCCCAAGCTCAAGCGCGAGCTGGAGATCATCGCCGAGGACGGCCGCCGCGCCAAGAACCACCTCCTGGAGGCCAACCTCCGCCTGGTGGTCTCCCTGGCCAAGCGCTACACCGGCCGCGGCATGCTCTTCCTGGACCTCATCCAGGAGGGCAACCTCGGTCTGATCCGCGCGGTGGAGAAGTTCGACTACACCAAGGGCTACAAGTTCTCCACGTACGCCACCTGGTGGATCCGTCAGGCGATCACCCGCGCGATGGCCGACCAGGCCCGCACCATCCGTATCCCGGTGCACATGGTCGAGGTCATCAACAAGCTCGCGCGCGTGCAGCGCCAGATGCTCCAGGACCTGGGCCGCGAGCCCACCCCGGAGGAGCTGGCCAAGGAACTCGACATGACCCCGGAGAAGGTCATCGAGGTCCAGAAGTACGGCCGCGAGCCCATCTCGCTGCACACCCCGCTGGGCGAGGACGGCGACAGCGAGTTCGGTGACCTCATCGAGGACTCCGAAGCGGTCGTCCCGGCCGACGCGGTCAGCTTCACGCTCCTGCAGGAGCAGCTGCACTCCGTCCTCGACACCCTGTCCGAGCGCGAGGCGGGCGTCGTCTCCATGCGCTTCGGTCTCACCGACGGTCAGCCGAAGACCCTCGACGAGATCGGCAAGGTGTACGGGGTCACGCGGGAGCGCATCCGTCAGATCGAGTCGAAGACGATGTCGAAGCTGCGTCACCCGTCGCGCTCGCAGGTGCTGCGCGACTACCTCGACTAGGTCGCGGTCGTACGAGCGGCAGGGCCCGGTTCCGCCAGGTGGGGAACCGGGCCTTCGTGCTGGGCAGCGGGTGCGCGGCACGGCGGGCTGGATCACTCTGGGTGTTCCATCACAATCTCGGAGTGAGGAGCCTGCATGCGTCGCCTCTTTGCCCGGGCGCTGGTCCGGCCGCTGGTCCTGGCGGCTGCGGCGACCGCGATACCGCTGGTGTCCGCCGCCCCCGCGTCCGCCGACAGCATCGTCGTCGGAGGCTTTCCGGTCGAAGCGTCCGACAGTCCGTGGACCGTCGCCCTGTCCAGCCGTGACCGGTTCGGAGGTACCCGGGCGGGACAGTTCTGCGGAGGAGTGGCCGTCGGCCGTACCACCGTGCTCACCGCGGCCCACTGCCTGGGTGAGGAGGTTCTCGGGTCGCCGCCCGAGCAGGTGCGCGATCTGAGGGTCATCGCCGGTCGTACGGACCTGCTCTCGGACCAGGGCCGGGAGGTTCCGGTCCGCGACGTCTGGGTGAACCCGGCGCACGACGACGTCACCAACGCCGGTGATTTCGCGGTGCTCACCCTCTCCGAGGCCCTTCCCGCCGGCTCGGTCATAGGGATGGCGGCCGCGGGCGACCCCGCGTACGGATCCGGGACGGGTGCGCTCGTCTACGGGTGGGGGGACGCCTCGGGTACCGGGGACTACGCGAACGGCCTTCGGGCGGCACGCGTGCGGGTGCTTCCCGACGCACGCTGTGAGCGGGCGTATCCGGGAAGCGACGACGGGCGGTACCACGCCGGCACGATGCTCTGCGCCGGCGAGGATGCCGGTGGCCGCGACGCCTGCCAGGGCGACAGCGGGGGGCCGCTGGTCGCACAGGGGAGACTCATCGGCCTCGTGTCCTGGGGGAGCGGCTGCGGGCGCCCGGGCAGTCCCGGGGTGTACACGCGCGTCTCCGCGGTTCTGCGGACGCTGGGATGGGAGACGGCCGCCGCGCGGTGACGTGAGGGCGCCTGACGGCCGCTGAGGGCCTTCAGGGTACGAGGACGGGCGGCCGCCTCCTGGTTGCGGAGGCGGCCGCCCGTTCATCGGCCTGGGCCGGGCTGGCTCGTCGTCGGGCGCGAAGCGTCAGCGCTCTTCCTCGGCGGAAGATTCCGGAGCGGCCGTCAGCCGCTCCGTCTCGTCCTGTATCTCAGCGGCGATCTTCTTGAGTTCCGGCTCGAACTTGCGCCCGTGGTGAGCGCAGAAGAGCAGTTCTCCGCCGCTCAGCAAGACGACGCGCAGGTACGCCTGGGCGCCGCAGCGGTCGCAGCGATCAGCGGCCGTCAGCGGGCTTGCGGAAGTCAGAACAGTAGTCACGTCGCCTCTTCTCTAGCTCGACGAGCTGTCGTACCAGGGTCAACATCCAACCAGCCCCAAAACGTTCCCGCTCGTGGCTTTTCCTCGAAAAAAATTTCCGAGGGGCAGGCTGTTGCCGGTTGGCGGCGAATGTGCCGTATTGCGTGTCTCTGTGTCGTACGGGTTCGCGCAGTCGGTCAGTGTCAGTCCCGCCGGCTGGGTTGCCGGTTTGTTCATGAGGACGTGCCCGGAGCCTAAATGGTTCATGCCTCGAAGGGAACGTGATGTGTACTTCACCCCATCGAGGGATCGAACAGGCATGCGACGCTGGACTAGGGTGAACCTCGACGAGGGTGGCGTTACAACGGCTCTACCAGGCCTCGGTACCCTCTGACCGGTGAACTGAGCCGCGCCCTTACCCAGCGGGGCCCCATCTGAAATTCAGCGAGGAGCGAACCGCGTGACCGCCGAGACATCCGTGCCGTCCACTGCGCTGCTGGCAGGAGCAGACCGGGACGGATCCAACTACACCGCGCGGCACCTGCTCGTCCTCGAGGGGCTCGAGGCCGTGCGGAAGCGTCCGGGCATGTACATCGGATCGACCGACAGCCGTGGCCTGATGCACTGCCTGTGGGAGATCATCGACAACTCCGTCGACGAAGCCCTCGGTGGTTACTGCGACCACATCGAGGTGATCCTCCACGACGACGCGTCGGTGGAGGTCAGGGACAACGGCCGGGGCATCCCGGTCGACGTCGAGCCGAAGACCGGCCTGTCCGGTGTCGAGGTCGTCATGACCAAGCTGCACGCCGGCGGCAAGTTCGGAGGCGGCTCGTACGCTGCCTCCGGCGGTCTGCACGGCGTCGGCGCATCCGTGGTGAACGCCCTGTCCGCCCGGCTGGACATCGAGGTGGACCGCAACGGGCACACCAACGCCATCAGCTTCCGGCGTGGCGTTCCGGGCGCGTTCACGGGCGCGGGTCCGGACGCGAAGTTCGAGGCCGCGAGCGGACTGCGCAAGGCCAGGAAGATCCCCAAGAGCCGCACCGGCACGCGCGTGCGGTACTGGGCCGACCGGCAGATCTTCCTCAAGGACGCCAAGCTCTCCCTGGAGAACCTGCACCAGCGGGCCCGTCAGACCGCGTTCCTGGTGCCCGGACTGACCATCGTCGTCCGGGACGAGTACGGTCTCGGTGACGGCGGCAGCAAGGGCGAGGAGTCCTTCCGTTTCGACGGCGGCATCAGCGAGTTCTGCGAGTTCCTGGCCAGTGACAGGCCTGTCTGTGACGTGCTGCGCTTCAGCGGGCAGGGCAGCTTCAAGGAGACCGTCCCCGTCCTGGACGAGCACGGCCAGATGACGCCCACCGAGGTCACCCGCGAACTCGGCGTCGACGTCGCGATGCGCTGGGGCACCGGATACGACACCACCCTCAGGTCGTTCGTCAACATCATCGCCACGCCCAAGGGCGGCACCCACGTCGCGGGCTTCGAACAAGCGGTGGCGAAGACGATGAACGAGGTGCTGCGGACCAAGAAGATGCTGCGCGTCGCCGAGGACGACATCGTCAAGGACGACGCCCTGGAGGGTCTGACGGCGGTCGTGACGGTTCGCCTCGCCGAGCCGCAGTTCGAGGGCCAGACCAAGGAGGTCCTCGGCACCTCGGCGGCCCGCCGCATCGTGAACAACGTCATCACCAAGGAACTCAAGGCGTTCCTGACCTCCACGAAGCGTGACGCGGCCCAGCAGGCCCGGGTGGTCATGGAGAAGGCCGTCGCCGCGGCCCGTACCCGCATCGCCGCCCGTCAGCACAAGGACGCCCAGCGCCGCAAGACGGCCCTGGAGTCCTCCTCGCTGCCCGCCAAGCTCGCCGACTGCCGCAGCGACGACGTCGACCGCAGCGAGCTGTTCATCGTCGAGGGCGATTCCGCGCTGGGTACCGCGAAGCTCGCCCGGAACTCCGAGTTCCAGGCGCTGCTGCCGATCCGCGGCAAGATCCTCAACGTTCAGAAGTCGTCCGTGACCGACATGCTGAAGAACGCCGAGTGCGGCGCGATCATCCAGGTCATAGGAGCCGGTTCGGGCCGTACCTTCGACATCGACGCGGCCCGCTACGGCAAGATCATCATGATGACCGACGCCGATGTGGACGGCTCCCACATCCGTACGCTGCTCCTGACCCTGTTCCACCGCTACATGCGGCCCATGGTGGAGGCCGGCCGGGTCTTCGCCGCGGTGCCGCCGCTGCACCGCATCGAGCTCGTCCAGCCGAAGAAGGGCCAGGACAAGTACGTCTACACGTACTCGGACCGGGAGCTGCGGGACAAACTCATGGAGTTCCAGAGCAAGAACATCCGGTACAAGGACTCGATCCAGCGGTACAAGGGCCTGGGCGAGATGGACGCCGACCAGCTGGCGGAGACGACCATGGACCCGCGGCGCCGCACCCTGCGCCGGATCAACCTCACCGACCTGGACTCCGCCGAGCAGGTCTTCGACCTGCTGATGGGGAACGACGTCGCGCCCCGCAAGGAGTTCATCTCCAGCTCGGCGGCGACCCTGGACCGTTCGCGCATCGACGCGTAACCGCGCGTGACCGTGGTGCCGGGCCCGGCGACTGAGTCGCCGGGCCCGGCACGGTGTCCGGGTCCGGCACGGTGTCCGGGTCCGGCACGGTGTCCGGGTCCGGCGACCGCACGGGAAGGCCACTGCCCGAAGGCCGCCCGGCTGGTCGCACGAGCGGCTCCGCCACCTGCGGACGGCGCTCGCACCGTGGGGAGTCAGAGAGCGGGCCCTTGACCCCTGGCCCCTGACTCCCCGCGATCCACCCGGAACCCACTCCCGCGGCCATGGGGGGGGGCAGTCACCTGAGGGGGCGACGCCTGGGGAGAGGGGAGTCAGGCATCCTCCCGTTGTGTCCGGCCTCGGGCACGCAGTCGAGCAACGGTCGCCCCCGAGGTTCCGGGAATGGTCCCGAAGGAGCGGTCGGCCACCGCGACGCCCCGGACCTGTCCTTGGCGCCCGGACTCCTCAGGCGCGGGTCGCCCACTCGTAACGGTGCTCCGGGCGGCCCGCGTCGCCGTACTTGAGGGTCAGCCGGGCCCGTCCCGTGCGCTCCAGCAGTTTCAGATAGCGCTGTGCGGTCTGGCGGCTCACCCCGGTCCGTTCGGCGATCTCCTGGGCGGAGAGAGCACCGTCGGCCTTCAACAGGCACTGGCGCACGAGCTCGGCGGTGGTGGGGGAGTGCCCCTTGGGCAGCCCCGGCTCCGACGGTGCCGACAGGGCGCCGAAGATGCGGTCGACCTCGGCCTGCTCCGCCTCACCACCGCCGTCGAGGGTGCGCCGCAGCTCCGCGTACGCCTCCAGCTTGGCGCGCAGCCCGGCGAAGGCGAACGGTTTGACCAGGTACTGCAGGGCCCCCTGGCGCATCGCCGCCTGGACGGTCGACACGTCCCGTGCCGCCGTCACCATGATCACGTCGGTCTGATGGCCACGTCGCCGCATCTCCTGGACGACCTCCAGACCGGTCCGGTCGGGCAGGTAGTGGTCCAGCAGGATCAGGTCCAGGCGCGGCAGCGTCTCCACGCTGCGCAGCGCCTCCAGCGCGCTGTGCGCCTCGCCGGCGACGTGGAAGCCCGGAACCTTCCCGACGTAGGCGGCGTTGACCCGCGCGACCCGCGTGTCGTCGTCCACGACCAGGACCTCGATCATCGGGACTCCTCCTCGGCAGCAGCAACGGTGTTCACGGGGGCGGTGAAGGCGTGTTCCAGGTCTGCCTCGGCCAGTGCCTCGGGCAGGACGACGACGAACTCCGCGCCCCCGCCGTGCGCCTCACCGACGGTGGCGCTGCCGCCCTGCCGCTCGGCCAGCCTGCGTACCAGAGACAGCCCGATGCCGCGCTGGCGGTGGGCCGGCGGTTCCTTGGTGGACCATCCCGCCGCGAACACCAGCTCGCGGCGTTCCGCCGGTATCCCGGGCCCGGTGTCACGCACCCTGAGCGTGGCCGCACGGCCCCGCGCACGCACCTCGACCTCCACGCGCGCGTGCGGCGTCCCCGCGACGGCGTCGAGCGCGTTGTCGACCAGATTGCCGACGATCGTCACGAGCCCCCTGGGGTCGACCAGGAGGTCCGGCAGTCGCGTCCGGTCCGACACCCACAGGGCGACTCCGCGTTCGGCCGCGACGGTCGCCTTGCCGACCAGCAGGGCGGCGAGAAGCGGATCCCGGATCCGCTCGGTGATCTGCTCAGCGGTGACCCGGTGGTCGCCGACCACCTCGCCGACGAACTCCACGGCGTCGTCGTACATCTCCAGTTCGAGCAGCCCCAGCAGGGTGTGCATGCGGTTGGCGTGCTCGTGGTCCTGTGCACGCAGGGCGTCGATCAGGCCGCGCGTCGAGTCCAGCTCCCGGCCGAGCTGCTCCAGCTCGGTGCGGTCGCGCAGTGTGGCGACGGCACCGCCGTCGTCGGTGGGCATCCGGTTGGCGACCAGGACCCGCTGGCCGCGCACGGTCAGCAGGTCGGTCCCGGTCACCCGGCCGGCCAGGACGTCGGCCGTGCGGCCCGCGCCGAGCGCCTCGTCGGGGGAGCGGCCGACGGCCTCGCCACCGATGCCCAGCAGCCGCTGGGCCTCGTCGTTCAGCAGGCGTACCCTGCCGCCGCGGTCCAGGGCGACGACGCCCTCCCGGATGCCGTGCAGCATGGCCTCGCGCTCCGCGAGCAGCCCCGCGATGTCCGAGAAGGCCAGGTCCCGGGTCTGCCGCTGGACCCGGCGGGAGATGAGCCAGGCGGCCAGCGCCCCGACGGCCAGGGCGCCACCGGCGTACGCGAACAGGCCGGGGATGGCGTGGATCAGCCGGGCCCGGACGCTGTCGTACGCGATGCCCACCGAGACGGCGCCGACGACGGCGCCGTCGCTGTCGCGCAGGGGCACCTTGCCGCGCGCGGAGCGGCCCAGGGTGCCGTCGTCGATCTCCATGACCTCACGGCCGGCCAGGGCATGCCCGGGGTCGGTCGAGACGACCTCGCCGATCCGCTCCGGGTCGGTGTGCGACCAGCGCACGCCCTGCCGGTCCATCACGACGACGTACTCCGCCGCCGTGGCCCTCCGGATCCGCTCCGTCTCCTGTTGCACCGGCCCGTCGGGCGCGGGCCGGGTGGTGCGCAGGTCCCGTACCACCTGTGGTTGCTGCGCTGTGGTCTGGGCGATCGCGAGCGCCCGGCGCATCGCCTGGTCGTCCAGCTGGTCGCTGAGCGGCGCCAGGAAGAGCCCGGTCGCGAGCACGACGACTCCCGCGGCGATCGCCAGCTGCATCAGCAGCACCTGCGAGAACACCCGCCGCGGCAGGCCGAGGCGCAGGCGGCGAACGGGGGGAGTGGGACTCATACCCATGACGGTACGTGGAGGCTCTGACATGCCGTAGAGGGGTGTGGCACGGATCTCCCGAGCGCCTGAGGCGAGGGAGGCCCGGCCGGGACCTCTCGCCGCCGTCGGACCCGTCCCCTTCCCCGGGTCCCCGGGTTCCCGGGCCGGCTTCAGCCGGCGAGCGCCGCCGTCACCGACACCTCGCGCACCGCGGTGACCGCCATCCGCGCCGGCGAGCCCAGCACCGACGTTCCGCAGCTCTCCGGACGCGGCGGCACCGACGTGTCCTGCTCGACGACGACCCGCCAGTGCCGGCCGTCGGCGTGGGCCACGGTCACCTCCCAGCGCGGTGCGGCGCCGTCCGTCCGCACGACGCTCAGCACCTGCGCCGCGTCCTCGCCCACGGCCGAGCGCACGGCCAGCTCGGCCGCCTGCCCGGGGCGCTCCCACGAGGAGTTCCCGCGGCAGCCCTCGACGACGACCCGCGCCTCCCGCGCACTGTGCAGGATCTCCTTGACCGCGTGGGCCTGGACCCGGCCGTACGCGTACCCGTGGGGCAGCACGAGCACCGTCGGCGAGAAGCGGTGACCGCCCAGATGGGTGACCTCCCACACGTTCTCGGCACCGGACGCGGCGAGCTCGGCCGCGAGCGGACGGCCCAGGAGCGCGCAGCACCGGTCGCGCTTGCCGTTGGTACAGACGAGAGCGAGCGGATCGCCCAGGTGGGGACCGCCTTCGAGCACCGACTCGAAGGTACGGCGGTCGCCCCTGCCGAGCGCGGCGAAATCGAGGTCGAGCAGCCGGCGGGGGTCCGTGAGTGTGGTGCCGTGCAACCACACGTTTCCCGGCACGGTGTGGGCCGCGTACACCCGACGCTCGGCCGGAGTGCCGCCGTCCGCGTGGCGCCCGGGCCGGCGGATGAGCGCGATGCGTACGCCCGTCCCCTTCACCGCCGCCTCCAGGGCACGCCCCAGCGCGGGATCCAGATGGCTCGACGTGAGCGCCTTGGCGCCCCACGGGCCGGGCTGTTCGAGCAGCAACCAGGTCCTCGCGACGGGTGCGGTGCCCGAAACGGGCTCGTCGAGGTTCCGGGAGACGACTGAGCACGTACTCACAGAGGTGAGCCTAACCTGACTTGCGTCGCGACGGCTTCTCAGCCGCGCCTGAGCGCTGCTTCGGCACCGTCCGGCAGCGGCTGCCGGCCCCGCGTGGGGCCCGCCGGTACGCGTGCGCGGGGGCGCTCGCCGTACTCCTCCAGCGCGTGCGCCTACCAGCCCGCCGCTGGGCCACGGCGGTGCGCTGTGCGGGGCAGGGCCGCCGGTCCGGCACCGGCGGCGGCTGAGGGTCCGTGCGGCCCGGTGCCGTTCCGCGCCAGGCCTCATCGGTGGGGCCGTCGAGCGGGACGGGGTGCCGGGGGCTCGACGGACGACTGGTCCGGCGCGGTGGACGGTTGCGTGCGGCCGGGACGGTGTGACGGGGTACGGGGCGACCGCCCGCCGGTCGTCGAGTGCGGGTCGGCTGACGGGGACCGGCGAGCGATGGCTGACGCTGCCGCCTCCAGGTGCCGAGCGGCGCTGAGCGGTGGGGAGCGGCGGGGAGGCGGAGAGGCGGCGCACGGAGGAAGGCGAGGGTCGCACGTCCGGCGCCATGCGAAACGTCCGCCCAGCAAGCGCTGCTGACAATCGTTCGCTCCGCGGGTACTGCGCCGGCTCGTATCCTGAGCAGGCAATTCCGTAGGTGGTCTACGTTCTGCCGCGGACCGGCACACGCGTAGGTGAGAGAGAGGTCGCACGGTGGGGCAGCGCTCGACTCTGCAGCAGATCCCGGTCGTCGTACTCGCCGGGTTCCTCGGCTCGGGAAAGACCACCCTTCTCAACCACCTCCTCCATCGCAGTGGAGGCAGCCGTATCGGTGCCATCGTGAATGACTTCGGCTCGATCGAGATCGACGCGATGGCCGTCGCCGGAGCACTCGGCGACTCCACCGTTTCGCTCGGCAACGGGTGTCTGTGCTGTGCCGTCGACGCCGGCGAACTGGACGGGTACCTGGAACGCCTGGCCCGGCCCGACGCCGGTGTCGACGTCATCGTCATCGAGGCCAGCGGGCTCGCCGAGCCGCAGGAACTCGTCCGCATGCTTCTCGCGAGTGAGCAGCCGGAGGTCGTCTACGGCGGGCTCGTCGAGGTCGTCGACGCCGCCGAGTTCGAGGACACGCGCGCCAAGCACCCCGAGATCGACCGGCACTTGGCGCTCGCCGACCTGGTCGTGGTCAACAAGACCGACCGGGCCCCGGAGGCCGAGCGGGTGCTCGCGCTCGTCCGGTCGCTCAGCGACCGCGCCGCCGTCGTGCCCGCGACCTACGGCCGCATCGACCCCGAGTTCCTCTACGACTGCAGGCCCAGCGAGGAACGCGTGGGGCAGCTGTCCTTCGACGACCTGTACGACCACTCCAGGGGCGGCGCACACGCCGAGCACCTGCACGCCGCCTACGACACCCTGTCGTTCGTCTCCGATCTCCCGCTGGACCCGCGCCGGCTCATGCGGTTCCTGGACAGCAGGCCGGAGGGCCTGTACCGGATCAAGGGCTACGTCGACTTCGGTCCGTACGACACGCGGAACCGGTACGCCGTCCACGCCGTGGGCCGTTTCCTGCGCTTCTACCCGGAGCCCTGGGCCCCTGCCGACGCCCGCCGCACCCAGCTCGTCCTCATCGGCACCGGCATCGACGCGCCTGCCCTCGGCGAGGAACTCGGCGCGTGCCGGGCGGATCCCGACGCCCAGCACGCCGACGAGCACGGCATGTGGGGCGTCCTGCGCTACGTACCGGATCCAGGCGACGGGGAACCGGGTGACATGGAGCCCGACGACAGGGAGCCCGACGACACGGAGCCCGACGACACGGAGCCCGACGACACGGAGCCCGACGACACGGAGCCCGACGACACGGAGCCGGGCGGCGAGGAGCCGCCGCCCGTTCCCTGGGGCGGGCCCTAAGCCGGTCCCGCCACCACCGACACCGTCTTCGGCAGTGACACCCCCGAGCCGTCGCGGCGCGGGTCGATGGCCGGGAGCTGGGCCGGGGAGCCGTTCTTCTGCGCGGCGAGCGCCGGGGTGGCGCCCGCCCAGGCGAAGGCCAGGCAGTCCTCGCCCTTCAGGAACCGCTGGCAGCGCACGCCCCCTGTGGCGCGGCCCTTGCGCGGATACTGGTCGAAGGGGGTGAGCTTCGCCGTGGTCTGGACGGAGTCGTCCAGAGTGCCGCGCGAACCGGCGATGGTGAAGACCACCGCCTCCGAGGCCGGGTCCACCGCCGTGAAGGAGATGACCCTGGCACCGTCGGTGAGCTTGACGCCCGCCACGCCGCCCGCGGGACGGCCCTGCGGGCGGACCTGCGAGGCCTGGTAGCGCAGCAGCTGCGCGTCGTCCGTGATGAAGACCAGGTCCTCGTCGCCGGTGCGCAGCTCGGCGCCGCCGACGATCCGGTCGCCCTCCTTGAGGCTGATGACCTCCAACTCGTCCTTGTGAGACGGGTAGTCGGGCACCACACGCTTGACGACACCCTGTTCCGTGCCGAGCGCCAGGCCGGGGGAGGACTCGTCCAGCGTGGTCAGGCAGATGACCGTCTCGTCGTCCTCCAGGGTCACGAACTCCGCGAGCGGAGCGCCACCCGAGAGGTTCGGCGTCGGCAGGGGCTCCGGGAGCTGGGGGAGGTCCACGACGTTCACCCGCAGCAGACGCCCGGCGGACGTCACCACGCCCACCTCGCCGCGCGCCGTGGCAGGCACCGCCGAGACGATCAGATCGTGCTTGACCCGCTTGGCCCCCGCCTCCGCGACGAGCGGCTCGTCGTTCGCGGTGCGGGCCAGCAGGCCCGTCGAGGACAGCAGTACCCGGCACGGGTCGTCCGCCACCTGGAGCGGCACCGCGGCAACCGGGGCGCCGCTCGACTCCAGCAGTGTGGTGCGGCGGTCGGTGCCGAACTTCTTGGCGACCGCGGCCAGTTCGGTGGAGACCAGCTTGCGCAGCTCCGCGTCGGAGTCGAGGATCCGGGTCAGCTCCTCGATCTCCGCGTTCAGCCGGTCCTGCTCGGACTCCAGCTCGATGCGGTCGAACTTGGTGAGCCGCCGCAGCGGCGTGTCCAGGATGTACTGGGTCTGGACGTCGCTCAGCGAGAAGCGCTCCATCAGGCGCTGCTTTGCTTGTGCGGAGTTCTCACTGGAGCGGATGAGGCGGATGACCTCGTCGATGTCGACCAGGGCGGTGAGCAGGCCCTCGACCAGGTGCAGACGGTCGCGGCGCTTGGCGCGGCGGTACTCGCTGCGGCGCCGTACGACGTTGAAGCGGTGGTCGAGATAGACCTCCAGCAGTTCCTTGAGGCCCAGGGTGAGGGGCTGGCCGTCCACCAGGGCGACGTTGTTGATGCCGAAGGACTCCTCCATCGGCGTCAGCTTGTAGAGCTGCTCCAGGACCGCCTCCGGCACGAAGCCGTTCTTGATCTCGATGACCAGGCGCAGTCCGTGCTCGCGGTCGGTGAGGTCCTTGACGTCGGCGATGCCCTGGAGCTTCTTCGAGCCGACCAGGTCCTTGATCTTGGCGATCACCTTCTCCGGACCGACCGCGAAGGGCAGCTCGGTCACGACGAGGCCCTTGCGGCGGGCCGTCACCGTGTCCACGGCGACCGTCGCCCGGATCTTGAACGTGCCGCGGCCCGTCTCGTAGGCGTCCCGGATGCCGGGCAGACCGACGATCCGGCCGCCGGTGGGCAGGTCGGGGCCCGGGACGTGCTTCATCAGGGCTTCGAGGTCGGCGTTCGGGTGCCGGATGAGGTGCCGGGCGGCCGCGATGACCTCGCGCAGATTGTGCGGCGGCATGTTCGTGGCCATGCCGACCGCGATGCCCGAGGCGCCGTTGACCAGCAGGTTCGGGAAGGCGGCGGGCAGTGCCACCGGCTCCTGCTCCTGGCCGTCGTAGTTCGGGCCGAAGTCGACGGTGTCCTCGTCGATGGACTCCGTCATCAGGCTGGTGGCCTCGGCCATCCGGCACTCGGTGTACCGCATGGCGGCCGGCGGGTCGTCGTTGCCCAGCGAGCCGAAGTTGCCGTGGCCGTCCACCAGGGGGACGCGCATCGAGAACGGCTGGGCCATGCGCACCAGGGCGTCGTAGATCGACGCGTCGCCGTGCGGGTGCAGCTTGCCCATGACCTCGCCGACGACGCGGGCGCACTTCACGTAGCCGCGCTCGGGCCGCAGGCCCATCTCGTTCATCTGGTAGACGATGCGGCGGTGCACCGGCTTGAGGCCGTCGCGGGCGTCCGGCAGCGCACGGGAGTAGATGACCGAGTACGCGTACTCGAGGAAGGAGCCCTGCATCTCGTCGACGACGTCGATGTCGAGGATCTTCTCCTCGTACGAGTCGTCGGGCGGCGGGGTCTTCGTACTACGGCGGGCCATCGCTGCCGGCTCCTTGCTGAAGCGTGAACGGTGATCTGACGCGGTCCATTGTGGACCGCGGCACTGACAGCGACCGACCAGGACCCGTCACGGGCTGCCCGGCCCGGCGCTGCCCGCAGGGTACGCCCTCGTGCCGAGCCCCCGCCCCCGTCGGGTGGCCGACCCCGATCTCGCTCTCGGCGTAGGAGGTCCGGGAACTCCACGGGCGGCCCGCACGCTTGCATACAGTGGCAGGATCGGAAGGATCGGCGGAATTCCGCAGTTCCGCCCAATGATCCACCAAGTGATTCACCAAGTGATTCCACCAAGGATTTCGCGATCGAAGGGACGTACATGCCCATGGGTCACACGGCCACAGCCCAGGCAGGCTCCGGCGGCCTGACAGCGACCGAGCACCGCCTGGCCAACGGCCTGCGCGTGGTGCTCTCCGAGGACCACCTGACCCCGGTCGCGGCGGTGTGCCTCTGGTACGACGTCGGCTCTCGCCACGAAGTCAAGGGGCGTACCGGCCTGGCTCACCTTTTCGAGCACCTCATGTTCCAGGGCTCCGCCCAGGTCAAGGGCAACGGCCACTTCGAGCTGGTGCAGGGCGCCGGCGGCTCGCTCAACGGCACCACCAGCTTCGAGCGGACCAACTACTTCGAGACCATGCCCGCCCACCAGCTGGAGCTCGCTCTGTGGCTGGAGGCCGACCGCATGGGCTCCCTGCTGGCCGCCCTGGACGACGAGTCGATGGAGAACCAGCGGGACGTCGTCAAGAACGAGCGCCGCCAGCGCTACGACAACGTGCCCTACGGCACGGCCTTCGAGAAGCTGACCGCCCTCGCCTACCCGGAGGGCCACCCCTACCACCACACGCCGATCGGCTCGATGGCCGACCTGGACGCGGCGACGCTGGAGGACGCGCGCGCGTTCTTCCGCACCTACTACGCGCCGAACAACGCTGTGCTGTCGGTCGTCGGCGACATCGACCCCGAGCAGACGCTCGCCTGGATCGAGAAGTACTTCGGTTCCATCGCCTCGCACGACGGCAAGCAGGCCCCCCGGGACGGCTCGCTGCCCGATGTCATGGGTGGGCAGCTGCGCGAGATCGTCGAGGAGGAGGTCCCGGCCCGCGCCCTGATGGCGGCCTACCGCCTGCCGGAGGACGGCACGCGCGCGTGCGACGCGGCCGACGTGGCTCTCACCGTCCTGGGCGGAGGCGAGTCGTCCCGCCTGTACAACCGGCTGGTACGCCGCGACCGCACGGCCGTCGCCGCCGGGTTCGGCCTGCTGCGGCTCGCCGGAGCACCCTCCTTGGGGTGGCTGGACGTGAAGACGTCCGGCGACGTCGAGGTGCCGGTCATCGAGTCCGCCATCGACGAGGAGCTCGCCCGGTTCGCCGAGGAGGGGCCCACGCCGGAGGAGATGGAGCGCGCCCAGGCCCAGTTGGAGCGCGAGTGGCTGGACCGCCTGGGCACGGTCGCGGGCCGCGCCGACGAACTGTGCCGGTACGCCGTCCTGTTCGGCGACCCGCAGCTCGCCCTCACCGCCGTGCAGCGGGTGCTCGAGGTGACGGCGGAGGAGGTCCAGGAGGTCGCCAAGGCCCGCCTGCGTCCCGACAACCGCGCGGTGCTCGTCTACGAGCCCACCGCCCCCGCCGACGCCGACGCCGACGACAACGACGCCGACACGAACGCCACCGACGAGAACGAGGAGGCGGCCAAGTGACCGAGCTCGCCACCATGGAATTCCACCCCCAGCCGCAGGCCGGCGAGCCCAAGCCGTGGGCGTTCCCGGCCCCGGAGCGCGGCAGCCTCGACAACGGCCTGACGGTGCTGCGCTGCCACCGCCCCGGCCAGCAGGTCGTCGCTGTCGAGGTCAATCTGGACGCGCCCCTCGACGCCGAACCGGCCGGCCTCGACGGCCTCGCCACGATCATGGCGCGCGCCTTCTCCGAGGGCACCGACAAGCACTCCGCCGAGGAGTTCGCCGCCGAGCTGGAGCGCTGCGGCGCCACCCTCGACGCACACGCCGACCACCCCGGCGTCCGGCTGAGCCTGGAAGTACCCGTCTCGCGTCTCGCCAAGGCGCTCGGCCTGGTCGCCGACGCCCTCAGGGCGCCCGCGTTCGCGGACAGCGAAGTCGAGCGGCTGGTCCGCAACCGGCTCGACGAGATCCCGCACGAGCTGGCCAACCCGGCACGCCGCGCGGCCAAGGAGCTGTACAAGGAGCTGTTCCCGGCCGGGACGCGCATGTCGCGTCCGCGTCAGGGCACCGAGGAGACGGTCGCGCGCATCGACTCCGCGGCCGTACGCGCCTTCTACGAGAAGCACGTCCGGCCCGCCACGGCCACCGCGGTGGTCGTCGGCGACCTCACCGGCGTCGACCTCGACGCGCTGCTCGGTGACACGCTGGGCGCGTGGACCGGCTCCGCCGCCGAGCCGCGTCCCGTGCCGCCGGTGACCGCCGACGACAGGGGCCGGGTCGTCATCGTGGACCGCCCCGGAGCCGTCCAGACGCAGCTGCTGATCGGTCGCACCGGCTCCGACCGGCACGACCGCGTGTGGCCCGCCCAGGTGCTCGGCGCCTACTGCCTCGGCGGCACCCTCACCTCGCGCCTGGACCGCGTCCTGCGCGAGGAGAAGGGCTACACCTACGGCGTGCGGTCGTTCGCACAGGTCCTGCGTTCCGCGCCCGACGGCACGGGCGCCGCCCTGCTGGCCATCAGCGGCTCCGTCGACACCCCCAACACGGGTCCCGCGCTGGAGGACCTGTGGACGGTGCTGCGGAAGGTCGCGGAGGGCGGGCTCACCGACGCCGAGCGCGACGTCGCCGTGCAGAACCTGGTCGGTGTGGCGCCGTTGAAGTACGAGACGGCTGCGGCCGTGGCGAGCACGCTGGCCGACCAGGTCGAACAGCACCTGCCGGACGACTACCAGGCCACGCTCTACCGCCAACTCGCCGCCACGGGAACCGTGGAGGCCACGGCGGCGGTCGTGAACGCCTTCCCGGTGGATCGTCTGGTGACGGTCCTCGTCGGCGACGCGGCGCAGATCAAGGAGCCCGTCGAGGCCCTCGGCATCGGTGAAGTGACCGTCGTGGCGGCCGAGTAGCGGCCCGCGCGCGGGGCGGCCCTGGTGACCACAGTGTCACCAGGGTCGCCTTTTGTCCGAATTGGGGGGCTGACTGACCGTCTGCCCTGTGGCGTGCGCTACAAAACGCCTGTTGCGTTTGAGGATTGAAGGCACCCCGTTTAGCGTCGTCCGGGCTGTTCGTCAGGCAGTGCGCCGCACCCGCGGCACCGGACAGCCATCGCCGAGTCCCCGTACGGCGCGAGCCAGGGGAGCCGGGGACCCATCGCAGTCCCTGGGGTGAATCGGACGCCCGCGCGTGCAGCGAGGGGGTCCGTAGGAGACCTTCCTGCTCCGAACCCGTCAGCTAACCCGGTAGGCGAGAGGGAAGGAAAGGACCAGCCTCCACATGGCGTTCACGCGCGCCACCGGTAAGCACCGCCGTCCCAGCCGGATGCACCGCACCACCGCCCACGCGGCGGGCGTCGCGGCCCTCGCCACCACCGGTGTCGTCGGCACCCTCGCGACTCCGGTGCTCGCCGCCGAGTCCGAGGCGGAGCAGAGCGGACTCACCCCGGTCGTCACCATCGGCGACGCCGTGGCCGACGAGATCGACGCCCAGGCCACCGCGCAGAAGCGGGCCGCGCTGGACGCCGCCGCCCGTGAGGCGGCCCGGGAGGCCGCACGCGAGCGGGCCGCCGAGGCGGCCGAGGAGGCGCGCGAGGCCAAGGAGCGCGCCGCGCGCGAGGCGGAGCGCAAGCGCCTCAACACCTTCGTGTCGCCGATCACCGCCTCCTACGTCTCCACCGCCTACCAGGCCGGCAGCTCCCTGTGGTCCTCGGGCAGCCACACCGGCATCGACTTCCACGCCGCGAGCGGCACCACCGTGCACGCGGTCGGCGTCGGCACCGTCGTCGAGGCCGGCTGGGGCGGGGCGTACGGCAACCAGGTCGTGATCAGGATGCACGACGGCACGTACACGCAGTACGGCCACCTGTCGTCCATCGGCGTCTCGGTCGGCCAGGCGGTCGCCCCCGGTCAGCAGATCGGCCTCTCCGGCGCCACCGGCAACGTCACCGGGGCCCACCTGCACTTCGAGGCCCGTACGAGCCCCGAGTACGGCTCGGACATGGACCCCGTCGCCTATCTCCGCTCCCACGGTGTGAACATCTGACGGCGGACGGTACGGCACTCGAGCGCCCCGGCTTCCGAGCCGGGGCATTCGCGTTTCCACGGGCGATCCAGGCGTCGCCGCTGTCCAAAAGATGACCAGGAAATCCGCCCCGCCGTCGGAATATCCGCCCGGCTGGCCTAGAGTCACTGCTCACGCGTCAATCGTCGACGTTTCACGGGGATTAGGGCGGAGGTCGGGCATGCGTATTCCGGCGCACTCGGTGTGCACGGCGATCCGGGACGACATCGTCGCCGGCGTCCACGGGCGCGGCAGTCGGCTCACCGAGGAACTGCTCGCCCGCCGTTACGGAGTCTCCCGCGTCCCGGTCCGTGAGGCCCTGCGCACGCTGGAGGCCGAGGGCTTCGTGGTGACCCGGCGGCACGCGGGCGCGTGCGTGGCGGAACCCAGCGAACAGGAGGCCGCCGACCTGCTGGAGGCCCGTACGCTCCTCGAACCCCTCGGTGCCTCCCGGGCCGCCCGGCGCCGTACCGAGGCCCACCTCAAGGTGCTGCGCGGACTGGTCAGGCTGGGTCAGGAGCGGGCCAGGCAGGGCAACAGCGATGATCTGCGCTCCCTGGGCGGCTGGTTCCACGACACCCTCGCCCAGGCCGCGGGCAGCCCCTCCCTGACGGCGCTGCTGACCCAGCTGCGCCACAAGATCGCCTGGATGTACACCGTGGACGCGCCGGCCGGACCCGTGGAGTACTGGGCGGAGCACGGTGCGATCGCGGACGCGGTGGCCCGGGGCGACAGCGAGCGCGCGCGGGCCCTCATGACGCTGCACACCGAGCGGTCGACGCCGGATTATCGACTGCGATTCGCTTCCGAGGACGAACGGACGAGGCGTGTGAGGAAAACGCAACGTCCCGTAAACACACCGAGCCTCCGGGCTTAACGCGAGGGCCGTACACAAAGAGCGAGCAGAGTAATTCGAGAGGTCTTTCCCGCTGCCCGACTGCCCGACTGCCCGGCTTTTTGGCCTACCGACGTCCAGGAATGCCCGGATGCCCGCGAACGAGCGAAGCGGAAAGAAAAAAGGCCCGCCCGGTGTCCGAGCGGGCCTTTCATTGCTGCTGTCCGTCAGACGATGTCCGTCAGACGGTCTCGGGAAGCTCCTCGAGCCCTTCGGAGACCAGCTTCGCCAGCCGCTCCAGAGCGGCGTCCGCGCCCTCGGCGTCGGAGGCGAGGACGATCTCCTCGCCGCCCTGGGCGCCGAGGCCGAGAACGGCCAGCATGGAGGCCGCGTTGACGGGGGAACCGTCGGCCTTGGCGATCGTCACCGGGACGCCTGTGGCCGTGGCGGCTCGGACGAAGATGGAGGCGGGGCGGGCGTGGAGGCCCTCGGCCCAGCCGACGTTGACGCGGCGCTCAGCCATGTGATGCTGCCCTTCGGGTATTCAGGGGTTCATGTTGTCTAGACCAGTCTTGTCTAGACCAGTTTCCCACATCGTGAAGCGTGTCCGGACGGCTGTGTGCCGCCCTGTGTGGTCGGTCGGACCGCGGCCTCGGTCCGACCCTCCGTCCTCCACAGACTGCCTCGCGCCGTTGTCGTACGCGAGCCGTACTCTGGGGCCCATGCAGACCTCGTCGGACCGGCACGAGTACCCCGCCCACTGGGAGGCCGACGTGGTGCTGCGCGACGGCGGCACCGCGCGCGTCCGCCCCATCACCGTTGATGACGCCGAGCGCCTGGTCAGCTTCTACGAGCAGGTCTCCGACGAGTCGAAGTACTACCGCTTCTTCGCGCCGTACCCTCGCCTGTCCGCCAAGGACGTCCACCGCTTCACGCACCACGACTTTGTGGACCGGGTGGGACTCGCGGCCACCATCGGCGGCGAGTTCATCGCCACCGTACGCTACGACCGGATCGGCGCCGGGGGAACACCCGCCCCCTCCCGTCCGTCGCCCACCACCACCCTTGCCGGGGGCCGCTTCGCGCCCGCCCCTCCGGTCTCCGACGAGGCCGAGGTCGCCTTTCTCGTCCAGGACGCCCACCAGGGGCGCGGCGTCGCCTCCGCGCTGCTGGAACACATCGCCGCCGTCGCCCGTGAGCGAGGCATCCGCCGCTTCGCCGCCGAGGTGCTGCCCGCCAACACCAAGATGATCAAGGTGTTCATGGACGCCGGGTACACCCAGAAACGGAGTTTCGAGGACGGCGTGGTCCGCCTGGAGTTCGACCTCGAACCCACCGACCGCTCGCTCGCCGTGCAGTACGCGCGCGAGCACCGCGCGGAGGCGCGTTCCGTTCAGCGGCTGCTGCAGCCCGGGTCGGTGGCGGTCATCGGCACCGGCCGTACCCCGGGAGGCGTCGGCCGCAGCATCCTCGGCAACATCCGGGACGCGGGCTACACGGGGTCGCTGTACGCCGTGAACAAGGCGTTCCCCCAGGACGGCACGGAACTGGACGGGGTCCCGGCGCGCCGCTCGGTGCGCGACATCGACGGCCCCGTCGACCTGGCCGTCGTCACCGTGCCCGCCGAGCGCGTCCCCGAGGTGGTCACCGAGTGCGGCGAGCACGGGGTGCAGGGCCTGGTCGTGATCTCCGCCGGATACGCCGACAGCGGCCCCGAAGGACGCGAACGCCAGCGCGCACTCGTGCGGCAGGCGCGCACGTACGGCATGCGGATCATCGGGCCCAACGCCTTCGGGATCATCAACACCTCCCCGGACGTGCGGCTCAACGCCTCCCTCGCCCCCGAGATGCCCCGCACCGGACGGATCGGCCTGTTCGCCCAGTCCGGTGCCATCGGCATCGCCCTGCTGTCCCGGCTGCACCGGCGCGGCGGCGGGGTCACCGGCGTCACCGGTGTGTCGAGCTTCGTCTCGTCCGGCAACCGGGCCGACGTCTCCGGCAACGACGTCCTCCAGTACTGGTACGACGACCCGGAGACGGATGTCGCGTTGATGTACCTGGAGTCCATCGGCAACCCGCGCAAGTTCACCCGCCTGGCCCGGCGGACGGCGGCCGTCAAACCGCTGGTCGTGGTGCAGGGCGCCCGGCACGGCGGCGTGGCACCCCAGGGGCACGCCGTACGGGCGACGCGGCTGCCGCACGCGACGGTCTCCGCGCTGCTGAGGCAGGCCGGCGTGATCCGGGTCGACACGATCACCGACCTGGTCGACGCGGGTCTGCTGCTCGCCCGCCAGCCGCTGCCCGCCGGACCGAGGGTGGCGATCCTCGGGAACTCGGAATCACTGGGGCTGCTGACGTACGACGCCTGCCTCTCCGAGGGGCTGCGGCCGCACCCTCCCCTGGACCTGACCACGGCCGCCTCGGCCGACGACTTCCACGAGGCCCTGTCCCGGGCCCTGGCCGACGACACGTGCGACGCGGTGGTGGTGACCGCCATCCCGACGGTGGGGGAGGGGCCGACGGGAGACGCGGCGCTGGCGGAGGCCCTCCGCTCGGCGGCGGCCGGGGTGCCCGCCAAGCCGGTCCTCGTGGTCCACGTGGAGCTGGGCGGCCTGGCGGAGGCCCTGTCCGCGGCGACGAGCACGGCGCCGCAGGCGGTTCCGCCCGGCGAGCCGCGGGCCGCTTCGTCCGGCGGGCCGCAGGCGGCTTCGGACGCCGGCCCCCGGGTGGCCTCGACGGCGGAGAACCAGGCGGCTGCGTCCACCGACCCCCAGGCTGCTCCGTCCACCGCCCCCCGGGCCGCCTCGTCCGCCGAGTCCAAGGTGGTCCCGGCCCCCGGGCCGCACGCGGTCTCGGCCGCCGTGCCCCGGGCGCCCCTGGCCTCGGGGGCAGGCGCCGCCGCCCGCCCTGGCTCCGCGAAGCGGCCCTCCACCGGCGAGCCCGTCGGCGAGGGGCCGGAAGGGGCCCGCCTCATCCCGGCCTACCCCGCCGCCGAACGCGCCGTCCGCGCCCTCGCCCAGGCCGTCGCCTACGCCCAGTGGCGACGTGACGCCGCCGACCCCGGCAAGGTGCCGGAGTACGAGGACATCGACGAGAAGGGCGCCGCCGAGCTGATATCCGGGCACCTCGCGCGCGGGCAGGGGCTCACGCTCGGCCCGCAGGAGACCTGCGACCTGCTCGGCAGGTACGGCATCCACGTCCACCGCGCCCTGCCCGCCCCCACCCCCGACGACGCCGTCGCCGCCGCGCGGACCATCGGCTACCCCGTCGCCCTCAAGGCCACCGCCCCGCACCTGCGCCACCGCGCCGACCTGGGCGGCGTACGCCTGGACCTCGCGGACGAGGAGCAGCTGCGGCGGGCGTACGCCGAGCTGACCGAGTTGTTCGGGAAGCCCGAGGAGCTGCGCCCGGTGGTGCAGGGCATGGCCCCGCGCGGCGTCGACACGGTCGTACGGGCGGTCATCGACCCGGCGGCCGGCGCGGTGCTCTCCTTCGGTCTGGCCGGCGCGGCCACGCAGCTGCTCGGCGACATGGCGCACCGGCTGGTCCCGGTCACCGACCGCGACGCCACCTCCCTCATCCGCTCGATCCGCACGGCGCCCCTCCTCTTCGGCTGGCGCGGCTCGGCTCCGGTCGACAGCTTGGCCCTGGAGGAACTGCTGCTGCGGGTCTCCCGGCTGGTGGACGACCGTCCGGAGGTCGTCGCGGTCACCCTGGAACCGGTCGTCGTCGCCCCGCGAGGCCTGAGCGTGCTCGGCGCCGCCGTCCGCCTCGCACCGCCACCCGCCAGGGACGACCTCGGCCCGCGGACCCTGCCTGCGTACTGACCGCCCGCGCCCCGGGACGGGTCTCGCACGAGCGTGCCGCGCAGTCGGCGCGCCCCCGTAGGATGGACGGCATGGCCAAGACCAGTACGACGACCCAGGGGCTGCGAGCGGCGATCGAGCGCAGCGGCTACTACCCGGCCCTCGTGGCCGAGGCGGTGGAGGCCGCTGTGGGCGGCGAGCCCGTCCGGTCGTACCTGGTCCACCAGGAGACGACGTTCGACCAGAACGAGGTGCGCCGGCACGTGACCGTGCTCGTGCTCACCGGCAACCGCTTCATCGTCAGCCACACCGACGAGCAGGCCGCCGACGACACCTCCCCGACGCCGTACGCCACGACGTCCACGGAGTCCGTCAAGCTCGGCCGGATCTCGTCCATCGTCGTCAGCCGTGTGGTCGCCAACCCGGAGCAGTACAAGCCGGGCACGCTGCCCCGCGAGATCGTGCTGACCATCGGCTGGGGCGCCGTCTCCCGCCTCGACCTCGAGCCGGCCGCCTGCGGCGACCCCAACTGCGAGGCCGACCACGGCTACACGGGCAGTTCCACGGCCGACGACCTCAGCCTGCGCGTCAGCGAGGCCGGCGACGGCCCGGAGACGGTGCGCCAGGCGCTCACCTTCGCCCAGGCCCTCTCCGAGGCGACCGCGGACACCTCCCGCTGATGGCGCAGCACACCGCCTGGGACACCGAGCCGGAGCCTCTCCCCGTCGACTCCGCCCCCGTACCCGAGTACGGCACCGGATCGCTCGCCGACCTGCTGCCCACGCTCGCCGCAGGCCTCGGCGTGCCCGGCATGACCGCCGGGATCACGGAGCTGACCCCCGCCGACCGGAACTGCGTCTTCCTGATCGACGGCCTCGGCTGGGAGCAGCTGCGCGCGCACCCGGAGGACGCCCCCTTCCTGACCTCATTGCTGGGCAGCTCACGCGGCGGCACCGGACGCCCGATCACCGCCGGCTACCCGGCGACCACCGCGACCTCCCTCGCCTCCGTCGGCACCGGTCTGCCACCGGGCTCCCACGGCCTGCCCGGTTACACCGTGCGCGACCCGGCCACCGGCGCGCTGATGAACCAGCTGCGCTGGCAGCCGTGGACCGCGCCGGGCCGCTGGCAGCCGTACCCCACCGTCTTCCAGCTCGCCCACGAAGCGGGCGTGCGCGCCGCGCAGGTCACCTCCCCGGCCTTCGCGAACACCCCGCTGACCAAGGTCGCGCTCAGCGGCGGCGCCTTCCACGGACGCCTGTCCGGCGAGGACCGCATGGACTGCGCCGCCGAGCAACTGGCCGGCGCCGACCGCGCCCTCGTCTACACCTACTACGCCGAGGTCGACGGCGCGGGCCACCGCTTCGGCGTCGACTCCGACACCTGGCGCGGCCAGCTCGCGCACGTCGACCGGCTCGTCCAGCGCCTCGCCGAGCAGCTGCCGCCGCGCAGCGCCCTGTACGTCACCGCCGACCACGGCATGATCGACGTGCCCTTCGACGAGGACCACCGCATCGACTTCGACGAGGACTGGGAGCTGAAGGCCGGCGTCGCCCTCCTCGGCGGCGAGGGCCGTGCCCGCCACGTGTACGCGGTCCCCGGCGCGCACAACGACGTGCTGACCTGCTGGCGGGAGGTGCTCGGCGAGCAGTTCTGGGTGGCCTCCCGGGACGAGGCGATCGACGCGGGCTGGTTCGGTCCCCGCATCGACGACCGGGTGTACGACCGCATCGGCGACGTGGTCGCCGCCGCGCGGGACGACGTCCTGCTCATCGCCTCCGAGCGCGAGCCGAACGAGTCGTCGATGGTCGGCAACCACGGGTCGATGACCCCTGCCGAGCAGCTCGTCCCCTTGCTCGAAATCCGCTCCTGACCCACCCCCCCCGCGTACCCCGCCCTCTCTGCCGAAAGGTGCTCAGCCCCTCATGCCCGAGCTGGTGTTCTTCTCCGGAACCATGGACTGCGGGAAGTCGACACTTGCTCTGCAGATCGGTCACAACCGGTCGGCACGAGGACTACAGGGTGTGATCTTCACGCGGGACGACCGTGCGGGGGAGGGGAAGCTGTCCTCGCGGCTGGGCCTGGTGACGGAGGCGACCGAGGCGGCTCCGGGCATGGATCTGCACGCCCACCTCGTGGATCGGCTGACGCGGGGCGGCAGGGTGGACTACGTGATCGTGGACGAGGCGCAGTTCCTCGCCCCGGAGCAGATCGACCAGTTGGCACGCGTCGTGGACGACCTGGGCCTGGACGTCTTCGCCTTCGGCATCACCACCGACTTCCGCACGAAGCTGTTCCCCGGCTCGCAGCGGCTGATCGAGCTGGCGGACCGGATCGAGACCCTTCAGGTCGAGGCGATGTGCTGGTGTGGTGCGCGTGCCACGCACAACGCCCGCACGGTGGGCGGCGAGATGGTCGTGGCGGGCGAGCAGGTCGTCGTCGGAGATGTGAACGGCCCGGCCGCGGAGGTCGGTTACGAGGTGCTGTGCCGACGTCACCACCGCCGCCGGATGACGAGTGTCTCCGCGCACGCCGGCGCGCTCTCACCGGACGTCCTGCCGGTGGCCCCGCCTGAGTGACACCGGCCGTACCGCCGGTCACGGGGCCTTTTCCACCTCCTTTTGAGGTGGTGGGAGGAGGGCTCGAGGCGTGCCGGCCCACGGCTGTGGCCGCTGATCGGAACGAGCACCGCCCACCGCCACCCCCACCAGGCCGTCGACCGGTCGGCGTCCCTCGCGGGGCTGGGCCGCGGCGGAAGCGCTGTCGCGCGGAACGTTGGACGCGCCGTCAACCGAGCGCATACGTTCGCGCGCATGGGTGACACCCCTTTTCGGCGCCTGGTCATGCTCGACGTGCCTGCTGCCCTCGGATTCGCACTGCTTCCGTACGTGTCGGCACTGCGGCCGGCCGGGGGCGGCGAGGTGGGCGGCGGCACCGTAGGGCTGTTGTCGCTGAGCGTCGCGCTGGTGTTGGCCGCCCGCCCGCTGTGGCCCGTCCCGGTCTTCGGATTCGTCCTGACCACCGCCTGCGTGGCACTGGCGGTCGGCGCCGGACCGGCCCTGTTCCCGGCCGCCTCCTACGCCCTGTACGCGGTGGCCACGACGAGGAGCGGGCCACCGGTGTTGTCCGTGGCCTTCGTCGCGGGGCTGTGCGCCGCGGGCGCGGCCCTGCTCACGGTCACGGGAGGGCAGAGCCAGCAGGGTGGCGGCAAGGCCGTGCAGGCCGTGTTCGGACTGCTTGTTCTCGGCGCCACCTGGGCGGCGGGATCGGCCGTCCGGGAACGGCGGGAGAGCACGCGGCGCGCCATCGAGCGTGCGGCCGAGCAGGCGAAGACCGAGGAACGCCTCCGCATCGCCCGTGACATCCACGACGTCGTCACGCACAGTGTGGGCCTGATCGTGATCAAGGCCGGTGTCGCCAACCACGTGATCGACACCCGCCCGGAGGAGGCGCGGGAAGCCCTGGCGGTGATCGAGGACGTCAGCCGCAGGGCGCTGCGCGACATGCGAGGCACCCTCAAGGCGTTGCGCCACGAGCAGGAGGACGCGGACCAGCAACTCCGGCCGGTACGAGGGCTGTCGGACCTGCCCGATCTGGTCCGGACGGCCGAGGCGGCCGGCGTCCGCGTCGACCTGCGGTCCCGGTACGCGGAGGAACCACCGGACGGTGTGGCGCTGTCCGCCTTCCGGATCGTCCAGGAGGCGCTGACCAACGTCGTCAAGCACGCCGCGCCGACCCGCTGCCGGGTGCACCTCACCTCGCAGCAGGGGACGTTGACGATCGAGGTGGCCGACGAGGGCCCCGGGCCGGGGCACCGGCCGACCGTGCCCGGCGGTGGCATGGGCCTCGTCGGAATGAAGGAGCGGGTCGCCGCGCACGGCGGCACCCTCAGCGCCGGACCGGAACCGGCCGGCGGTTTCCGGGTCCTGGCGACGCTGCCCTACTGAGCGGAACTCATGCGCAAGTATGAGGTCGAGCCGTGGAGGCCTGTCGGCAGTCCCGTCCCGGGACCGATGCGGCCGACGAGACGCTCGACGAGACTCACCCTGTGATCGACGTCCAGAAGTTGACCAAGCGGTACGGGCGGAACACGGTCGTGGACGGCCTCACCTTCACGGTGCGGTCGGGGGCGGTCACCGGGTTCCTGGGCCCCAACGGAGCCGGCAAGTCCACGACGATGCGCATGATGCTCGGCCTCACCCGCCCGGACGCCGGATCCACCCGCATCGACGGCCGCGCCTATCACGAACTGAGGCACCCGGCCCGGCACGTCGGTGCCCTGCTGGAGACAGCCGCGCCCCATCGCGGCCTGACCGCCGCCGACCATCTGCTGTGGCTCGCGAGGAGCAACCGGATCGCCCGGCGACGGGTCGGAGAGGTCCTCGCGACGGTCGGTCTGACGGAGGCGGCCCGGCGGCGGACCGGGACCTTCTCCCTCGGCATGGGCCGGCGGCTCGGCCTGGCCGCGGCCCTGCTCGGAGACCCGCCCGTCCTCGTGCTCGACGAGCCGGTCAACGGCCTGGACACCGAAGGCGTCAAGTGGCTGCGCGAACTGCTGCGCGCGATGGCCGCCGAAGGCCGGACCGTCCTCGTCTCCAGCCACCTGATGGCCGAGATGTCCCTGGTCGCGGACGACCTGATCATCGTCAGCCGCGGGCAACTCCTCGCCGGGACCAGCATGTCGGACTTCATCCGGCGCCACGGACGTACGTACGTGCGCGTGCGGACGGCCGAACCCCTGCGGCTCCACGGTGAACTGGAGAAGAGGGGAGCCTCGCCGAGGCTCGTACCGGACGGCGGCCTGGAAGTCGACGGCCTGCCGGCGGCCGAGATCAGCCGGCTGGCCGCGGCGGTCGGCGTCCCGCTCGAAGAACTGAGCACGCACACGGGATCCCTCGAGGACACGTTCCTCGAGCTCGTCGGCAAGGGAGGAAGCGACACCCATGTCTGAGACGGCCGCGGCCGTCCGGGCCGAGTTCACCAAACTGCTGGGCATCCGGGGCACGCTCGCCGCCCTGCTGCTGTTCGCACCCTTCAGCCTCCTGATCGCAGCCCTGGGCGGGTGGTCCGCGAAGGGCGCCATCGAATCCGACAGTCCCGGGCTCCGCCCCGACTTCACCCCTCAGCAGGCGGGCCTGGACGGCGTCCTCTACGGCCAGCTCGCCCTGATCGTGTTCGGAGTGCTCATCGTCTCCAGCGAGTACACGTCGGGGATGATGCGGGTCTCCCTGCTCGCCGTGCCCCGGCGCGGCCGGCTCTACGCGGCGAAGACGGCCGTCACCGCCGCCGCCACCGCGGTCTCGCGATCCCCGTCACGGTCGCCGGCTACCTGGTCACCCAGCTCGCCCTCGGACCCCACGGCGCCTCGATCGGCGCGAGCGGTGTCCCTCGCGCCCTGGCCGGCGCGGTGCTCTACCTGACGCTGATGAGCCTGTTCGCGGCGGGCCTCGCCGCGACGGCCCGCAGCGCCGTCGTTCCCTTGGCCGTTCTGCTCCCCATGGTGCTCGCCGGCTCCCAGATCCTGTCCGTCGTCGGAGCGACGAAGGAGGTGGTGCGGTACTTCCCCGACCGGGCCGGCACGCGGATGCTCGCCGTCGGCGCGGACGACGCGTACACCGGGTTCGCGGTCCTGCTCGCGTGGACCGTCGCGGCGCTGGCCCTCGGCTCCTACCGGCACCACCGGTGGGACGCGGGGTGCCGGTAAGAATGCTGTCACCAGCCGCGAACGGCGAGGGTCACGTCCTACGACGTGCGGCGGGGTCGCGTTCGGCGACGTGTCGGGCGACCGAGTCGACGCCGGGGCGGGCGTACCGCTCCAGGGAGCGGACGGATGCGTGGCGGGAGCGTGCCAGCAGCATCGGGGTGGAGGTGCCGTCTTCCGCGTCGTGCGTCAGGGCACTGTGACGGAGCCGGTGAAGCGTCCAGCCGCTGAGATCCTCGATGTCGTCGGGTGAGGGAGGGGGTTGGCCGACAGCCGGGTGTTCTCCTCGAAGATCTCCTCAGCGCGACGGTAGGAGAGCCGGGCCCGGCCGGTCTCGGGGCACACGTCGAGCGTCGGTGTTCCGGCGGGGGCCTTGCGGTCGGTGAGGAAGAGCGGGCCGCGGGTACGGCGGGCGATGAGGCGGGGCAGGAGCTGGGCGGTGCCCGACTGCCAGTGAATCCACTCCGTCGCCCCGCCCTTGGCAGTGATTTTCCCTCGCTTGTCCTGCGGGTACAGGTCTTCGACGTTCAGGTACAGCACCTCGTCGGCCCGTGCGGCGGACTCGTAGAGCAGGGTGCGCAGCTCTGCTGCTACGGGGACGCCGGTTGCGTGTCGAAGCGGCTTCCGGTGCGCCACGGTGACGTGCGTCTGCCGGCCGGGTCGTCGTTCGCGTCGGCCCGGTGCCTGCCTGGTGGTCGGCTCAGACCGGGAGCGGCAGACCGGCGGCGTGGAAGAGCCGGTCACGGGAGGCCGCGGCCTCGTCGAAGACGGCGTCGCCTCCCTTCAGTACACCGTTCTCCTTGAGGATGGCACCGGCCACCACGACCAGGTCGACATTGCCGGCGTGGCCGCCCGCGACGATCGTGGCCGCGACGTCCGTGGCGGGCAGCATGTTGGCGTGATCGAGGCGGATCATGATCAGGTCTGCCTCCTTGCCCGGGGTCAGGCTGCCGGTGCGGTCGTCGATCCCCGCGGCCCGTGCGCCCTCGATGGTCGCGAAGGACAGCAGGTCGGCGGCGTTGAACGTGGGCAGGCCGGGAACACGGTCCATGGGTCCGGCCGCACCGGCGAGGATCAGCTGCTGGTAGGCGAGGGTCGCCCGCATGACGCCGAACATGTCACCGCTTACGATCGTCTCGGTGTCCACGCTGAGGCTCGGGCGGACACCGGCGGCCAGCAGCCGGTTGGTGGCCGGCTGGCCCAGGCCCGGCATGAAGACCTCGAGGGCGCCAGCCACGGACGCGGTGGCGCCGCGTGCGGCCAGCATTCTCAGCTCCTCGTCGGTCGACGTGCACAGGTGGATGAACGTCATGTCGGAGGCGAGCAGCCCGGCCTCCTCCAGTTGCCGTACGGCCTGCTGCTCCGCCCCCCACTCGCCGAGGCCCACGTGCATGCTGATGCGCAGGCCCAGTTCACGGGCGAGCCGGATGTCACGCTCGGACACATCGGGGGTGGACAGCTCCGGTCCGCGGAGCATTGCGTTGAGGGTCACCCGCGCCGAGTCGTCGGAGAGCACCTCGTTGCGGATGCGCCGAATGTCGTCGGGGTGGGTGCGGTCGCTGCCGAACTGCCACTGTTCGGCCTCCGTCGATGGCCAGCCGTGGTCGAAGACGGCACGGATGCCCGACTCCCAGTGCGCGGCGATCGCCGCGTCCGAGTGCTCGGGGCTGTTGCTGATGTGCGATTCGTCCCGAACGGTCGTCACCCCGGAGTCGAGGGACATCAGGTCCGCCGCCAGGTTGCCGATGTGTACGTCCCGGGGGTCGAAGTACTGTCCGAGGCCGATTTGCACCTGGCTGCGGTACTCCTGGTAGGTCCAGGCGGGGCCGAGATTGCGCAGCGCTCCCTGCCAGTTGTGGCGGTGGGTATCAATGAAACCGGGCAGGACGGCGTTCCCTGTGCCGTCGATGACCCTGGCCCGGTCGTCGGACAGGTCCCGGCCGACCTTGAGGATCCTGCCGTGGGCGATGAGGATGTCGCCCACGAAGTTGCCGAGCTTGTCGTCCTGCGTCATCAGGTATGCGCCCTTGATCAGGATGCGTTCGTTGTTCTGCGGCTGGTTCTGGGACACCTGTGGTTCCTTTCGTGCCGTGGGCGGCACTGTGTTGCTTCTCCATCGAGAGAGGGGTGGTGGGTCGGGTACGCGTCCGGTCCGGGCGCGGACGTGGATCACTCCGCGGTGGTGTCACGAGGGCGTCGGGAGGCAATCCAGACGGCGCCGAACGTGAGCAACGCACCGAGGACGGTGAGGACGGAGGGGGACCGACCGTCCGAAGGGACCAGGAAGTCCAGGGCGATCGAACTGGCGAGCTGCCCCGCGATAGAGGCCATGCTCAGCAGCAGGACACCGATCCGGCGCACCAGGAACGCCGAGGCGCCGATGAACACCACGCCGCACAGACCACCGAGGTAGACCCACAAGCTGGTGGGCAGCGGGTCCCCCGCGGTCCCCCGCACGAGTGTTTTCACCCCCCAGGCCGCGGCGAGGAACACCGCACCGACAAGGAAGTTGAGCCAGGTCGCTGCGATCGGCGAGCCCGACGCGGCCGTCGTCGCTCCGTTGAGTGCCTGCTGCACACCGAGGAGGAAGCCGGCGGCGATGGCGGCGAGGGCCGGCAGGATGATCGTGACCGGCGCGAGGGTGTCGGCGAAACGGGGCAGGGCGGACACGACTGCGGCCACCAGGATGACGGCCGCTCCCGTGAGCCGGGCGGCGCCCGGGCGCTGCCGCAGGCCGCCGCCGATGCCCCGGCTGTCCACGATCAGACCGCCGAAGGTCTGACCGGCGATGGCCGACACGGTGAACACGGCGACTCCAGTGACCAGCGCGGCGGTGGACTGGGCCAGGGCGAACGTGCCGCCGAGCACACCGGCCAGCAGGTACCGGCGGGGGAGCCGGCCATCCCGTGAAGCGCCGGCCAGGCGGCGCAGCGCGCCGCGCAGCCCGGGGGAGAAGAGCGCGAGGAGGGACAACAGGACGAGTCCGCCCGAGAAACTGATCGCCGCCGCGGCGATGCCGTCGTCGAGGCGATGACTCAGCTCGCCGTTCAGACGGGCCTGTACCGGCACCACCATGCCGGCTGCGATGGCTGCCGCGACGGCCAGCGAGCCGCCGCGAGGCACGGATGGGCGGGACTGTTCCGCCGACTGGGGACCGGGCCCAGCAGGACGACGATGACCTGACCCGGTTGGAGCGGTGGGAGTACTCATGTCGAAGTTCCTCAAGAAGGGTTGCGGCCGGGCAGGGCCCGGTCGGCCCGGCCGCCGCTGGCCGGTCGGGTCCCGCCTGCGGCGGGGCCCGGGGCGCGGGCCTTTCTCAGAAGTCAGTACGCGCGATGTCGTCGAGGACCGACGGTCCCGCGGGGTCCGACCCAGGACACGCCGGGCCGTGTCGCCCGAAGCGTGTAGCCGGTGCCGCCGGTGAGCAGTACGCGCATGGTCATCCTCCTTCGCTGGCGTTTCCTGGTCCGGGCGTTGGCCGCACGACAACAGTCGCCCTGCCCGGCTATCGTGTCCAACGAATGTTTTCGAATGTTCGATCGGACATACCGATGAATGAGGGAGTGTGGACCAGAAGCGACTGGAGTACTTCATCACCGTCGCCGAGGAGCTGAACTTCACGCGGGCGGCCCAGCGGCTGCACGTCACTCAGTCCACGCTCTCGGCCGGCATCAAGGCCCTGGAGCACGAACTCCGGACCGAACTGCTCCTCCGTTCCACGCGGTCGGTCAGACTGACGGAGGCCGGCTCGGCGTTCCTCCCCGAGGCGCGGACCGCGATCGAGGTACTCGACCGGGCCCGGGCGGCAGTGGAGCCGCTCTCCACGGGGCTGCGCGGCAGCCTCACCGTTGGCGTCCTCAGCGGGCTGACGGTGATCGACGTACCCGCGCTGGCCGGTGAATTCCACCGCCGTCATCCCGAGGTCCGGTTGCGTACCGAGACCTCCCAGCGGGGAACCTCCGGGCTGATCGAGCGGATCAAGGAGAGCCACGTCGACGTGGCCTTCGTAGGAGCCGACATCAAGGACGAACACCTCAGATCGAGGGCCATCAAGAGGTACGAGGTCCAGCTGCTGGTCCCCGCCGATCACCCACTGGCCCGCCGGAAGCGTGTGCGGCTCAGAGACATCGCCGGGGAGTCCTTCGTCGACATGCCCGCCGGTTTCGGGCAACGCCAGATCGCGGACGACGCGTTCACGAAGGAGGAGCTGTCCCGGCGGGTCCTCATCGAGGTCTCGGACATCACCACGATCGCGGAGTACGTGGCGCACGGCTTGGGCGTGGCGCTGTTGCCCCCGGACTTCGCCGCGGCGGCCGGGGACGCCGTTTGTACCGTCCCCCTCGCGGACGTCCGACTGGCCTGGACGCTCAGCGTGGTCGCCTCCGCGACGCGTCCGCCGACGCGGGCGCTGCATGCCTTCCTCGACCTGATCCCACACCACATCCGGCGCGACCGCGTGTTCTGAACGGACATCCCCGGTCGTGTCCGGATCACTTCCCGAAATCCACCGGCCTCGCGTGGACGGGTACTTGAGGATGTTCTCCTTGCCCGACACCTTCTTGAACGCGTTGACCAGCTGCTCGGTGACCTTCTTCTCCGCCCGCGCCCCGATCCGGTGCACCGTGGAGATCAGCAGCTCGACCAGCGTGTCCGTGATCGCCCGTTCTCGCTCGTGCAGCAGCGCGGCCAGCAGCGTCACCGCAGCGGCAGTGGGTGAGTGCGCAGATGGGAGGGGGGATTCCACCGCGGCCGCGCCCGCCACCCGGCCACGACCTTCGGCGCGATGTCGGCGAACAGGTCCGCCGGCAGCCCGACCGCCCTCACCGTGAGCAGCCTGTCGATCTCGGTGAGCATCGTCTCCAGGCTCACATGGCCCGGAGCCTCCTTGGTCTTCCCCAGGACCGGCGGGCCGTCCTCGCCCTCACCGGGTGCGGTGTCGTCCTCCTGGCCGGCGCCGACGACCAGGGCGACGATCCGTTCCGTGCTGTCGACCGTGAGCCGCGCCGAGATCCTCGCCGTCAGCGTCTCCTCGGCCACTCGCAGCGCGGCGCCCACGATCCGGTCGCACCGCCCTTGAGTCGGCGGCTCGATGCTCTCCGACCGGCAGCGGGCCAGCAGTTCCGGGCCGGCCCGGACCGCGGGACCGACGGCGGGAGGAACCATGTCCGCGCTCCACGATCCCTCCGTACAGGCACCGAAGCGCGGGAGCCGGGAGCGGCGGAACTGCTAAAGTCGCGCCTTCCGACAGCCCATGACCAGCGTGTGAGGATTGCGGAATGGCTGAGGCGGTCCGGGTACTGATCGCGGACGACCAGGCACTGCTGCGCGGTAGTTTCCGTGTCCTCGTCGATTCGACACCGGGAATGGAGGCGGTCGGCGAGGCGGGCGACGGCGTCCAGGCGGTGCGACTCGCCCGTGAACTCAAGCCGGACGTCGTCCTGATGGATCTGCGCATGCCCGTCAAGGACGGCATCACCGCCACGCGGGAGATCTGCTCCGACGACACCATGGCCGGCGTGCGGGTCCTGGCCCTCACGATGTTCGACATGGACGAGTACGTCTACCCGGCCCTCCAGGCGGGCGCGAGCGGATTCATGCTGAAGGACGCCTCGCCGGCCGACCTGGTCGCCGGCATTCGCGTCATCGCCACCGGTGAGGGTGTGCTGGCGCCCACGGTCACCCGCCGCCTCATCGCGAACTTCTCCCGCCACGACCGAACGGCCCGCCCCGCCCCGCGGCTCGTCGGGCTCACCAAACGGGAGCAGGAAGTGCTCGTGCTGATCGCGAACGGCCTGTCGAACGCTGAGATCTCCGGGCGACTGGTGATCAGCCTGCCCACCGTGAAGACCCATGTGAGCAGCCTTCTCGCCAAGCTGAACGCCCGCGACCGCACCCAACTGGTCATCATCGCCTACGAGAGCGGACTCGCCGAGCGGGGGATGCCGGCCTGACGGACTTTCGGCGGGAGCGCTCCGGCCTGCCGCCGCCCGTCGCGCCGCACCCCGGCGCTGCGCGGCGTCGTCCTCCCCAGCCGGCGCCGTCCCTGCCCCGGGTGGCCGTAATCGGCCCCGACGCGCCGCAGCCCCGGCCTGGGTGGAGACGGTACGGGTCTGAACCCGGTGTGGAGGTGAAGCGCATCTCGAAGGCGGGGGTCGGGGGCGGGGCCTTCTTCAAGGGGGAAGCCCTCGGGGCGGTTTCGGGTGCACCGGGTACCGCAGTGTTCCAGTGGCACGTGTTCTGCGGACTCCTTGTTGTGGCGGCGCACGGTCAACGTTTGACGCGGTTGCGGACGGCCAGGACGGCCAGGCCCAGCAGGACGGGCTCGGCCACGCGGGAGGCCATCTCGATGTAGGTGCCGGCGGTGGTCAGGTCCTGTCCGCTGGAGCGGAACACCACGGAGTTGAGCGTGACGTTCAGTGCCTTCTCGAAGCGCTTGCCGGTGAACCTGTTTCCGGTGGGATTCCGCGGGTCGGCCTTGCCGATCTCGAAGGTGACCTCGCCCCCGCCGGGCGGCACGGTGCCGGTCGCTTCCTGCTTCGGGGAGTTCTCGGGGAGCCCGAAGCCCATCAGCAGCACGATGGTGACGAGCATGGCGGCAGCGAGCCAGCCCAGGGCGCGGGAGGCGCGCAGTCCGTAGCCGGACAGTATCCAGTAGCCGTACAGCAGCCCGCGTTCGGCACGGGGGGTGCCGGTGCGGTCGTGGCGGCGCATCTCCATCTCGCCGTAGTAGAAGTCCGCCGCTCCCGGCTCGTTCTTGCCGTCCTCGAACGTCTTGCGGAGTGCCCGGTACACCGGTGACAACTGTGCCGGTCCGACGTGTCCGGCGCCGAGCACTGCTGGATTCCAGCCCCGGACGGCTCCCGGCCGGCGCGCGCGCCAGTGGTGCTCTTCGGCGAGGGTGCGGCGCTGGGTGAACCGCATGGGGCGCCGACGCCGCCAGTGCGTGCGGGACGGGACCGTGTCGAAGGAGCAGGTGCCCTCCAGCCGCAGCTGGTCCAGGTGCACGGTCCCGGTGAACAGGCACTCCGACAGGTCGACGTCGGCGAGAACCAGATGGGCGGCGTCCAAGAGCCTGTTCTGTCACCGGCTGTCCGTCGGGGAGTACGAAGGGGTCGGCCTCCGCGGCGATCGTGAGGGGGTACTCGAAGACGGCGTGGGCGAAGTCCACCGTGGCATAGCGCAGACGCAACTCGGCCGTCGACGACCAGCGGGTCCGTCGGCACTCCAGGCGGCGCGCGGCGGACGAAAGGTTCACCGGGCCGGCGAACACCGCTCCGGACAACGTCACCCGCCCGGCGCACACCAGTGGCCCAAGGCTGACTGACCGCTCGAAGACCGCCTGTTCGAACCGTGCATCGCCCAGGAACGTCGCCGACTCGAACCGTGCGTCGCCTCGGAACGTCGTCGATCTGAACCGTGCGTCGCCCCGGAAGGCCACTGAAGCGAACCCGGCACTGCCCTGGAACGTCGCCGAGGAGAATCCGGCACCGCCCTGGAACGTCGCCGATCTGAACCGTGCGTCGCCGTGGAAGGTGGCTGCCCCGAACCAGGCGCCGTCCTGGAAGGTCACCGATCCGAATCCGGCGCCGCTTTGGAAGACTGCCGACTCGAACCAGGCGACACCCTTGAACGTCGCCGACTCGCACCCGGCATCGCCCTGGAAGACCGCCGACTCGAACCGTGCGTCGGCCTGAAAGGCCGTGAACCTGAACCGCGCGTCGGCCTGGAAGACCGCCGACTCGAACCAGGCGGCGTGCTGGAAGGTCACCGACCTGAACTCGGCACCGTGCTGGAAGGTCACCGACCTGAACCAGACGTCACCTCGGAAGGTCGCCGACCTGAACCACGCGACGCCTTGGAAGGTCGCCGACGCGAATCCGGCGTCGCCCTGAAAGGTCGCTGACTCGAACCAGGCGTCGCCTTGGAAAAGCGCCGACGTGAACCGAGCCTCACCGAGGCGGGGATGTCCGGTGGCGGGGTCACGGAGGGCGTCGAGGAGGGCGTCGAGAAGGGATTCCGTGAAGGGGGTGCCGCGGTGGTCGATGTCGGCGCCGGGTGTCAGACCGGCCAGGTAGGTGTCGCGGTCGGTGTCGGTCAGGTGGGCGAGGCAAGCGGTACGACCGGGGACAAGGATGCCGCGGCAGCCGACCGGGTCGTCCGGGGCGGCGCCGTCGCCGCAGTGCGGCCAGTCGGGCGGAGTCGTGGACGGTGCGGGGCTCAGGGGCGTCATGTCCGGAGGACGATCACGCATGACCGGACGGTTTCCCGCCGCTTCCTGGCCGCCGCCGGCCGAGCCGTGGTCGGCTGACTGCATCCGCGACGTCTTCACGGTGGAGGTCGTCCAGCCCACTTCCGGCGGGTGGGAGGGCAGCGATGTCGAGGCGGCGCTGGAGGTGGTGGGAGGGGAGCTCGGGCGTCGCGGGTGCCCCGGCCGTTCTCACCCTTTCCGTGCGTGGTCGTGCCCGCACTGGACCAGCGCGAACCGCGCCCCCTCCGGGTCCGCCACCATCGCCACCCGGCCGTGGGGAGTGTCCTGGACGGGCTTGACGGCATGACCGCCCAGATCGGTGAGGCGCTCCAGGGACTCCTCCGCGTCGTCCACCTCGAAGTACGTCATCCAGTGCGGTCCCCGGTCGCGGGGCAGGGCGGTGCCGAGGCCGTGGATGCCGGCGACGGGGCGTCCGTCGAGGCGCAGGGTCACGTAGTCGAAGTCGGCGGAGACCTCCGGCGCCAACTCGAAGCCGAACACGGTCTCGTAGAACTTGGCGACGCTCGTCGACTCGAAGGTCATCAGCTCGTTCCACGCCGGTGTGCCGGGCACACCCGTGACGGCCGTGCCGAGGTGCGCCGCCGCCTGCCAGATGCCGAAGACGGCGCCCGAGGGGTCGGAGCAGATGGCCAGACGGCCGGCCTCGCCCGCGTCGAGCGGGCCCACACCGATCGTGCCGCCGCACAGGCGTACCGTTTCGGCCGTCCGGTTGACGTCGTCGGAGGCGAAGTAGGGCGTCCAGGCGAGGGGCAGGTGCCGGTCCGGGGGCAGCTGGCCGATGCCCGCCACCTCGCGGCCGTCGAGCAGGGCTCGCGCATAAGGGCCCAACTGCTGCGGCCCTGGCTGGAATTCCCAGTCGAACAGTGCGCCGTAGAACTCCCGGGTCGCGGCCGGCCCGTGCACCATCAGACTCACCCAGCAGGGTGTGCCGGGCGTGTGCCGGGCGTTCGTCTCGCCGTCCCGGCCGGTCGACTCCCGTGCGTCGGTCATCGTCACTCTCTTCTCGGCCCTCCGCGGGCCGTGCGTCCGCTTCCGCTCTGACGGATACCGGTCTGACAGACCTTCGCGCCGGTGCCGGCACCGGGCCCGCGCCGCGTGCTTCGGGCCCGCCCGTGGGGCCGGCCCGGCTGCTCGGGTGGTACAGCATGTGCCCGAACCCGTACGCCTCGTGATCGGTACTGTACGGCGGGCAGAGTAGCCCGACTTCGACGCGGCGGCCACTCGGTACGCCAGGATGGGGTCATGAACGCCATCATTTCCGTATCCGAACTCGTGACCGAACTGGCGGGTGCGAACCCGCCGGTCCTGCTCGACGTCCGCTGGCAGCTGAGCACGGCCGGGGCGGCCGGTGCCGCGCCGTTCGACGGGCGGGCCGCGTACGCGGCCGGGCACCTTCCCGGTGCCGTCTTCGTCGACCTGGACAGGGAACTCGCCTCCGCGCCCGGCGGGCACGGCCGGCATCCGCTGCCCGACATGGCGGAGTTCGGGGTGGCGATGCGCCGGGCCGGCGTGTCGTCCGGCCGGCCGGTCGTCGTGTACGACGGCGGACAGGGATGGGCGGCGGCTCGCGCGTGGTGGCTGCTGCGTTGGACGGGTCACCCGAACGTGCGGGTCCTCGACGGCGGGTTGCCGGCTTGGAAGGCGGAGCTCTCGACGGACCTCCCCGCTCCGGTGGAGGGCGACTTCACGCCGGAACCGGGCGCGGCGGGGATGCTCGACGCGGACGGCGCCGCCGCGCTGGCCCGCTCCGGGCTGCTGCTCGACGCCCGGGCGGGGGAGCGGTACCGGGGCGAGGTGGAGCCGATCGATCCGGTGGGCGGTCACATCCCGGGTGCCGTGTCCGCGCCGACGACGGACAACGTGGCGGCGGACGGCCGCTTCCTGCCCGCCGGGGAACTCCGGGCCCGCTTCGCGTCCTTGGGGGCCGGGGAGGACAGGGAGGTCGGCGTGTACTGCGGCTCGGGCGTGTCGGGAGCCCACGAGGTGCTGGCGCTGGCGGTGGCGGGCATTCCGGCGGCGCTGTACGTGGGTTCGTGGTCCGAGTGGTCGTCGGATCCGGCAAGGCCGGTCGCGACGGGACCGGATCCGCAGTAGGCGCGACGACGCAGTGGCGGGGCCGGTCCGCGAGCGGGCGGGCCGGAGCAGGGCGGGGCCGACGAGGGCTTGGCTGGTCTGGGTCCGGGCGGGGGTGGCGAGGGCTTGGTTGGGCCGGGCCCCGGCGGGGTCGCGGCGGGCCCGGGCCGCGAGCGGCTGTGCGGGCCCGGCGGGTGGACGGCTCCGGGCAGCGACGGCTTGGTGGACGGGACGGGACGGGGCGGGACGCGGCGAGGGCGTGGCGTGGCCGGTCGCGAGCAGGCGGGCCGGGTCCGGGAAGGGGGGCGACGCCACGGTCGCAGTGGGCTCACCGTCCGGTGTGCCGGCCGGCGAAGGAGGCCGGGGGCCGCACCCGCGCGGGTGCGGCCCCCAGGCCCGTACGCCGTCGGATCCCGCCTACTCCTGCTTCTTCCGCCGCGTCCCGAACACGATCTCGTCCCAGCTGGGAACCGCCGCCCGGCGGCCCGGGCGGACGCCGTCGGCCTCGGCCTGGCGGTCGGTGGAGCCGGTGAGGCGGTCGCGGTGGCTGGCCACGGAGCGCGGCATGAGCACGTCGGCGTAGGCGGAACCGGCCGACGCCGCGGAGGCCGGAGGCTCCTCCACCTCGGGCTCCTCGACAGGCTCGTCCCCCGGATCCGGAGCGCGCTCGGGTACCACCAGGTCGCCCCGGAAGCTCGGTACCGCCTCCAGCAGGCTGGTGAGCGAGTCGCGTTCGCGTTCGGCCGAGGCGGTGGCCGCGGTCTCCTCGTCCGGTTCGGACGGCGGTGGCGGCAGGCTCGGCCGCTCCCGCTGCTCCCGGTCGAGGGAGCGGTCCAGCGGCCGGTCGCGCGGCAGCCGTGCGATGCGCGGGACGAAGGGGAAGCTGGGCTCGGGCGCGGCGAGGTCGTCGGACTCGCCGATCAGCGCGCGCGCCTCCTCGTCGACGGCCTGGACGAGCCGCCGGGGCGGGTCGTAGGTCCAGCTCGCCGAGTGCGGTTCGCCCGCGACCAGGTAGACCAGCAGGACTTCCCAGGTGCCGTCGTCGCGGCGCCAGGAGTCCCACTGGACGGTGTCCTTGTCGGCGCCGCGCAGCAGCAGCCGCTCCTGGACCGCCTCGCCGAGGGGCGGACCGGAGTTCTCGCCGGGACGGCGGACGGGGGTCTTGCGGGCCCGCTCCGCCATGAAGGCGCGCTCGGCCAGCACGGGTCCCTCGAAGCGTCGTACGCGGTCGACGGGGATGCCGGCCATCTGTGCGACCTCTTCCGCGGTCGCGCCGGCACGTATACGTGCCTGGATGTCGCGGGGGCGGAGATGACTCTCCACCTCGATCTCGATCTGGCCGAGGCGGGGACGGTCGCCGCGCACGGCGGCCCGGAGCCGCTCGTCGATCGGAAGCGTGTATTCCGTGCTGTCCGCAGCCTTCAGCACCAGCCGTGTGCCGTCATTCGAGACGGCCACGACACGCAGTTCGGGCATGGGGACCTCCCGGGTGGTGCCTGCCGACGTCACGTGCGTCGCTGCTTCCGCTCTGTCGAGTGTGACCTGCCCGGGTGCAGCCTGCCACAACCTTGCCGAGTTGCCCGGCGTGTCGGGCACGGGCCCTGGATCGCCGTTATGGCACGGTTACCCATTTGCAACGGTGGGTGACCGATTCTGTCACCCTGCGCAACCAGCCCCCTCCCGGCGGTCCTTCAAGGTCCGGAGCCCCCTGTCGGGAGACCGGGCCCAGGGTTCGCAACAGTACTCCATTCGGACCACCTGCGTGGATGGGCGCGCCGCGCGACTTCTGGTGAGGGGTGGCGCCCGGCCGCTCCCGGTGGGGTTTCCGTGATCCCGGGCGTGGCGTACTTCACGGAATCACCAGAAACGGAACTAATGGTTTCGGCCGCACGTCCCTTTCTCGTGCAGTTGATCGATCACGTACGGGAAAGACAGGCAAGGTCCGGGGATGCGTGAAAAGCCCGATGATGCAGGCGAGGCGGATGTGGGCGCGGAGGTGAAGTCCAAGCGGATCGACCTGAGCGTGCCCCAGGTCGCGGGCAGCGCCCTGGCGGCGGTGGTGGCCGCCAAACTCGCCTCCTCCTTCGGCGTGTACGGCACGATCCTCGGGGCCGGCCTGATCAGCGTCATCGCCACCTGCGGAGGCTCGGTCCTCCAGCACTTCTTCAAGCGCACCGGCGAGCAGCTCCGGGTGAAGCGCCCCCTCGGCGCCGGGGGTGCCGACGGGCGTGGAGCGGCGGTCCCGGGCGAGTTCACCGCAGGCACCGTCTACCGCGCACGGACCAGGGGCTGGAAGCGCCCGTTGGTCGCCGCGGCCCTCGTCTTCGGGGTCACCATGGCCGGGATCACCGCGTACGAGGTCGCCTCCGGCGAGAGTCTGGGCGGCGGCCACAGCACCACCGTCGGCAGCGCTCTTTCCGGGCACGGCACGTCCGCCCCGGATCCGGAGAAGTCGGACGGATCCGGCAACTCCCAGGACTCCGAGGGCTCCCAGGACTCCGGTGGACCGGGTGACTCGGGCTCCGGCAGCGACGCTCCGGCAGCCACCCCATCCGGCACTCCGAGCGGCACCGACGGCAGCGCGTCGCCGGGCAGCGGCTCCGGGGAGGACGAGGGCACGGCGTCCAGCCCGACGCCCACCCCGGACGCCACCGGGGAGAAGGGCTCCGGCGACGCCACGAGCCCGGACCCCGAGGCCTCGGCTACGGCCCCAGGACCCGGCGCAAGTAGTCGTTCCGGAACAGACGATCCGGGTCGAGGCGGTTCCGCAGCGCCGTGAACTCGCCGAAGCGCGGATACACCCGGGAGAAGTACTCGGCGTCCCGGGCGTGGATCTTGCCCCAGTGCGGTCGCCCCTCGTGCGCCGTGAAGATGCGCTCGGCGGCGGTGAAGTACGCCTGGTAGGGCGTGCCCCGGACCATGTGGACGGCGATGTACGCGCTGTCGCGGCCCGACGCCGTGGACAGCGTGATGTCGTCGGCCGGGGCCGTGCGCACCTCGACCGGGAAGCTGATGCGCAGCCGTGACCGGTCGACCATCGCCCTCAGCTCGCGCAGCGCAGGGACGACGGCCTCGCGCGGAATGGCGTACTCCATCTCCAGGAAGCGCACCCGGCGCGGAGATGTGAAGACCTTGTAGGGGGTGTCCGTGTACGTCCGCGCGGACAGTGCCCTGCTGGAGATCCGGGCGATCGCGGGGACGGCGGCGGGCGCCGCGCGGCCGACCCAGTTGGCCGCCTGGAAGACACCGTTGGACAGGAACTCGTCCTCGAACCAGCCCCGGAGCCGCCCCACCGGTTGTCCGGGGCCGGCGCTGCGGTTGTTGCGCTTGGTGTGGGTGCCGCCGGTGTGCGGGAACCAGTAGAACTCGAAGTGCTCGTTCTCGGCCCACAGTTCCTCGAAGCCGGCGAGGACCCGGTCGAACCGCATCGGTTCCTCGCGGGCGGTGAGCAGGAAGACGGGTTCCACGGCCAAGGTGAGCGCGGTGACGACGCCCAGCGCGCCCAGGCCGATCCGGGCCGCGGCGAAGACGTCGGGGTTCTCCCGCTCGGAGCAGGTCAGTACCGACCCGTCCGCCGTGACCATTTCCAGGCCCCGGATCTGGGCGGCGATCGAGGCGGAGTCGCGGCCCGTGCCGTGGGTGCCGGTACTGGTGGCCCCGGAGACGGTCTGCTCCATGATGTCGCCCATGTTCGTCAGCGACAGGCCCTCCCGCGCGAGGGCCAGGTTGAGCCTCTTCAGCGGTGTGCCCGCTTCGACCGTGACCGTCATGGCGGCGCGGTCGATGCCCCGGATGCCGGTCAGCAGCTGAGGGCGTATCAGCACGCCGTCCGTCGCGGCTATGGACGTGAAGGAGTGCCCGGTGCCGACGGCCTTGACCGGCAGTCCGTCCTCGGCCGCCCTGCGCACGGCCTCGGCCAGTTCGTCGACGGAGGCGGGGGTGACCTCCCGCGTGGGGCGCGCGGAGACGTTGCCGCCCCAGTTACGCCATGTGCCGTTCTTCCCGCTCGCCGTGCGTGTGCTGCTCAACGGTCCCTCCCCGACGCGGAGCCGGCCGCTTGAGCCGGCGGTACCCGAGGAAACCGACCGCGGCCGCGACGGCCCCGGCCACCGCCGGAACCGCGTACCCGGCACGCGCCCCGGAGGCGTCGATCACCCAGCCGCCCGCGGAGGAGCCGAGTGCGACCCCGACCGCGAGGCCGGTGCTCACCCAGGTCATGCCCTCGGTGAGCTGCGTGCGTGGTACGTGCTCTTCGATGAGGGACATCGTCGTGATCATCGTGGGAGCGATGGACAGACCCGCAACGAACAGCGCCGCGGCCAGAAACAGCAGGTTTCCGACCAGTAGGAGGGGGATCATACTCACGGCCATCGCACAGACGCCCAGCAGCCAGCGGCGTTCCGGCGGCCCCGCGAAGCGCATCAGCCCGAAGATCATGGCCGCCGTGCACGACCCCGCCGCGTACAGGGCGAGGACCAGGCTGGCGGCGGCCTTGTGCCCCTCCTCCTCGGCGAAGGCCACGGTGACGACATCGATGGCCCCGAAGATCGTCCCCGTCGCCGCGAACGTCCCGACCAGGACCTGGAGCCCCCGGGAGCGCAGGGCGGTGCCGCCGCCCTTGTGCTCGCGAGGATGCGGCTCCGGCTCGGTGGCGCGCTGGGCGGTCAGCCAGAAGACGCCCGTCGCCAGGAAGCAGGCGGCGAGCAGCGGACCGGCCTCCGGGAACCAGGCGGTGGACAGGCCGATGGAGATGATCGGCCCGAAGATGAAGCAGATCTCGTCGACCACGGACTCGAAGGAGTACGCGGTGTGCAGCTGCGGTGTGCCCCGGTACAGGGCCGCCCACCGGGCCCGGACCATGGCACCGAGGCTCGGCACGCAGCCGACGCCGGCGCAGGCGACGAACAGCACCCAGTCCGGCCATCCGTAGTGCGCGGCCGGCAGCAGCACGGCCGCCGCGGTGAGCGACACGAGGGTCGCCGGTCGCAGCACCCGCCGCTGGCCGTACCGGTCCACCAGGCGGGAGACCTGCGGTCCGGCCGCGGCGGCGGCGAGGGCGATGGTGGCCGACAGGGCACCGGCCAGCCCGTACCGCCCGGTCAGCTGCGAGATCATCGTCACCACGCCGATGCCCATCATCGACAGGGGCATCCGGCCGAGGAAGCCCGCGGTGGAGAAGCTCTTGGAGCCGGGGGCGGCGAACAGGGCGCGGTAGGGGCTGGGCAACGAGGTCTCCGGGAACGGCTCAGTAACGGCTCGGACGGCTCAGTAAGGCCCGAACGCAGTCGATACAGCTTACTCGTCGCAACGCCCGGAAACAGCCCCCGCGGACCTGGCGGGACGCACCGTCGGCACCCCGCCGTTTTCCCGCTGTCAGTGCCGGGTGGCAGGATCGAGACATGCCTGACGTGCTCGATGCCAGCCCCTATGACGCCCTGCTCCTGCTCTCGTTCGGCGGCCCGGAGGGCCCGGACGACGTGGTCCCGTTCCTGGAGAACGTGACGCGCGGGCGCGGCATCCCCAAGGAACGCCTCAAGGAAGTCGGCCAGCACTACTTCCTCTTCGGCGGGGTCAGCCCCATCAACGACCAGAACCGCGCCCTGCTGGACGCCCTCCGCAAGGACTTCGCCGAGCACGGCCTGGACCTGCCGGTCTACTGGGGCAACCGCAACTGGGCGCCGTACCTGACGGACACCCTGCGCGAGATGGTCCGCGACGGACGCCGCCGCATCCTCGTCCTCGCCACCAGCGCCTACGCCTCGTACTCGGGCTGCCGCCAGTACCGCGAGAACCTCGCGGACGCGCTCGCCGCGCTGGAGGCCGAGGGACTGGACCTGCCGAAGATCGACAAGCTGCGGCACTACTTCAACCACCCGGGCTTCGTCGAGCCCATGGTCGACGGGGTCGTCCGGTCACTCGCCGAGCTGCCCGAGGAGGTGCGGGACGGCGCGCACATCGCCTTCTGCACCCACTCGATCCCCAACTCCGCCGCCGACACCTCCGGCCCGGTCGAGGAGCACGGTGACGGCGGGGCGTACGTACGCCAGCACCTGGACGTGGCGCAGGTGATCGCCGACGCCGTCCGCGAGCGCACCGGCGTCGACCACCCCTGGCAGCTCGTCTACCAGTCCCGCTCCGGCGCCCCGCACATCCCGTGGCTGGAGCCCGACATCTGCGACCACCTGGAGGAGCGCCACGCGGCCGGCGTCCCCGCCGTGGTGATGGCCCCCATCGGCTTCGTCTCCGACCACATGGAGGTCCTGTACGACCTCGACACGGAGGCCACGGCCAAGGCCGGGGAGCTCGGGCTGCCGGTGCGCCGTTCGGCCACCGTCGGCGCCGACCCGCGGTTCGCCGCCGCGGTCCGCGACCTCGTCCTGGAGCGGGCCGGGGACGAGCGCGGGCAGCAGGTCGCCCCGTGCGCCCTCGGCGCGCTCGGCGCGAGCCACAACCTGTGCCCGGTCGGCTGCTGCCCCGCCCGTGCCCCCCGCCCCGCCGCCGCGGGCGCCGACAGTCCCTACGCGTGAGGAGCCCCGTGACCGCCGTGACGCCCGTCCCCCTCCATGCCGAGCTGCTGAGGATCGCCCAGGAGGCCGCCCACCGCGCGGGCGAGCTGCTGCGCGACGGCCGCCCGGCCGACCTCGCGGTCGCCGCCACCAAGTCCAGTCCGATCGACGTGGTCACCGAGATGGACATCGCGGCGGAGAAGCTGATCACCGGCCTGATCGCCGAGCACCGCCCCGACGACGGCTTCCTCGGCGAGGAGGGCTCGGCCACCGAGGGCACGAGCGGCGTCCGCTGGGTCATCGACCCGCTCGACGGCACGGTCAACTACCTGTACGGACTGCCCACCTGGGCGGTCTCCATCGCCGCGGAGCAGGACGGCGAACGGGTGGCCGGGGTGGTCGTCGCCCCGATGCGGGGCGAGGCGTACCACGCGGTGCTGGGCGGCGGCGCCTGGGCCACGGGTGCCTGGGACGGCGAACGCAGGCTCGCCTGCCGCCCCGCGGCCCCGCTGGACCAGGCCCTGGTCTCCACCGGCTTCAACTACGTCGCCGACGTCCGCGCCGAGCAGGCCGACATCGCGCGGCGGCTCATCCCGCTGGTACGCGACATCCGGCGCGGTGGCTCGGCCGCGATCGACCTGTGCGACGTGGCAGCGGGACGCCTCGACGGCTACTACGAGCGTGGACTGCACCCCTGGGACCTCGCCGCGGGCGACCTGATCGCCCGGGAGGCGGGCGCGGTGACCGGTGGACGCCCCGGTGAGCGCCCGACCGGTGACCTGACGATCGCGGCCACGCCGGAGGTGTTCGAGCCCCTCCAGCGACTCCTGGTGGACTTCGGCGCGTAGGCCTCCGGCCGGCGGACCGGCGCGCAGGAGGCGACGGCGCACGGCCGGCGCCGAGGGGCGTGCCGGCTCCCGCGCCCTGCGGCGCGATCCACCGAGATGCGCCTGTGCCGGCTGCCAGTGCGGTCGGCCGGCACAGGGAGCGGGCGGCGGCTGACGTCCCGGGCGATCCGCCGTCGGGGGGTCGGCCGTCGACGCGGCGGACCATCCGGTCGGCACGGTCCCGGGGTGGCCCGCCGGGCGCCGGTCCTCGCACAGCCCGGAGCTCGTGAAGCCCGGGGACGCGCGGTCGGGCCGCAGCCTTCGCGCTGCCGCTGCCGCTGCCCGGAGCACCGCCGTACGCCGGACCGCGCACGGGCCGGCCCCGTATGTCTAGGGTGGGGCAACGGGGCAGAGGGGCAGAAGCGCAGCGGTACGTGGCCGCGGGGGCGGGGGTGTGCGCGCGGTCCCCGTGCCGACGGGGTGCCCCTGTGCGGGGTGCCCCTGTGCTTCCGCCCTCGCCCGCCCAGGCGGTGCCTCCGGGGCGGCGGGCGTTGGTGCAGGGTGACGGCCCGGGGCCGCGCCCGCTGTTCCCACGGGCCGGGGTGCTGCCCGGCAGGGGCTGTCCACACGCGGTCCGCGCGGCCCGGCGGCCGTGCGCTCATCGCCGGACGGCGAGACGCACGACAAGGCCCCGGCGCGGATCGATCCGCGCCGGGGCCTCGTCGCTCACGGGCCGGTCAGACGCCGGTCGCGCCGACCTCCACACCGTGCTCGGCGGCGAGACGGCGCAGGTCGTCGAGCTCTCCCAGCTCCACCTCGACGAGGAACTCGTCCCCCTCGTCGCGGGCGCGGGACAGGTCGGACTCGGTCGTCTTTATGCGCTGCAGAAGTCCTGCGGTGAAAGCGTCCATGCTGCGCCCCCTCGTCCTGGGTCGTGGGTCGATGGCACGGGGGTGTGCCGTTCGGAAGGGGCGATCACGTCTCCGGTGGAGTGCCCGGCGCTGCCCGGCAGGGCAGCGGCGGTGCCGGACACCCACGCCCGCTCTGCGGAAGCGGACCGCGGCGTACCGCGCGGTAACGCGGTACAGGCAGAGGGTGATCGCGGGGTGTAAAGCCGTCCTCCCCCAGCTCCCCTTCGCGGAAACCTCAACCGCGGGAGAAAATCTCGCATTCCCGCCCCCGCCGCCTTCCCCGCGATTCCGTCCGGCCGGAGGTGCTCGGCGGTCGTCACCGGCCCCTCACCCGCCTTACAGCCGACTTATGGCCGAAAAGGGCAGGATGGAGGCAACACACCCACCAGCCCCCTGCCCTCGTGCGCCGAGAAGCGCTACGCGGGTGGACACAGGAAGGACAAGCGACGTGCGCGTACTCGTCGTCGAGGACGAGCAACTGCTCGCCGATGCGGTGGCCACCGGACTGCGCCGGGAGGCCATGGCCGTCGACGTCGTGTACGACGGTGCGGCCGCCCTGGAGCGCATCGGCGTGAACGACTACGACGTGGTCGTCCTCGACCGCGACCTCCCGCTCGTGCACGGGGACGACGTGTGCCGCAAGATCGTCGAGCTGGGCATGCCCACGCGCGTGCTGATGCTCACGGCCTCCGGCGACGTCAGCGACCGGGTCGAGGGGCTGGAGATCGGCGCCGACGACTATCTGCCCAAGCCCTTCGCGTTCAGTGAGCTCATCGCGCGCGTGCGTGCCCTGGGCCGGCGCACCAGCGTGCCCCTGCCGCCCGTTCTGGAGCGGGCCGGGATCAAGCTCGACCCGAACCGCCGCGAGGTCTTCCGCGACGGCAAGGAGGTGCAGCTCGCGCCGAAGGAGTTCGCGGTGCTGGAGGTGCTCATGCGCAGCGAGGGCGCGGTCGTCTCGGCGGAGCAGCTGCTGGAGAAGGCCTGGGACGAGAACACCGACCCGTTCACCAACGTCGTGCGCGTGACCGTCATGACCCTGCGCCGCAAGCTGGGCGAGCCGCCCGTCATCGTCACGGTCCCCGGCTCCGGCTACCGGATCTGATCGACCGTGGCGACGACACCCGCGCCCCCCGGGGCGCCTCCGAAGCCCACCTGGGACCCGCGGTCGGCCACCCCGCTGCCCTGGCTGCGTCCCACCATCCGGATACGGCTCACGCTGCTGTACGGCGGCATGTTCCTGATCGCCGGCATCCTGCTGCTGTCGATCATCTACCTGATCGCCGCCCAGGCGGTGCGCACCGGCAACCAGCCGTTGTACAAGATCGTCGATTTCGAGGGTCTCCGGGTGACCAGCAACGACTGTCCGGGGGTCACCAACGGCAACCTGTCGCTGTCGCAGTTCAACGCGGCGATCAGCGACTGCATCGACCACCAGCGCCAGGTCGCCCTGGACAGGCTGCTCAGCCGCTCGCTGCTGGCGCTGCTCGGCCTCGCCGTGATCGCCTTCGCCTTCGGCTACGCCATGGCCGGCCGCGTCCTGTCGCCACTCGGCCGGATCACCCGCACCGCGCGCGCGGTGGCGGGCTCCGACCTCTCCCGGCGGATCGAGCTGGACGGCCCGGACGACGAGCTGAAGGAGCTGGCGGACACCTTCGACGACATGCTGGAGCGGCTGCAACGGGCCTTCACCGCCCAGCAGCGCTTCGTCGGCAACGCCTCCCACGAGCTGCGCACGCCGTTGGCGATCAATCGCACCCTCCTCGAAGTGCACCTGTCCGATCCGAACTCCCCGGTGGAGCTCCAGCAGCTGGGCAAGACGCTCCTGGCCACCAACGAACGCAGCGAGCAGCTCGTGGAGGGCCTGCTGCTGCTCGCCCGCAGCGACAACCAGATCGTCGAACGTAAACCGGTGGACCTCGCCGAGGTGGCCGGCCAGGCCGTCGACCAGGTGCACGCCGAGGCGGAGGCCAAGGGCGTGGAGATCCGCGGTACGCGCGAGCCCGCGGTGGTCCAGGGCAACGGCGTCCTGCTGGAGCGGATCGCCCTGAACCTCGTACAGAACGCGGTGCGGTACAACGTGGCCGGACAGGGCTGGGTGGAGGTCACCACCGCGGTCGAGAGCGGCCAGGCGGTCCTGGTGGTCACCAACACGGGCCCGGTCGTACCGGCGTACGAGGTCGACAACATCTTCGAGCCGTTCCGGCGGCTGCGCACCGAGCGCACGGGCAGCGACAAGGGTGTGGGCCTCGGCCTGTCCATCGCGCGGTCCGTGGCCCGGGCGCACGGCGGGCACATCTACGCGCAACCGCGCGAGGGCGGAGGGCTCGTGATGCGTGTGACACTTCCCGTCTGAGATCATGACCCCGACATCTCACCGAGCTCGGAGGATGTTCGCTTTGAGCGGAATTTCCAGGGTGGCGACCCGGGAATCCCCTGTGTGATCGATCACAGCGGAGGCTTTCCCGCCATTCACTCTCGGTGATCATGCACCCTGTCGAAAGCCGGGAAAATCCCGGTTTTCAGGGGTCCTGATCACGGGAAGTACACGGTGAGGCGCCTTTGAAGTGCGGTATTGGGACCGTGTACGGTCCCCATCGCCATCCAAGCCGATCACTCATGAGGAGTCCGGTTGGGTGTCGATTGAGTAACAGACCTTGATGTGAGGCAAAATCTCCGCCTCAGGTCGGGCACAAGTCCGGCCTCTCACGCGTTACGTGCGCTGGAGACACCGCAGACACCCAGAGGGGGAGAGCGACTATGGCAACCGATTACGACACTCCACGCAAGACCGACGACGACGTCGACTCGGACAGTCTCGAAGAGCTGAAGGCGAGGCGGAACGACAAGTCCGCGTCGGCCGTCGACGTCGACGAGTTCGAGGCCGCGGAAGGCCTCGAACTTCCCGGCGCCGACCTCTCGAACGAGGAACTGGCCGTCCGTGTGCTTCCGAAGCAGCAGGACGAGTTCACCTGCATGAGCTGCTTCCTGGTGCACCACCGCAGCCAGCTGGCCCGGGAGAAGAACGGCCAGCCGATCTGCCGCGACTGCGACTGAGGCGGGGTCGGCCGTGACTGGCTCGACCCCTCCCTGGAAGCGCCGCTTCTCCAGGCGGGAAGCGGACCAAGGACCGTCCGACGGTCCCTGTGGCGCGCGTGACGACGAGCGGGGCCCGACCGACAAGGGAGCGGCCTCGCTCGAGCCGGCGGCCGACCGGGGTGACCTCCCGGCGACCGCGCAGGCCCCGGCACCCGCTGCCCGGCGACGGGCAGCGGCGTTCCGGCACAAGGCCGGACAGGGTGTCCGCAACGGCGGCAACCGCGCCAGGGCCGCCCTGGCGCACCTCGCCGACCGGATCATCGAGCTGGCCCCGCGCGTGCCCGTACGGGACCTGGCGACGCTCCGCGGGCAGTTCCCCGGTCTCGGACCGGAGGAGCTCGCCGACCGGCTCGTGGCGGGCGCCGCCAAGGGCACGGCGACCGTCGGCGCGGGAGTCGGCGCGGCGGCGATGATGCCCGTACCGCCCGCGATGCCCGCCGAACTGGCCGCCGAGGTCACCGGCGTGGCCGCGATCGAGCTGAAGCTGATCGCCGAGCTGCACGAGGTGTACGGACTGCGTCCGCCCGGCGGCCTCGCGCAGCGCAGCACCGCGTACCTGAACTCCTGGTCGGACGAGCGCGGCGTCGACGTGTCCAAGCCGTCGACCCTCGGCTCGGCGATGAACAGCCACATGAAGCGTCAGCTGCGTCAGCAGATCATGAAGCGGATGGTGCGCAACCTGCCGAACCTCATGCCGTTCATGGTCGGCGCCGCCGTGGGCGCAGTCATGAACCGCCGCGACACCAGAAAGCTGGCCGACAGAATCCGGGCGGACCTGCGCAAGAAGCAGGTGCCGTGGAGCGCCCTCGACGAGCTACCGGCCCTGGAGGGGCCGCGGGACGCGCTGGACATGGGCGCCCTCACCGAGGAACCCGGCCCGAAGGGGTTCGGCCACCGCCCCGACGGGGACGGCGGCCACTGACCCCGGTCCGTCCGGCGTTACGCCGCCGCCTTCGCCGCCTTCAGGGCCTCGACCAGCCGCTCGGGCTCGCGGGTCGACAGGTACAGGTACGGAGTCGGGTCCTCCGGGTCCGTGACCACCACGCGCACGGCCCTCGGGATGTAGGCGCGCAGCAGCAGGAAGGCCCGGGTGTCGGCCTTGTGGGTGCGCCAGGCGCGGGCCTCTGCCGGATCGAGGATCTCCGCCTCGCCCAGAGCCGACACCGGCACCTTCGCCTCGCCCGCGATCAGCGAGTCGCCCACGACGCGGATGCGGACCGCACCGTACGAACTGGCCACCACCGCCGCCACCGCCGTTCCGCCGGCCAGGCCGCCCAGCATCGGCAGCGTGCCGAAGGGCAGCAGGATCAGGGCGAACGAGAGCCCCACCAGGAAGGATCCCAGCCACCAGGAGCGGGGCGCGGTGAGGCGTTCTTCGTACGGGGCGGTGGAGAGCTGCATGAAGCAAGCTTGGCACGGTATCGGTGTTCGGCCGATGCGCGGGTAAGGTCTGCGCCTGTGAGTGGTACTTCCTCAGGTCTTCAGGTCCCCGCCGACGCCGTGAAACCCGTACGGCACCCCGACGCGCCCGCCCCCGGCGAACTGCTCGGCGCGCACTACGGGCAGTGCTTCGGTTGCGGCGGCGACCAGCCCCACGGACTGCACCTGCAGGCACGGGCGGGCGAAGGGGTGTCGATCACCGCGGAGTTCACCGTGCAGCCTGCCCACCAGGGCGCCCCCGGCCTGGCCCACGGCGGCGTGCTGGCCAGCGCCCTGGACGAGACCCTCGGCTCGCTGAACTGGCTGCTGCGCACGATCGCGGTGACCGGACGGCTGGAGACCGACTTCCTGCGGCCGGTGCCCGTCGACACGACGCTGCACCTGGAGGCCGAGGTGACCGCCGTGGCCGGCCGGAAGATCTACTCCACCGCCACCGGCCGGATCGGCGGCCCCGAGGGACCGGTGGCCGTCCGCGCCGACGCCCTCTTCATCGAGGTCAAGATCGATCACTTCGTCGACCACGGCCGCGAGGAGGAGATCCGCGCGGCCATGGACGACCCGGACCAGGTCCGCCGCACCCGGGCCTTCGAGGTGAACCCGTGAGCCGGGGCCGCGGGCCGGAACTCGACGTCCTGATCCGCCGCGTCGACCCCGACGTACCGCTTCCGACGTACGCGCAGCCCGGCGACGCGGGAGCCGACCTGCGCACGACCGTCGGCTGCGAACTCGCGCCCGGTGAGCGGGCCGTACTGCCCACGGGCGTGTCTGTGGCGCTCCCGGAGGGGTACGCGGCCTTCGTGCACCCACGTTCCGGTCTGGCCGCCCGCTTCGGTGTCGCCCTCGTGAATGCCCCGGGGACGATTGATGCCGGGTACCGTGGGGAGATCAAGGTGATCGTGGTGAATCTCGACCCGCGCGAGACGGTGCGGTTCGAGCGCTTCGACCGGATTGCCCAACTGGTCGTCCAGCAGGTCGAGAGGGTCCGCTTCCGCCAGGTCGCGGAACTTCCCGACTCGGCGCGGGCCGAAGGGGGCTTCGGGTCCACCGGCGGCCACGCCGAGACGGACCGTGCAAGCGGCACAAGCGGTCAGGTCGCCGAGGGCGGCCCGACGGGTGGGAATCGATACGCTTCGGTCGTATCCGACCGGGAAGGACAGTGACGTGTTCGGACGTCGCAAGAAGAGGGATGCCGCCGAGGACGCGGCCGGCGAGGCCGAGCAGGTCGTCGACAGCGTCGACACCGAGGCGGACGACAGGGCCGAGCGGGTGCGGCTCGAGCCCGAACCGCGGCCCGACGGCCCCTGGGACAGCACCGAGGTCCGCGACCCCGCCGAGGGCCGGGTGGACCTGGGCGGCCTGTTCGTACCCGGAGTCGACGGCATGGAACTGCGGGTGGAGGTCGCGGGCGACGCGATCGTCGCCGCGACCGTCGTACTGCGCGACAGCGCCATCCAGCTGCAGGGCTTCGCGGCGCCCAAGCGCGAGGGCATCTGGGGTGAGGTGCGCGAGGAGATCGGCTCCGGCATCACCCAGCAGGGTGGCATCGTCGACGAGGTCGAGGGCCCGCTCGGCTGGGAGCTGCGGGCCCAGGTCCCGGTGCAGCTGCCGGACGGCACGAGCGGCTTCCAGGTCGTGCGGTTCGTCGGTGTGGACGGTCCCCGCTGGTTCCTGCGCGGAGTGATCTCGGGCCAGGGCGCGGTGCAGCCGCAGGCCGCCGGTCTGCTGGAGCAGATCTTCCGCGACACGGTGGTGGTCCGCGGCGAGGGTCCGATGGCCCCCCGCGACCCGATCGTCCTCAAGCTGCCGAACGACGCGCAGATGGTCCCCGAGGGTGTCCAGCAGGAGGAGGGCTCCCGCTTCGCCGGCGGCATGGGCCAGCTCCAGCGCGGGCCGGAGATCACCGAGGTCCGGTAGGCGAGCACTCCGCACGAAGGGCCGCGCCCCGCACCACGGGACGCGGCCCTTCCGTCGTACCGGGCGGAAGGGTTCGCCGGACGCCGGGACGGACGGGCGGGAGGGCTCGCCGGACGGACGGACGGGCGGAGGGACGGACGGACGGGCGGAGGGACGGACGGACGGGCGGAGGGACGGACGGGCGGGCGGAGGGACGGACGGGCGGGCGGGAGGGCGGTCGAGCAGTGCCGTCCGCGTGCCCGAGCCGTGAGGTCCGCGGACGTCAGAGTTCCGTCAAAGAGCACCTCCACCCTGCGCCCCGCCCCGTTCTGCCGGGATTACTGGCCGTAAGGTCGACGCTGCGCACTCAGCGATGACCGGAAGACAATGAGGCCATGGGACGCGGCAAGCTTCGGATCTATCTCGGCGCGGCGCCGGGCGTCGGCAAGACGTACGCGATGCTGTCCGAGGCGCACCGCCGCACGGAGCGGGGCACCGACTGCGTCGTGGCCTTCGTGGAGCACCACGGCAGGTCGCGCACCGAGGTGCTGCTGCACGGCCTGGAGCAGGTGCCGCGCCGGGAGCTGGAGCACCGCGGCGCCCGCTTCACGGAGCTGGACCTGGACGCGGTGCTGGCCCGGGCCCCGCGGGTGGCCCTGGTGGACGAGCTGGCCCACTCCAACGTTCCCGGCACCCGCAACGCCAAGCGGTGGCAGGACGTCGAGGAGCTGCTGGCCGCCGGCATCGACGTGGTCTCGACCGTCAACATCCAGCACCTGGAGTCACTCGGTGACGTCGTCGAGTCGATCACCGGCGTACGGCAGCGGGAGACCGTGCCGGACGAGGTGGTGCGGCGCGCGGACCAGATCGAACTGGTGGACATGTCGCCGCAGGCGCTGCGTCGCCGCATGGCCCACGGCAACATCTACCAGCCGGACAAGGTCGACGCGGCCCTGTCCAACTACTTCCGCCCCGGAAACCTCACCGCCCTGCGGGAGCTGGCCCTGCTGTGGGTCGCGGACCGCGTCGACGAGTACCTCCAGCAGTACCGCAGTGAGCACCACGTCTCGAAGATCTGGGGCTCGCGCGAGCGCATCGTGGTCGGACTGACCGGCGGTCCCGAGGGCGGGACGCTGATACGGCGGGCCGCGCGCCTCGCGGAGAAGGGCGCCGGCGGCGAGGTGCTGGCCGTGTACATAGCCCGCAGCGACGGGCTGACCTCGGCCTCCCCGAAGCAGCTCGCGGTGCAGCGCACCCTGGTGGAGGACCTCGGCGGCACCTTCCACCACGTGCTCGGCGAGGACATACCGGCCGCCCTGCTCGACTTCGCGCGGGGTGTCAACGCCACCCAGATCATCCTCGGCTCCTCGCGCCGCAAGGCGTGGCAGTACGTCTTCGGCCCCGGCGTCGGCGCCACGGTCGCCCGTGAGTCCGGCCCCGACCTGGACGTCCACATCGTGACCCACGAGGAGGTCGCCAAGGGCCGCGGACTGCCGGTGGCCAGGGGCGCGCGGCTCGGCCGCTCCCGGATCGTCTGGGGCTGGCTCACGGGCCTGGGCGGACCGGTGCTGCTGACACTGCTGCTCAACACCGTCCACCTCGGGCTCGCCAACGACGTCCTGTTCTACCTGGCGCTGACCGTGGCCGCGGCCCTGCTCGGCGGGCTCTATCCGGCGCTGGCCTCGGCCGCGGTCGGATCCCTGCTGCTGAACTGGTTCTTCACGCCGCCGGTCAACCGGATCACCATCGCCGACCCGAGGAACATGCTCGCGCTGGCCATATTCGTGGGCGTCGCGCTCTCCGTGGCCTCGGTCGTCGACGTCGCGGTCCGCCGCACCCACCAGGCCGCCCGGCTGCGTGCCGAGTCCGAGATCCTCTCCTTCCTCGCGGGCAACGTCCTGCGCGGCGAGACCAGCCTGGAGGCGTTGCTGGAACGGGTCCGTGAGACGTTCGGCATGGAGTCGGCCGCCCTCCTGGAACGGGAGGGGGACGTCTCGCCCTGGACCTGCGCCGGCCGGGCCGGGGCGGGTCCGCCGGTCGGGCGCCCCGAGGACGCGGACGTGGACATGCCGGTCGGGGACCACATGGCCCTCGCGCTGACCGGCCGCGTCCTGCCCGCCGAGGACCGCCGGGTGCTGGCCGCCTTCGCCGCCCAGGCCGCGGTCGTCCTGGACCGGCGGCGCCTGCGCGAGGAGGCCGACCGGGCCCGCGCGCTGGCCGAGGGCAACCGCATCAGGACGGCGCTGCTGGCCGCCGTCAGCCACGACCTCCGTACACCGCTCGCCGGGATCAAGGCGGCGGTCACCAGCCTGAGGTCCGACGACGTGGCGTGGTCCGAGGAGGACCGGGCGGAACTCCTGGAGGGCATCGAGGAGGGCGCCGACCGCCTCGACCACCTGGTGGGCAACCTGCTCGACATGTCCCGCCTCCAGACCGGCACGGTGACGCCGCTGATCCGTGAGATCGACGTCGACGAGGTGGTGCCGATGGCGCTCGGCGGGGTGCCCGAGGGGAGCGCCGAGCTGGACATCCCCGAGACCCTGCCCATGGTCGCCGTCGACGCCGGGCTCCTGGAGCGGTCGATGGCCAACCTGGTCGAGAACGCCGTCAAGTACAGCCCCGCCGGCCGGAGCGTCCTGGTCGCCGCCAGCGCCCTCGCGGACCGCGTCGAGGTGCGGGTCGTCGACCGGGGGCCGGGTGTGCCGGACGAGGCGAAGGACCGCATCTTCGAGCCCTTCCAGCGTTACGGCGACGCACCGCGCGGGGCGGGTGTGGGGCTCGGCCTGGCCGTGGCCCGGGGCTTCGCCGAGGCGATGGGCGGCACCCTGAACGCCGAGGACACCCCCGGCGGCGGCCTCACCATGGTGCTCACCCTCCGCGCGGCGGGCTCCTCCGGACCCGCCGGCGCGCACTCCGCCACCGCGCACTCCGCCACCGCGCACTCCGCCACCGCGCACTCCGCCACCGCGCACTCCGCCACCGCGCACTCCGCCGGCGCGCACTCCGCCACCGCGCACTCCGCGACAGCAGAAAGGCAGGCTGCCCGATGACCCGGGTGCTCGTGATCGACGACGAACCGCAGATCGTGCGTGCCCTCGTGATCAACCTCAAGGCACGGCACTACGAGGTCGACGCCGCCCACGACGGCGCCACCGCCCTCCAGCTCGCCGCCGCCCGCCACCCCGACGTCGTGGTGCTGGACCTGGGCCTGCCCGACATGGACGGCGTCGAGGTGATCAGGGGCCTGCGCGGCTGGACCCGGGTGCCGATCCTGGTGCTGTCCGCCCGGCACTCCTCCGACGAGAAGGTCGAGGCACTCGACGCCGGAGCCGACGACTACGTCACCAAGCCCTTCGGCATGGACGAACTGCTGGCCCGGCTGCGGGCCGCCGTCCGCCGGGCCGAGCCGGTCCCGGGCGGCGAGGACGGGGTGGTCGTGGACACCGCCGAGTTCACCGTCGACCTGGCCGCGAAGAAGGTGCACCGGGGCGGGAAGGACGTACGGCTGACGCCCACCGAGTGGCATCTGCTCGAGGTGCTGGTGCGCAACACGGGCCGCCTGGTCAGCCAGAAGCAGCTGTTGCAGGAGGTGTGGGGGCCCTCCTACGGGACGGAGACGAACTACCTGCGCGTCTACATGGCCCAGCTGCGCCGCAAGCTGGAGGCGGACCCCGCGCACCCGCGGCACTTCGTCACCGAGCCGGGCATGGGGTACCGCTTCGAGAAGTGAGCGGGGGACGAGGGGCCAGGAAGTGAGCCTCGCGATACCGGCCCGGAGAGGGTGTCTGGCTGTCGGCGCGCCCCGGTACGCTTCAGATATGAGTGCTGCTCCGCGTTCCGACAAGCCGGTGGGCCGGTTCCGGCGCATGTTCGACCGGCTCTCCTCGTCACAGGAGGACCTGGAGTCCGAGGAACTGCGTGAGGACGCCGACACCGCCGGCTGCACCCGCATCTGCGACTGCCAGGACCGGCAGATCGTGTCGGTTACTGGTACCTTGCGCACGGTCACCCTGCGACCGCGTGCGGGCGTCCCGGCCCTGGAGGCCGAGCTGTTCGACGGCTCCGCCGCACTGGACGTGGTGTGGCTGGGCAGACGCTCCATCGTGGGCATAGAGCCGGGGCGCAAGCTCATCGCATCGGGCCGGATCTCCATGAGCCGGGGCCGCCGGGTGCTCTTCAACCCGAAATACGAACTGAGACCCCTCGGACGGGAGTAGCCGGTGACGTCGCTCGACAAGCCGACCGAAGACACCCAGGACACGGAAGCCGGCGACGCGCGGGCGGTGACGGAGGCCGCGCTGTTCGAGGCGTTCGGCGGCGTGCGGGGCATGGTCGAGACGGTGCTGCCGGGCCTGCTCTTCGTCACCATCTTCACCCTCAACAACGACCTGCACATGTCGGCGATCGCGGCGCTGGCCGTGTCGCTGGTGCTGGTCGTGGTCCGGCTGGTGATGAAGGACACCGTCAAGCACGCGTTCAGCGGGGTCTTCGGCGTCGCCTTCGGCGTGGTCTTCGCGATGATGACCGACAACGCCAAGAACTTCTATCTGCCGGGCATGCTCTACACCCTGGGCCTGGCCATGGCGTACATCGTCACCTCGCTGGCCGGAGTGCCGCTGATCGGCCTCATCCTCGGCCCGGTCTTCAAGGAGAACCTCTCCTGGCGCACCCGGAACCCGGGCCGCAAGAAGGCGTACACCAAGGCCAGCTACGCGTGGGGCCTGATCCTGCTCGGCAAGAGCGCGATCCTCTTCCCGCTGTACTGGTGGGCCGACACCGAGCAGCTCGGCTGGGTCCTGGTCATCCTGAAGATCCCCCCGTTCCTGCTCGCCGTCTGGCTGACCTGGGTGTTCCTCGCGAAGGCGCCGGCCCCCATCGACGTGTTCGCGGAGATGGAGGCGGCCGAGAAGGCCGAGGAGGCGAAGGCGGAGCGGGAGAAGGCCGAACGCGAGGCCCGGGAGGGCGAAGCCGTGGAGACCGCCGCGGACTCCACACGCAGCGGCAGGCACCGCAAGGACTGACGGCCTACGACGACGGTCGACGGTGTACGGCGTCGGTCGACGGCATACGACGGTGGGGCGCCCGGGAATCTCCGGGCGCTCCACCGTCGTATGCGCGGGTCCTGCGTCCGCTCAGCGCGCGGCGTCGCCGCGCCGCGCCGACAGCAGGTCCTCCAGCTGCTCCTCGCGGGCCTGCGCCGCCACGAACAGCAGCTCGTCGCCGGCCTCCAGGGAGTCCTCCCGGGACGGCGTCAGCACCCGGGTGCCGCGGATGATCGTGACCAGTGAGGTGTCCTCGGGCCACTCCACGTCGCCGACCTGGATGCCGGCCAGGGCCGACTCCTCCGGCAGCGTCAGCTCCACCAGGTTGGCGTCGCCGTGGCTGAAGCGCAGCAGCCGGACCAGGTCGCCGACGCTCACCGCCTCCTCGACCAGGGCCGACATCAGCCGCGGGGTGGAGACGGCGACGTCCACCCCCCAGGACTCGTTGAACAGCCACTCGTTCTTCGGGTTGTTCACCCGGGCGACGACGCGCGGAACGCCGTACTCCGTCTTGGCCAGCAGGGAGACGACCAGGTTGACCTTGTCGTCGCCCGTCGCGGCGATGACGACGTTGCAGCGCTGCAGCGCCGCCTCGTCCAGGGACGTGATCTCGCACGCGTCGGCGAGCAGCCACTCCGCCATCGGGACGCGCTCGACCGAGATGGCGGTCGGCGCCTTGTCGATGAGCAGGATCTCGTGGCCGTTCTCCAGCAGCTCGCCCGCGATCGAGCGGCCGACCGCACCGGCTCCGGCAATGGCGACCCTCATCAGTGACCGGCCTCCTTCTCGGGACCCTTGGCGAACGCCGCCTCGACCTTGTGGACCTCGTCGGTGCGCATCATCACGTGCACCAGGTCACCCTCCTGCAGCACCGTCTGCGAGGTCGGCAGGATGGCCTCCCCGAGCCGGGTGAGGAACGCCACCCGCACCCCCGTCTCCTCCTGGAGCCGGCTGATCTTGTGGCCGACCCAGGACGCCGAGGTGTGCACCTCGGCGAGCTGGACGCCGCCGGTGGGGTCGCGCCACAGCGGCTCGGCGCCCGAGGGGAGCAGCCGGCGCAGCATCTGGTCGGCCGTCCAGCGGACGGTGGCGACCGTGGGGATGCCCAGGCGCTGGTAGACCTCGGCGCGGCGGGGGTCGTAGATGCGGGCGGCGACGTTCTCCACACCGAACATCTCGCGGGCCACCCGGGCGGCGATGATGTTCGAGTTGTCGCCGCTGGAGACCGCGGCGAAGGCGCCGGCCTCCTCGACGCCCGCCTCGCGCAGGGTGTCCTGGTCGAAGCCGATACCGGTGACCCTGCGGCCCCCGAACGTGGAACCGAGGCGGCGGAAGGCGGTGGGGTCCTGGTCGATCACGGCGACCGTGTGCCCCTGCTGTTCCAGGGTCTGCGCGAGGGCGGAGCCCACGCGCCCGCAGCCCATGATGACGATGTGCATCGCCTCACACCCCGCTTTCCGCGGGTCCGCCGGCCTCTGTGGATGTCCTGCTCATGTCTCTCTTTCGGCTCGCCTGGCGACACGTCGCGGCCAGTGTGCGGGCCGCGGGGAGACCATCATGCCGGTGCGTACCGGCGCTGACGCCTCTCGGGGCCCCGGGTAGCCGGATTCCCCGTCCGGGGAGCCGGATCTCCCTGTGCGCACCCAACGTATCGGCAAGCCTCCAGGGGCCGCAGGTGCCGTCTCACCCTCTGGCGGACGACCCCCGCCGGCCGATGCTGCGGACGCTGGCGAGAGTCAGGATTCCGAGGCCGACGAGTGTGACGGCGCCGCCGATCAGTTCTGCGATCAGGTGCATGGAACCTCCAGGGGCGGCAACGGCCGGGAAGCGAACGGCCATCGGACGGTGCTTGTCATATAGGCATGCGAACCCGATCACCTGCGGAATCCGCAGCCGCACCCTCCCCGAATTCACCCGTAGAGCAGACGGCCGGAGGATCGGGGGTGGCGGGTGGGCGGGCGCCCGTTCGAACCCTTACGATCCTCTGTTGTGTCCAAACTGACCGACGTGCCCAAACGGATTCTGATCGGGCGCGCACTGCGCAGTGACCGGCTGGGGGAGACGCTCCTGCCGAAGCGCATCGCCCTACCCGTCTTCGCCTCCGACCCGCTCTCCTCCGTGGCGTACGCGCCCGGCGAGGTCCTGCTGGTCCTGTCCATCGCGGGCGTGTCGGCGTACCACTTCAGTCCCTGGATCGCGGTCGCGGTCGTCGTGCTGATGTTCACGGTGGTCGCCTCCTACCGGCAGAACGTGCACGCCTACCCGAGCGGCGGCGGCGACTACGAGGTGGCGAACACCAACCTCGGCCCCAAGGCGGGCCTGACGGTGGCGAGCGCGCTGCTCGTGGACTACGTCCTGACCGTCGCGGTCTCCATCTCCTCCGGCATCGAGAACCTCGGCTCCGCGGTCCCCTTCGTCGTCGAGCACAAGGTTCTCTGCGCGATCGCCGTGATCCTGCTGCTGACGCTGATGAACCTGCGCGGGGTCAGGGAGTCGGGCACCCTGTTCGCCATCCCGACGTACGTCTTCGTCGCGGGCGTCTTCATCATGATCGTGTGGGGAGCCTTCCGCGGCCTGGTGCTCGACGACACCATGCGCTCCCCGACCGCGGACTACGAGATCAAGCCGGAGCACGGGGGCCTGGCCGGCTTCGCCCTGGTCTTCCTCCTCCTGCGGGCCTTCTCCTCCGGCTGTGCCGCGCTCACCGGCGTGGAGGCGATCTCCAACGGCGTCCCGGCCTTCCGCAGGCCCAAGTCGAAGAACGCGGGGAACACCCTCGCGCTCATGGGCCTGCTCGCCGTCACCATGTTCTGCGGCATCATCGCGCTGGCCGCCGCGACCGACGTCCGCATGTCGGAGAACCCGGCCACCGACCTCTTCCACGACGGCGTCCCGCTCGGCGCGGACTACGTCCAGCACCCGGTGATCTCGCAGGTCGCCGAGGCGGTCTTCGGCGAGGGCAGCTTCCTGTTCATCGTCCTGGCCGCGGCCACCGCACTGGTCCTCTTCCTCGCCGCGAACACCGCGTACAACGGCTTCCCGCTGCTCGGCTCGATCCTCGCCCAGGACCGCTACCTGCCGCGCCAGCTGCACACCCGCGGTGACCGCCTGGCCTTCTCCAACGGCATCGTGCTCCTCGCCGGCGCGGCCATGCTCCTCGTCTTCGTCTACGGCGCCGACTCCACCCGCCTGATCCAGCTCTACATCGTCGGTGTGTTCGTCTCCTTCACGCTCAGCCAGATCGGCATGGTCCGCCACTGGAACCGCCACCTGGCCACCGAACGGGACCAGGCCAAGCGCCGCCGCATGGTCCGCTCCCGGGCCATCAACGCCTTCGGCGCCTTCTTCACCGGACTGGTCCTGGTCGTCGTGCTGGCCACGAAGTTCACGCACGGCGCCTGGGTCGCCCTGCTCGGCATGTGCATCTTCTTCGCGACGATGACGGCGATCCGCAAGCACTACGACCGCGTCGCCGAGGAGATCGCTGCCCCCGAGGACCCCGAGGAGCAGAGCGACGACATCGTGCGGCCGTCCCGCGTCCACTCCGTCGTCCTCATCTCCAAGATCCACCGCCCGACCCTGCGCGCCCTCGCCTACGCCAAGCTGATGCGCTCCGACACCCTGGAGGCGCTCAGCGTCAACGTCGACCCGGCGGAGACCAAGGCACTGCGCGAGGAGTGGGAGCGGCGCGGCATCGCCGTACCGCTGAAGGTCCTGGACTCGCCGTACCGCGAGATCACCCGCCCGGTCATCGAGTACGTCAAGAGCCTGCGCAAGGAGTCCCCGCGCGACGCGGTCTCGGTGATCATCCCCGAGTACGTGGTCGGCCACTGGTACGAGCACCTGCTGCACAACCAGAGCGCGCTCCGCCTCAAGGGCCGCCTGCTCTTCACCCCGGGCGTCATGGTCACCTCCGTCCCGTACCAGCTCCAGTCCTCCGAGGCCGCGAAGCGCCGGGCCCGCAAGCGGCAGGACTGGAACGCGCCCGGCGCGGTGCGGCGCGGTCCGGCGCAGCGCGACCGGGCGAAGGACTCCTCGTCGTCGACGTAGACTGGACGGCTGCTGTCCTTTGACGTTCGTCTTCCGGCGATCGTCCTTCGTCGTCCCCTTTCTATGGAGTCACCCCGCCATGCAGGCAGAACCGAAGAAATCGCAGGCGGAGTCCCAGCCGGTCTCGCTGGTGGGCGACGAGTACGAGGTCGAGGTCGGCCCCGTCGCCCACGGCGGCCACTGCATCGCCCGTACGTCCGAGGGGCAGGTGCTGTTCGTCCGGCACGCGCTGCCCGGCGAGCGGGTCGTGGCCCGGGTCACCGAGGGCGAGGAGGGCGCACGCTTCCTGCGCGCCGACGCCGTCGAGATCCTGGACGCCTCCAAGGACCGCATCGAGGCCCCGTGCCCGTTCGCCGGCCCCGGCCGCTGCGGCGGCTGCGACTGGCAGCACGCCAAGCCCGGAGCGCAGCGCCGCCTGAAGGGCGAGGTCGTCGCCGAGCAGCTGAAGCGCCTCGCGGGCCTCACGCCCGAGGAGGCCGGCTGGGACGGCACGGTGATGCCGGCCGAGGGCGACAAGGTGCCCGCCGGCCAGGTCCCGTCCTGGCGCACCCGGGTCCAGTACGCCGTGGATGCCGAGGGCCGCGCGGGCCTGCGCAAGCACCGCTCGCACGAGGTCCAGCCCATCGACCACTGCATGATCGCCGCGGAGGGCGTCAGCGAGCTGGGCATCGAGCAGCGGGACTGGACGGGCATGGAGTCCGTCGAGGCGATCGCGGCGACCGGCTCCCAGGACCGCCAGGTCATCCTCACTCCCGAGCCGGGCGCCCGCCTGCCCATCGTCGAGCTCGACCGCCCGGTGTCGGTCATGCGGGTCGGGGAGAAGGACGGCGGCGTCCACCGCGTCCACGGCCGCCCCTTCGTCCGCGAGCGCGCCGACGACCGCACCTACCGGGTGGGCAGCGGCGGTTTCTGGCAGGTCCACCCGAAGGCCGCCGACACCCTCGTCAAGGCGGTCATGCAGGGCCTGCTCCCGCGCAAGGGCGACATGGCCCTCGACCTGTACTGCGGAGTGGGCCTCTTCGCCGGCGCCCTGGCCGACCGCATCGGCGACAAGGGCGCCGTCCTCGGCATCGAGTCCGGCAAGCGCGCGGTCGAGGACGCCCGGCACAACCTCGCCGGCTTCGACCGGGTGCGGATCGAGCAGGGCAAGGTGGAGTCAGCCCTGCCGCGCACGGGGATCGACGAGGTCGACCTCATCGTCCTGGACCCGCCGCGCGCGGGGGCGGGACGCAAGACGGTGCAGCACCTGGCGTCGCTGGGGGCGCGGAGGATCGCGTACGTGGCGTGCGATCCGGCGGCGCTGGCGCGGGATCTGGGGTACTTCCGGGACGGAGGGTACCGGGTGCGGACGCTGCGGGTGTTCGATCTGTTTCCGATGACCTCGCACGTGGAGTGTGTGGCAATTCTTGAGCCCGCAGTAAAGAGCCGCTGACCTGCTGATTCTCTGATTCCCCAGGGTGCGGGCGGATTGTGCCGACATGTTTCCGTAGGTTTACCGCGTGGAGCATGCTGTAGGTTCCCGCCACGCGTCTCACCTGTGGTTTCGCAGCAGGTGTGAGTCGAGAACGCTCGGCCTCAACTCCGTAAGGGACGGGTTCGGGAAATGTTCTTGACGCTGTTTCTGACGGGGCGTGAGGTGGTCGTCCTGGATCAGATAGCGCGGGTCAATCGATGTGTCGGACTTTTGCGGAACCTTCCGTTTTCACCAACCTGCGGGGCCTCGATGACGGTGACGCGTCTGCCGTACCGAGGGCGGGCGTCACCGGTACCGACTGACCCGACTCATGGACTGGTTCCTGCTCCGGCGCGGAGACGAGGAGCGAACCGTATTCGCCGTCGAGTCTGAGGATATCGGCCTGCATGCGCTGCACCCGGTTTTCGAACCACACTTGCCTGCGGCACGAGGTCCACCGTGTTCGCCGTCCGGTGTCAAGGTTGTCATCGCCGCGTAGTGTGGACTGTTGCTTGTCGAAGCCGTCAGTCCTTGAATTCCTCTCGCGTCCACTCTCGGGCGAAATACTCCAGCTGCTTGGTGATGAGCTCGACCGCGTCCAAGACCTCGGCGGGTGGGTATCCGTGCCGGGCGAGTAGCCGGTCACTCGTCGAGGCGTCGCGGGATCCGTGCGAACTCGCCGCTCTCGAGCGGATCGGTGGCCCCCGGGTCGTGTTGCTGATGCCGCCGTCACGGACGATGGGCCCGCCCGAGAGCCCGAGTCGGAGGAGTCCCTGGTGGAGATCGGCGCGCATCTCGTAGTGGATGCGGCAAGATCCCGGAGGTGTCGGGCCGTGAAGGCGATGAGCCGACCAGGGCGCATCCGGCCTGCTTCGGGTCCGAGGCCCCCGGACGACTCGGTTGACCATCGAATTATCTGCAACTAGGTTGGTGGCAGTTTGTCGGCGGCGGCAGGAGTCGGAGATGGCGGGGCTCAGCAGTAGGAGCGCGGTCGCGATCCACGCGCTCGCGATGCTGGCGCACCGGCGTGGAGGCTCGTTGACTTCCGCGGAGATCGCGGACAGCCTGGAAAGCAATCCGGTTCTCGTGCGGCGCATTCTCGGCCGCTTGCGAGACGCTCATCTGGTGCGGTCCACCGAGGGGCGGGGAGGCGGCTGGTCCCTTGCTCGCACCCCGCGGGACATCACGCTCTATGACGCGTACGCCGCCGTGGAGGGGGAGCAGGTCTTCGCGAGGCACCCTCATCCGCCCAGCGGGGCGTGCGTGGTCGGCCGCAACATCGGCGATCTGCTTGACGTCGAGTTCCAGAACGCAGAGCGAGCTCTGGAGGAGCGGCTCGGCCGGACGACGATCGCCGCCCTGCTGCAACAGATACTGGCCTCCGACGGCGAAGCGAAGGACCGCTGATTCAGCGGTGACGCACACATGTCCCACGTCACGACGCACGCCCAAACTGTAACTTGTTTGATTTCAGTTTGTCCCGGGGCGCGGTACTCCAGGGTCTCCCGGCTCCCGGTGTCAGCCCGCACGGTCCATCTACGCGCACCCGAACCTGAGCGACCTGCTCAGAACGTGCCAGGAGTGAGAGCGATGAACCAGGAAGACGAAGCGATCGCGAGCGCCGAGGCTCGCGGCCCTGTGACCTACGACCTCGTGATCAGTCGCGCACGTGTCTTCGACGGCCGCCAGGTGCTCACCGGTCTGTATGACGTCGCCGTCGACGGCGCACGGATCGCTTCCGTATCGGCCGAGCCGCTCAGGGGCGGACAGGAGGTGGATGCGGCCGGAGGATGGGTCATGCCGGGACTGATCGACACTCATGTCCACTTCTACGACGTGCGCGCGGTCTCCGATCCCGATTCGATGCGGGCCTTCGAGGAGAACGAGCTTCCTGAACGGCTCGGGCTGTTCCTCGACCACGGGATCACCACCATCAAGTCGGTGGGTGATCCGACGGACGGAATCCTGGACACACGGGCCAGAATCGCCGCAGGCACGCTGCGGGGCCCGCGCCTGCTGGCGACTGGTTGCGGCATCACCGGACGCGACGGGCACCCCGCCGCCACTGTCTTCCGCGACAACCCCTGGGCGCGCGAACGCTTCACGGGAGAGGCCGGCAGCGTGCAGGAGATCCGAGACCTGGTGCACCACCTGGCTGACCACAAGGTGGACGCGATCAAACTCCTGTCAGAGGGCGCGTGCGCACACTCCGGCGGGCCGAGATACCTCTGGCAGAACCCCGCCTTTCCGGATGGTGTCGCGTTGGAACGGCTTCCCCTCGATCTCCTTCGGGCGGGCATCGAGGCCGGGCATGAGCGGGGCCTTCGGGTTACCGTCCACACCACCCAGCAAGTCGCGGCACGCGAGGCGATCGAGGCCGGGGCGGACGGCCTGGAGCACGGTGTCACCGTCGAGCCCCTCACCGACCACTCGCTCATCGACCTGATGCTCGAACGCGGCATCACCTACACACCCACGCTCTGGATCGACGACGCCCACCCGGACGCCCGCGACAATCTCCGGAAGGTCGCTGAGGCCGGCGTGCACATCGCGTTGGGCAGTGACACCTTCAGCGGTCGGGGCATGTTCGGAGCCAACACCCTGGAAGAGGCCGAACTCATGAGGGCGGCCGGGATGACGCCCACCCAGGTACTGGCCGCAGGCACCAGCGGTGCGTCGAGGCAGTGTGTCCGCCCCGACCTCGGCACGGTGACCCCCGGCAAGCGCGCCGACCTGCTCGTGCTGAACGCCGATCCCACCACGGACATCCGCAACGTACGCGACCTCCGCATGGTGATCCTGAACGGCGAACTCGCCGTCGACAAACGCTAGTCTAGAAGACGCCCTGCTGCGTTGACGCAGCCCGCCCCGGGACTGCGCGAGTGCCGATGGAACACGCGCGGGATGCTCCTATGCTTGTCAAGCGGCAGGAGCGAGATCGGTTTGAGTGATTCGTTCCGTTGGTGTGGTGGTAGGGCGCGGTAGACCTCGCGGGCGACGAATCGCTTGCGGCAGCGCATGTTGTCTTCTTGTTTCAGCCCTTCCTCGGTGCGTCGTTCGACGTAGGCGCGGGTGCGTTCGTCCAAGCGCATGCGTTCGGGGTTGTCCCCGGCCGAGGCCAGGAGCTGACCGGCGGTCTCGGGGCCGACGCCGAACAGCTTCAGCAGTGCCGGGGCCGCCTGCTTCACCAGCGGGACGATCTCCGCGTTGAGCTCGGTGATCTCCTCGTCCACGGCCTGGTGGCGGCGGACGAGCCGCCGCAGGGCGGCCCGGGCCGCGGCGAGTGGGCGGGACAGGTCCACGCCGGGCCGCAGCCGGGCCAGGGTCCGTAGCAACGCGGCCCGGTCCAGACCGGTGGTCTGCTCCCGCAGCATTGCCGGGGCGGAGACGAGCAGGCTACGAATCCGGTTCATGGCCTGGGTCACAGAACGCCCGTCCGGCCGAGTGCGTGGTGACACCCGGCGGGCCGACAAATCCCCAACAGGACAGTCGAGACGTCAGTCGGCCGAGGGGTCAGACCCACCGGGGGCGTCACCACGTCGCATCCTCACCGCAGCCGACTCGGCCCGACTCGCCCGGGCGCTGAACCACTTCTCGCACTTCATGAGTGGTGCGGCAGGCGAAGTGTGAAAGTCGAGCCGACGTTCGGCGTGCTGGCCGCGGTCACCGTTCCCCGGTGTGCTTCGGCCAGGCGGCGCACGATGGCCAGTCCGAGGCCGCTGCCGCCACTTTGTCTGCTGCGGGACTTCTCCGCGCGCCAGAACCGGTCGAAGATGTGCGGCAACTCGTCGGCCGAGATCCCGGTCCCGGTGTCCGCCACGTCGATCACGACGGTGTCGAGGTCGACGTGGGCACTCAGAGTGACCGACCCGCCCGCGGGTGTGTAGCGGATCGCATTCGACACGAGGTTGCCGATCATCTGGCGTATCCGTACGGGATCAGCGATGACCGGGACGCGTCCTGTGTCCACGACCGTGATGGTCACGCCTGCTGCCGTCGCCGTGGCCCGGTTGGCCACGGCGACGGCAGCCAGCAGCTCCATGAGCTCGACGGGCGCCGGAACCAGACGGAGCTCGCCGGCCTCGGCGGCGGAAAGGTCCCGAAGATCGTCGACAATGTGCTGGAGCTGGAGTGCTTGTCCCAGCAGGTTGGTCACCAGATCGGCGTCGGGCTGTGCGATGCCGTCCTCCACCGCCTCCAGCCAGCCCCGGATGTTGCTCACCGGGGTGCGCAGTTCATGAGCGATGTCGTTGGTCATGTCCCGGCGTGCTGATTCCAGCTGTTCGCGGCGTTGCGACATCGCGTTGAAGGCGGCCGACAGTTTCGCGATCTCGTCGCCTCCCCGGACCAGCACGCTCGGGGACGCCTCCCCGCCCTCCATGCGCATGGCCGCATTGGTGAGCGTCCTGAGCGGCTTCACCAGGCGGATGCCGGTCAGCGTGGTCACGGTAACCGTCATCACCAGCACGGCGGCGGCCCAGCCCGCGATGCGGAGCCGGTTCGCGGAGGAGAGGTCGAAGAACGTCGTCGCCGTACGTCCGGGACTGCTGACGTACAGCAGCGCGGCCGGTGCCACATACGGTGCCAACTGCTGGCTGCGGCTGGTCGTCAGACACGACAGGACTGTCGAGGCCGGGGGCGCGTGACGGGTCCGGGGTTCCCAACTGCCGTCAATCGCGAGCCTCACCCCGTCCACCTCCCGACGGGCCAGGCACGCGTTGACGAGGCTCGTGAGTCCCTCCAGGGCCTTCTCTTCCGACGGTGTCGGATCAGTGAACCCGAGGGAGCAGCGCTGCTCACCGGGAGTGGGTGTACCGCCGGGGTTCGGCACCACCACCTTCGGGCGTCCGGCGGGCGACATCTGAACGTGGGCCTGGGTGCCGTAGAACTCGCGCAGGCACAGGACCACTCGCTTCGCAGTGCGCGTCAGCCTTTCGTTGTCTTCCTCGGACAGCTTGAACGGTCCCACTGCCCGGGGGTCGATCCGCTCCGTGCCTGACCGGCCGTCGTCCGTGTTCTTGTTCAACTCGGGGTCGACGGCCAGGGGGTCGATGACCGCGGATGCCTGCTGCGGAGGCTGGAAGGGGCGATTCCGGTCGGCGTTCGAGTCCGCCAGGAGGTGCCCGTCTTCACCGAGCAGAACGATGCGGTGACCGGCTGACTGTGCCAGGTGGTCGACGGTCGGCTGGACGCCGTTCCAACTCGGGTGCGTCGCGGCGTATCCCAGGAGGGTGTCGTAGATCCGGGCGTCGTCGGCCAGTGCTTGCCCTCGCTCGCGGCTGAGTACGACAGCGGTGGTCTGCAGGACCACCCATGCGGTGGCGGTGATCGAGCAGACCGACACGAGTGCCGACACCGCCAGCAGGCGCAGCAGCAGACTGCGCCGCAGCGGCACGGCCGAGATCCGGACCCTTCTTCCCTCGCGGAACCTACCCATACGGGTGCGCCTGCTGGTCGTGCGGAGTGTCCGTGAGCTTGTAGCCCACTCCGTACACGGTCACCAGAGGCATGACGTCCTGCGGGCCCGGTCGAACGTCCTTGATCTTGCGGCGCAGATTCATGACGTGGACATCGACCGTCCTGAGGGTGATGAAGGGGTCGGAGCCGTGCAGACGCTCAAGGATCTGGGTCCGGGACAGCACCTGACCCGCGTGCTCGACGAGCATGTCGAGGAGGCGGAATTCTCCCGGCGTGCAGCGGATCACACGACCGTACGCCCACACTTCGTGACGGACACGGTCGACGGTGACCGGCCCGGCCCGCAGGACGGCGTTGCGTGCTTCCCGGTCGGCCTCGGCGTCCGGGCCTCTGTCGCTGCGGCGCAGCAGCGACCGGATGCGCGCCATGAGTTCGCGGGGGCTGAACGGTTTCGTCATGTAGTCGTCCGCGCCCAGATCCAGGCCGAGCAGTAGATCGTCCTCGGACGACCTGGCCGTGAGCATGAGCACGGGAAGGTTCGCGAGACGGGGCTCCGCACGTATGACACGACACACGTCCAGTCCGTCGACCCGGGGCATCATCACGTCGAGGACCAGCAGATCCGGGCGTCGGCCGCGCAACAGGTCAAGGGCGGAGCGGCCGTCGTGAGCCAGGGTCACCTCGTGGCCCTCGTGCTCCAGGTAGCGACGGACCAGTTCGGCCTGATCGGCGTCGTCTTCGGCCACCATCACATGTGCACGCATGGCGTCAGTTTAGGAACGACAACGGCAGTGTTCTGCCCGTGCCGTGGGAAGCAGACCGCATCGCCATGAGTTCCTGACAATCACCTGACAATGCTGGTGAACGCTGATCGGCATGAACAGGCATGCACAGCACTCGCCGATACTCCGCGGCCCCGTCGACGCCCCGGAGCACCCCCGTAATCGGCCAGTGCGCCGCCCGCGGCTGTGCGCTCTCGCCGCCGGTCTGGCCGTGGTCGCCGGAATGTCGCTCGCTGCATGCGGCAGCGGTGAGGACGCCGAGGCCGGCTCCGGCAAGAGCGTGGACACCTTGGCGTCCGGCTCACCGACGGGGAAGGAGCCGGCGTCGAAGGACGAGGCCCAGGACTCGGCCGTCGACGCCAAGCGCCCTCAGCTGCGCCTGGACACCTCCGAGGAGGAGAAGCAGCGGCTCACGGACTCCTACAACGCATGCCTGCAGGCGCACGGCGTACCGATGAACACCAAGCGGGCGGCCCTCGCGGGCGCCAAGCAGGCAGCCCCGGAGCAGGGCAGGGCGGACGCCCCCAAGTACCGTCCCGCCTACGAGGCCTGCCTGGTCAAGCTGCCGCTTCAGCCTCCCGAGACCACGCCCGAGGGCAACCCGCACTTCGCGGACGACTTCCGCGCGTACGTCAAGTGCCTCCAGCACAAGGGCATGAAGATCCACCTCGTCGCCGACACGAGTGTCAGCGCCGACGGCCTGAGCTGGACCTATGACAAGGACACCACGGGCACCCTGCCGGAATCCGGAGTCCCCGAGGCTGAGCAGTCGTGTTCGCTGGAGGCGTTCGGTGACAAGTAGCGGCTCGCCCCGTGGTAACTCGGCCCGAAAACGGCCGCGTAGGGCTTTCCGCACCGTGCGCAAGGGGACAGTGGCAGTGGCGGTCCTCGTGGTGGCCGCGGGCGGGGTCTACGGGGCGAGAGCGCTGTCGGACCACGGTGAGCGCCAGCAACCCGGCCCCGCGGCAGCTCCGTCCGCTCAGACCACCCGGGTGAAGCGCGCCGACCTGTCCGACTCCCGGACACTGCCGGGAGTTCTGGGCTTCGGGGGGCAGGTCACGGTGAAGGGGTCCGGGAAGGGCGTCATCAGCCGGCTGCCCGCCCCGGGCTCGGTCGTCTCACGGGGGAAGCCCCTGTACTGGGTGAACGACGAGCCGGTCACGGCGTTCTTCGGCGACACTCCGTTCTTCCGTGAGCTGGACAAGGCGGGGACGACCGGGCGGGACGTGACCGTTCTCGTCGAGAACCTGGAAGCCCTGGGCTATGACATCGGCCCTCGGCCGCAGCGGTCCGCGGCATCGCGCGAGGGCAGCGAGGCGGGCGAGGCCGGCACCGAACTGACCACCGGAGTGTTGGCAGCGCTCAAGCGCTGGCAGCACGACACCGGCCAGGAGGCCACCGGGACTCTGGCCCCGGACCGGGCCGTGGTCCTGTCCGGCCCCTCACGCGTCGACGCCGTCAAGGCGCAGTTGGGTGACCCGGCCACCGAAGAAGTCCTCACCCTCACCTCGCAGGACAAGACGGTCACGGTGGAGGCCGACGCGGGCAGTGCCGGGTCCATGCACCAAGGCGACGCGGTCTCCATCATCCTTCCCGACACCAAGAGTGTTCCTGGCACGGTCGGGTCCATCGGTACCACCGTGCAGGGCGGCGACGCCGCCGAAGCGGGTGCCGGCACCGACACGACGCCCACCCTGGAGGTGAGGGTCCAGCCGTCGGACGCCGACGATGTCGCCAAGCTCGACGCGGCGTCCGTACAGGTCGTCTTCACGGCCCGGACCAGGGAGAACGTCTTGGTGGTCCCCGTAGGTGCCCTCCTCGCCCTGAGCGAAGGCGGTTACGCGCTGCAGCGTCCCGGCGGGAAGCTGGTCGGGGTCACGACCGGCCTCTTCGCCAAGGGGCTCGTGGAGGTCAGCGGAGCCGGCATCGAGGAAGGCGACGTGGTGGTGACGGCATCATGACAAGCCCGCCGGGAACGGGCTCGGCCGTGCTCACCGTGCGAAACGTCAGCAAGGTGTACGCGGGAGGGGTCACCGCCCTCGATGACGTATCCCTGACCATCCGGGCGGGCGAGCTGCTGGCCATCGTCGGCCGTTCGGGGTCCGGAAAATCCACCTTGCTGAACATCATGGGCACCCTCGACAGACCGACGGGCGGCACGGTGTGGATCGGCGACCAGGACGCCGCACAGCTGTCCGACCGGACACTGTCCGCGCTGCGCGGACGTTGGCTGGGCTTCGTATTCCAGCACTTCCACCTCACGGACGGCCTCACCGCCGAGGAGAACGTCGCCACCGGACTGCTCTACTCGGGCGTGCCCCGCCGCCGTCGGCAGCCGATGGCCGTCACCGCCCTGGACCGTGTCGGTCTCGCCCATCGCACACGCCACTTGCCGCACCAACTCTCGGGAGGCGAACGCCAGCGAGTGGCCATCGCCCGAGCACTGGTCAACGAACCGGTGCTGGTACTCGCCGACGAGCCGACCGGCGCTCTCGACACTGCGAACGGACAGTCCGTGCTCCATCTGCTGACCCAGCTGAACAGCGAAGGCACCACCATCGCCGTCATCACCCATGACCGGGACATCGCAGCGCGCCTGCCACGCAGGATCGAGATGTGTGACGGGCGCGTCGTCACCGACTCACACCCTGAGGCGTCTCTGACCCCCGGGGGCGACGCGTGACCCGTGGGAGAACTCGCCATCGGGACGACCTGGACCTAAGAGAAGCCCGGGGGCGCCACGTCCCGAACCCCTCCGCCGCCGTCGAGCGCGGCGATCCGGCCCGACCCGTGCGACTGGCACCGTCGGACATCCTGCGTCTCGGCCTTCTCGGCATCCGCGTTCGCCCCATGAGGGCGGCGCTTTCCGCCCTCGGCATTTCGATCGGCACCCTCACCCTCGTCCTCGTCACCGGGATTCCGGCGTCGAGCCACAGTGCGCTCGACCGGCAGCTCGCGGCGCTGGGCACGAACCTGCTCCGAGCGCAGCCGCAGTCCAACCAGAATCCCCCGGTGCTGTTGCCGCGGGAAGCGGCGGCAATGGCCGCCAGGATCGGGCCGGTGAGCCGCACGAGTGCCGTGGCCAACACGCATGCGATCGTCCGGCGCTCCGACCGGACAGACCCCAACGACGGACTCGGGCTCAACGTTCTCGCCGGCCAGGACGACCTGCTTCCCGCCGTGAACGGCCGGGTGAGGTCGGGCCGTTTCCTGACCCCCGCCACCAACCGGCTACCCACCGTCGTGCTCGGCCACCAAGCCGCTGCCCGGCTGGGAATCCCCCGCATCGTCCCGGGGCAGGAGGCCCCGCAAGTCGTCATTGATCAGACGTGGTTCACGGTCATCGGCGTCCTCGATCCGATCCCTCTCGCCGAGGACCTCGACCGCTCCGTACTGGTGGGCTGGCAGGCGGCGGAGCAGGAGCTCGGCTTCGACGGACACCCCACGGTCATCTATGTGCGAGCCGACGAGGACGCCATGGAAGCTGTGGCCGACGTCCTTCCCGCCACCGTGTACCCGAAGCTCCCCGGGCTGGTGCAGGTGAGCCGGCCATCGGATGCCTTGGCCGCCAAACGCGCCGTGAACAGCACGTTCTCGGTGCTCTTCCTGGGACTGGCGGGGGTGGCCCTGCTGGTCGGCGGTATCGGAGTCGCCAACACCATGTACATCTCCGTGCTCGAACGACGCAGCGAGATCGGCCTCCGGCGTGCGCTGGGCGCCAACCGGGGACAGATCCGCGGCCAGTTCATGACCGAGTCCCTGGTGCTCTCCCTGCTCGGTGGAGTGTCAGGAACGGTGATCGGCGTTCTCGCCACCGTCGCCTACGTGACGTACCAGGGCTGGCCACCGGTGATCCCGCTGTCCGCCATCGCCATGGGCACGGGCGGAGCGATGGCCATCGGCGTCCTGGCAGGGATGTACCCGTCCGTGCGCGCTGCCCGCCTGGCACCGACCGAGGCGCTGAGCACGGGGTGATCCCGCTCTCCGGTGTCGGGAGCCGCCGGTTGCGACGTGAGCCGACCGATGGGCGTCCTCCTCCATCACGGCAGTCGGCGAGAGGGAGCAAGAGACGGTGGACGTGGTCTACCAGCGGGCCGTGCTCATCTTCCCCAGGGCTGAAGGTCTACGCCCCCGGGAGAAAGGGCTGGGTCGTCATGACGCTCGTTTGACGCTCCGGGGGTCCGTGCGCAGGACAGCGAGCCGAGAAGAAGGCTTTGACCTGGCCTTTCCCGAGACTTGCTCAGGCCGACATCTTTCCGATGACGCACCATGTGGAGTGCGTGGCGATCCTTGAACCGGCCGCGAAGGGCTCCTGACCTGCGGTTTTGCGTGTGCGCATTATGTGTAGTGTGGGCGTTACGGGCGATATCTTGACTCTGAAATGACGCTCATTTGACGCTCGTTCTGATGGTGTGTCAGGTGCCTTGTCGGGCAGGTCAGACCCCGACAAGGTGGCGAGTATCGATGGGGCGCCGAGGGCAGGCGACGCTGAGCATGGACCTACTGAGCGTTTTCAGCGTTGACGCTCCAGGGTGAGGACGGCAGCGGCGATGACGGTCATGCGGTTGAGGCTGCAGCGAGCTCGACGGAAGATGCCCCAGGACTTCAGTCTCGCGACGCTTCGTCCAACCGGTGCTCGTGCCGCTGACAAGGCCCGGTTGATCGTCTGCTGGGTCGCGGTGAGGTCCTGGTGTGGAAGGCGTCTGATCGGCGTGGTCACCCAGGAGTCGGCCCCGATGTAGGCACGGTCGGCGAGGACGGGAACGCCTTGGCGTTCGCAGATCCGGATGATGCGGTGGGTGCGGGCCGCGGTGAGGTCGTGGGTGCGTCCGGGCAGTGCGGGCGAGATCCACAGCAGCTTGCCCGTAGGGTCGGCGATGACCTGCACGTTCACGCCGTGGCGGCGGTGCTTCTGGGAGAAGTCGGCCCGGCTGTCACCGACCCGGTCGCACTCGGCGAGCGTGCCGTCGAGCAGGACGTGTTGGGGATCCGTTTCCCGCAGGACTCGTAGCAGTCCGGGCGCTCGCCTGGACAGGTGATTGACGACGGCGCTGACGTAGGCGTGGGCGGTGCCGACGGATATGCCGAACCCGGCGGCGATCTGCGCGAGGGTGTCGTGCCGGCGAAGGTAGACCAGACCGACGAGAGCACGCTGGTGGGGCGGGAGCTTGCGCGGCGGTCACCCTCACGGGTGACGATGAGCATGGTTACCCACTCGACCAGAGCGTGAGGCAGGTCCTGTGCGGCAGGATAGGGAACCAACGAGGCTCCTGCGCTGATGAGTTGAGACGTGGAACACCTCTCTCAACGGCACAGGAGCCTCGTGCGTTGCGGAAGACCAGCCCGTCACCCGCCCGGTGGCCACTCTGAAAACGCTCAGTGAGAATACGTGCGCCGCCCTCGTCTGAATCCGGCCATTCCCCGATGGTCTCGTAGATTTCTTCGTCGTCGGGGATGAGGAACTCTCGGTACACGTCCGCCTTCATTCCACTGTACGGCGGCCAGTGGTTCAGACTGTCTGAATGCTCACATTCGGGCCACTGTCGCGGAAGATAACTGTGGAGAGTCTATGCCCGCAGTCCGGCAGGATCTGCCAGGTACTCTCGGTACCAAGTGCTCCGTGCGAGCGTAGAGGGCCGATTCGGTCACGCCGAATTCACCGGGCCTCAATAGGTCCTGATTTCGCGGAGTACCTCCTCATGGACATGGGGCGGGCACAGCAGTACGGCCTGAAAAGTGATCTTCTCCTGGCCTGGAAGCTCGGGCTTTCCCGCCCAGAACTTAACGGCGTCGTTCAGGGAACGGAAGAGGATTTCACGTTCTTCGGTGCTTTCGGAAAGTGCGACGTCGGCGTCATCGATGGTGAGGAGGAAATGCTTGGCGTTGATCCAGTGTAGATCGGTCAGGCAGTCCTGCAGTGCGTTCCAGTTCCAGCCGAAGTAGTCCGGGAGGCGCAGTGCCTCGTAGAACTGAGTGAACACTCCGTCGGAGTCGTGCATTTCCTGTCCTCGCATCCGGGCCGAGTAGATCAGTCCGGTGGGAGGCAGGGCGCGTGCAACGGAGAGCGAGGAGTCGGTCGGGACGACACAGACTTCTTCCTCGTTACGTTCCCACCAGGTGGCGTTGCTCATCGGCCGGTCTCCATCACGATGTACGTCTGATAATGGGTCGGAGTGTAGTACGCCGATCCGTCCGACCCGGTCACGACCCTCTCGCCGCCCCATCTCGGGTTGTCGATCGACTGCACCGTGCCCCATTCCGTATAGCGGATACTATTTCCCTGACTGTCGAATTCGGGAAGTTTGTAGGCGCCGCCCTTCCCGCTGTTCTCGAATGGCTTGGGGATGGACGGTCCCATGAGTTGAGGGCCCGCGCCCTGAGCCTCCACACCGAACTCGCGAATGTCACGGAGGACCGCTTCGGACTCCGCCGGAACCTTTGTGGGAATCCACCCGCTCAGCTTTGATGTGTCGCCCAGGGTCTGGCCCACTTGGTAGTTCGGTGAGAGTCCCAGTGGGTCGGCGCCTGTGTGGGGATTGTCGACGTATGTAACCGGATTGGGCGCGGGCGTGAGGCCGAGGGGGTCCGGAGCCGTGTAGCGGCCGGTCTCGGGGTCGTAGTGACGGAAGTAGTTGTAGTGGAGGCCGGTTTCAGGGTCGTAGTACTGACCGGGGAAGCGCAGAGGAGTGTAGGTGCTGCTGTCCCGGGACCAGGCCGTGGTGCCCCAGAGCGTGCTCCGGGTGCGCCAGGCGATGTCGCCGGACTCGTCGACAAGTTCGGTGGGGGCACCGACAAGGTCGGTGGCGATGGCGAAGAAGCGCCGGTCGATCTCCTGCTGGCGGGCATCCGCGGTGAGGATCCGTTCGGTTTGGGCCATTGGAGTCAGGCCGCGGTGGTCCCATGTGAGCGCCACGTGATGGGCAATGTCCTGCGACGCCGTGATCTGCTCGCACAGGGTGGTGCCGTCCCAGGTGAAGCGGACCTCCTCGATGACCGTCTCGCCATCGGAAGCCAGGCGTTGCTTGGCGGTGCGACGACCCAATGGGTCGTATCGATAACGCCAGCGGGTGCCGTCGGAAGTGATGACGGAGGTGAGGCGGTCCTCGGCGTCCCATTCGTAGCGCCAGGTGTCGGGTTTGCGGGAGAGGCGGGTCCTCTGGCGCAGGGTGACGCGGCCGTTGGCGTCGTGTTCGTAGCGCACACCTCCGGCGCGGGTGAGGGAAGTGCCGTGGTACGTCCGGGCTCCAGTGGCTTCCTGGCCGGGATGGGAGGCAGGCCAAGAGGCGGAGACCTGATTGCCGCTCGCGTCGTAGGCGTACCGTTCACTCCAGTCGTCGGCCATCACGGCGGTGACGCGGCCGATCGGGTCGAGGCCGAAGGTGCGGGTGCCCGACAACCGGTCGGAGACCACGGAGAGGTGGCCGTCGGCCCGGTAGGTGTAGGTGCGGCTGTTGAGTACGCGTCCGTCGGTGATCAGGTGCTCGGCGGACAGACGCCCGGCTTCGTCCCAGGCCGAGGTGACGGTGAGGGAGCCGAAGACGCGAGACAGTTCACGGCCTGCCGCGTCATGGGTGAAGGTGACTTCCTGACCACCAGTGGTCAGGAGGCTGGGGCGGCCTGCCGTGTCATGGGTGTAGGAGGTGACATGGCCGGTGGGGGTGACACGTCCCACGCGACGGCCCACGGCGTTGTAGCGAAAGGTGGTGGCGCGGCCGTCGATGAGTTCCGTCTTGATCAGGCCGCGTCGGTCGTACTGCCGGATCAGGTCGCCGTCCGGGCCGGATGCCCGCAGGAGGCGCCCGGCCGGGTCGTACGCGTAGCTGGTTGTCCGTCCGGCGGCATCCTTGCAGGTGACACGGCCCAGCTCGTCGTGAGTGAAGGAGATGACGTCACCGAGCGGGTCGATACGCGTGGTCAACTGCCCTACCGCGTCGAGGCGGTAGTCGATGGTGCGTTCGTCGAAGTCGGTTTCCGAGACCAGGCGGCCGGCCGCGTCGTACCGGTAGCTCCAGCCTAGTCCTTGTGGGTTGGTGACCCGGGTAAGGCGTAGGGCGGTGTCGTACTCGAACGCGTAGCGGGCGCCGTCCGGCCCGGTGCGGGCAGCGAGGAGGTCGAAGTGGGTGTACTCGAACCTGGTCACTCCTCCAGCCGGGGAGGTGTGGGTCAGGCAGTTGCCCTCACCGTCGTAGGTCCATGACTCGGTGACGCCGTCCGGGGCCGTACGGCGGGCGAGTTGCCCGTCGGCGTTCCAGGTGAGACTGGTGACTCTGCCCACAGGGTCGACGGTGCTTACGAGTCTGCCGAGAGCATCGCGTCCCACGCGGGTGGTGCCGCCGGCCGGGTCGGTGACCTCCACCGGCAGGCCCGCGGCGTCGCAGACCACCTGGGTCGTGGCGCCGAGGGGGTCGGTGACGGAGATGACGCGGCCGGCGTCGTCGTAGGCGTAGCAGGTGGCGTGGCCAGCTGCGTCGGTGATTCTGATCCGATTGCCGCGCTCGTCGAATTCCTGTGTGCGACGGGTGCCGTCCGGCTCGTGGAACTCCACCGGCAGTCCAAGCGGGCCGCGCACGATGCGCAATCCAGTGCCGTCGGGCCGAGTGACCACGACGAGCCAGCCATCCTCGTCGTAGGCGTAGACGGTGGTGCGACCGAGTGGGTCGGTGCGGGTCAGGAGGTTGCCGTCGGTTTCGTAGGTGAAGCGGGTGGTGTGGCCGAGGGGGTCGGTGACGGCCAGGAGACGGCAGCCCGGGCCGAACAGGTGGCGGGTGCTGTGTCCGCTTTCGCCCAGCAGGAGCCCGCGGTGGGCCGGATCCCCAGCGGTCCGAACTCGTCGAAGGCAAAGACCCGGTCCGGGAAGTGCTCCAGGACGTGCTCGATCCGGTCGAGTTTGGCGTCGCGTTCCGGGTCGGGGGACTCCTTCCAGGTCTTGGTGCGCTGGAAGGTGATGCCGCGGCGGCGGAGCAGGCAGCGTAAGGCTTCGCGGCCGATGAGGATGATGCGTCCGTGGACGCGGCGCAGGTAGGCGGCGAGTTTGCGGATCGACCAGCGGGTGAAGGGCTGGCCGAGTTTGGTGGGGCGGGTGGTGGCCGTCTGGATCACGAAGTCTTCGTCGTCAGGGGTGAGCAGGCGGGGACGGCCTCCCGCCCATTGAGGGTCCAGGCAGGCCAGGCCGATCTCGTTGAACCGGTGGATCACCTCCCGCACCGTGTCCTCGTCGGCCTGGACCAGCTGGGCGATCACCGGTACGCGGTTTCCGCCGGCGGACGCCAGCAGCATCATCGCCCGGCGGTAGCGCACCGAGCTGGTACTGCCCCGGCGCACGGTCTGCTGCAGCTTCTGCCCTTCCTGGTCGGTCAGTCTGCGCACCCGCACAGGCTCGGCCACCACACCTCCAGCGGTCGGAATGGACGTCACCGCCCATCCAACCGCTCCAACTACCAACCCGACGAACCTATTCGGTCACAGCACTAGCTGAGGTATCGGCCCAGCGTGGTCGGGGGATGCCGGAGGCGTACAGCAGACGTACGACGTCGGGGTCCCAGGTGGCGCCCAGGCGCGGGTGCGGTCGGTTGCAGCGTGGTGTGCGGTGAGGACGTCGTCGGGGACGGTATCTGGACGCGCTCGTCCGGTGCACCCGATGCAGTATCCCGTTGATGACTTGGCGGTGGTCCCGCCACCGGCCACACCGCCCGTCACTCACCGGCAGGAGCGGTTCCTCGCCGCCACCTCCCAGTGTCGGTCTACGTAGGTCTAGTTCCAGATGAACGGCTTGGGGTCTGCGTTCCAGGTCTTGAACCAGGCGCGGATATCGGCTTGAGGATCTGGACGTTCTTGTGTGCGCCGCGGCGGATCTCGGCCGCGTGAGTGAGAGCTTTGCGGAGCCGGTCGGTCTCGTCGGCAACTCGCAGATGAGGTTCAGTCCGGATTCGAGCCGTCGATGTCCGGATCATCGGACACTTCGAGGAGGCGGGCCGCGAGGCTGTCGGCCCACTCCACGGCCCAGGCACGGAGAGCGGTGATGGTGGCGTCATCGAGGCCATAGGCGGCGAAGGCTTCGTCGTCGGTCCACTCGGCGCCTGTGAGGTTCGCCTGAAGGTCTTCGCGCTCGAAGCGGCCGCGGGCGTGGCGGCGGCCGAACTCTTCGAGCTCGGCATTGGTCCAGCGGCGGGAGGCCGCGAACACGTCGATCAGGTCGCGGGGCGCTCCGCGGTCGGCGAGGGCGCGGACCTTGGTTCCGATCCCGTCCTCCTCCGCGAGGACGGGACCGTACGGGCTCTGGGTGACCGGCCGCCAGAAGATCTCCTTGAGGATGTCGACTTCGCATTCCTGCCCGGTGGCCGGGTCGGTCACGGTGAAGCGGGCGGACAGCGGGGCGGTCTCCAGCGCGTGCACCTTCCAGCCGCGGGCTTCCAGGCCGGCCCGGAGCGTGGCGGCGATGTCGGCCATGGGTGCCGGGTTCTCGGTGGCGACACCGAGGTCCTGGCTGGGGCGGTTCACCAGGCGGTGCGCCCGTGCGGCATATCCGCCGGTGAGAACTAAGGGGTATGGGGAGCCGAGGGCGATCACATCCGCCAGGAGCCGCGTGTGCAGCTCCGGCATGTCCGTCACGCGGCTGCCCGGGTGCGGGAGGCGAGCTGAGGGAAGGCGTCTTCCCATACGGCGCGCACGGTGCGGCCGACGAGGGTGCGCAGCACCGGCCACAGCTGGAGGAGCAGGTCCCGGTTGAGGTACCGGGGCAGGTCATCACGCAGGCCCTCGTGCAGGACGGTGCGGTACAGGCCCATACGCTGGCGCGGCTTGTCCAGATCGTATGAGGTCATCCCGGACCAGGCCATGTGCAGCGGCAGATCCACGACACCGTGGGTCGGCCCGCGCAGCTCGTCCAGCGACTCCGGCAGACGGCGGCGGAACTTCTCCCGGTACAGCGCGAGGTCCTCGGCGTCCGCGCCCGAGGCATCCCTCGGGTGGGTGCGGGGTGCTGTGGGCGGGAGGGCATGACTCCATTATGGCGGCCGGAGACGTTGCGAGGGGTCATGATGTGCGAGCTGGCGTCCAGAGCGAGCGGGGCGGATCCCCGGGTGAGCTGGTTGCTGCAGTCTGCCCAGCCCTGCGCAGGACGGACTCTCGGCCTTGACGCTCGTTTGACGCTGTGGGCGTCTGTACGAGGACGATGAGCCGAGAAGCCAGGCTCTGACCATGGCTTTTCTGGGATCCGCTCAGACCGACATCTATCCGATGACGTCGCATATGGAGTGCGTCGCTATCCTCGAACCTGCTGGCAAAGGGTCTTGACCTGCGCTTTTGTTGTTCGGGTGGGTCGCTCGCCCTGTTTCCCTCCAGGCAGCGGTTCGCGCGGGCGGATCGATCTCTATAACTCGCTGACCTGCGGATTCGTGAGCGAGGTGCATGCATCGGCGACGCTTTGAGAGGGTCGTTCGGAGATCCTTGACGCTCGCAGCGGAAGTCTCTGCTGCACCTCCTCATCAGGTGCCTTGGGCCCCACGTCTTCAGGGGAGCGGCTCGAACGCGCCAGCCATGATACCGGTCAGGTATCATGGCTGTATGGCGATGACACTCCGGCTCCCCGATGACCTTGACGCGAAGCTCACCGAGCGGGCTCGTCGGGAGGGCCGCAGCAAGCAGGAACTTGCCATCGAGGCCATCCGTGATGCTCAGGACCGGGCCGAGCTGAAGGTCGATGACGTTCTGGCCGAGCTGATGGACAGCGATGCGGAGATTCTGGACTACCTGAAGTGACGAACGTGCGCTACCTCCAGATCGACGAGATCCTGGCCATCGCCCGCACGGTCAACGGTACCGAGCACAGCGTGCGGGACATGGGTCTTCTGGTGTCGGCGATCGAGAGGCCCCGGACGAACGTGTTCGGTGCCGAGTTGTATCCCACGTTGCACGAGAAGGCTGCGGCGCTGCTGCACTCCGTTGCCCGCAATCACGCGTTGATCGACGGCAACAAGCGCACCGCCTGGCTCGCCATGCGCGTCTTCCTGCGGTTCAACGGCGTCAGCGCCGGTACTGTCCCGCCGCCCGTCTCCGTGGCCGGCCCGTTCGTCGAGGACGTCGCGCAGGACAACGTGGATGTGCCGGTCATCGCCAAGCGTCTGGCGGCCTGGTTCCCGATTACCTGACGTTCGACGTCGTGTCCCGTAATCGATCTTCAGGTATGCCGGGACTGCCAGGTAGCGGAGGCGATGGTGCGTCTGTGCGGCGTGGAGGAGGTTGTGCAGGCGGGCGACACCGAGCATGGCGTGTCCGCGACCGGGTCGGTCCCGGCAAGACCGTCCGGTCCGAGTGCGCACTGTCGACCGGAGCCGTAGCCCCCGAGCCCGGGCAGGCCGCCGCACCGAACGGCGTACCCGCCACCATCCCGTGCCGCTGTGAGCCGGGCGCCCGGCTCACCGGAGCGCGGGACGGTACCGGGACCTGACGCGGGGAACGGCCCCGCGTCAGGTTCTGCACAGCGCCCGGTGGGAGCCGGCTGTCCGGGCCGTGCCGCGAGAGGCGTTCCTCGACGACGGCTGGTTCGAGTACGAGGACGGCGGCCGGTACCGGCCGGCATTCCTGGACTGCCGACGCGGCGGCGGCCTGGACCGGGTCTACGGGCGCGGTCGTGAGCCTCCACGCCACCACGTGGCAGGCCGAAGTCAGCCGGTCGCCGCGACCTCGGCTTTGGCGATGAGCATGTCCAGGAGCGAGAGCAGCGCACCGCGCGCGTCGTCACGGGAGCGGGCATCGAGCAAGTGGATGGGTGTGTTCGGGTCACGCAGATGCAGCGCCGCCCTGATCTCCTCGGCGGTGTAGAGCTGTTCGCCGTGGAAGCAGTTCGCGGCGACCACGAACGGAAGCCCTCGGTTCTCGAAGAAGTCGACGGCCGGGAAACTGCGGTCGAGGCGTCGTGTGTCGACAAGGACAATCGCCCCGAGTGCTCCGTTCAGCAGGTCGTCCCACATGAACCAGAAGCGCTCCTGGCCAGGTGTGCCGAACAGGTAGAGCACGACCTGTGCGTCGGTGAGGGTGATGCGGCCGAAGTCCATCGCGACGGTGGTAACCGCCTTGGACTCGATGCCGTCGAGGTCATCGATGCCGACGCCCGCGCTCGTCAGCCGTTCCTCGGTGCGCAACGGCTCGATCTCGGAGACCGTCTCGACCAGGGTCGTCTTGCCGACACCGAATCCCCCAGCGATGAGGATCTTGACGGGGTCCGCTTCCTGGGCAGGGGTGTCATATCCGGGCAAGGTTGTCCCTGATTCTCATGAGCAGGTGGACATTGGTGGTCTCGGCCCCTTCCAGGGGTGGCCGGTGCTCGATCAGCCCCCGATCCGCGAGTTCGCCGAGAAGAAGCGTCATGGGAGTGAGGCGGATGTGCATGCGCGCCGCGATCTCGGCGACCGCCAGGCCGCCCGGAGGCGAGCACATCGCGAGGATGGCCTGCCACTCGCTGGGCAGGCCGCCGTGGCCGTCGGCGACGGCCACGGCCGTGATCGTGGTGTCCATGGTGAGGGCGGTGTGTGCAGCCGCCGTACGTCCATCGGTCAGCGCGTACAGCCGCGTCCGGCGGTGGCCTCCCTCTCGCGGCCTGGGCTCGTCCGCCATTACGACGGCTGCGCCTGGCCGCGATCAGGCGTGCTCAGCCACTCACCGAGCGCCTGGGCGGTGCGCACGGCTTCACCGCCCAGCTCCCCCAGCCGCGCCTTGCGGGAGGTCACCACGATGAGCGTGCTGCCCTCCCCGCACCCGACGATGCAGAGATAGCAGTCGTCCATCTCGACCAGTTGGCGGATCACCCGGCCGCCGTCGACCTCCCTGGATATCGCCTTCATCGTGGAAGCGATACCGGAGGACGCGGCGGCTATGCGCTCCGCCTGGTCCCGTTCCAGCTCGTACGAGCTGAGCTTGATCCCGTCGTTGGACAGGAGCACGGCTCCCTGGATGCCGGCGATCCTGCTCAGGTTGTTGTCCAGGACGCTGTAGATCATGTCGTTCGTTGTCGTCATGGCTGATCCTGTCGGAGTTCTTCTTCCACTGTCTGAGTCCCGTGTTCGTAGTCCGCCCAGGCGTCGGCCACTTCTTCGGGTGTCGCCGCATCCTGATGGACGGCAGTCTCCGGTGCGTGGGGCGCGCGGAGCTGCTCGGCGATATGAGCCTGGGGGACCCGCTCGGGGAGGGCCGGCTTCGCGTCACCGTTCCGTGTCGGGGAAGGAGCCGACGGCTTGCTCTTCACCGGCCGCCCGGGCAAGCGCTCCGGCGTCCTACGGCCGGCCGACGCGGTCTTCGCGTGCAGGACCAGCTCGGGCTTGCGTTCGTCGAACGGGCCCGGCGCCGGGGCGGGCATCGCCACCGCGCGCGGTGTTTCCTTTTCCGCCCGGACCGGTTCGGTCGGCACAAGGAGTTCCTTGGGAAGGATCACCACGGCCGACGTCCCCCCGTATACCGAGCGGCGCAGCGTCACTGTGGCGCCGAGCTGTTCGGCGATGTGGCCGACCACGAAGAGTCCGAGCCGGTGCGCGTTCTCCGCCAGGACGGAATACGGCGGGGCCGAGTGCAGACGCCCGTTCATCTCCTCGTAGGTTGCGGCGGTCACCCGAGGCCCGCGGTCCTCGATGTCGACCAACAGCCCGTCTGTCACCAGTTCGGCACGGACGACCACCTTCGACTGCGGCGGGGAGAACCGGGTGGCGTTGTCGAGGAGTTCTGCCAGGAGGTGGCTGATCTCGCTGATCACCCGCGGTACCACGCTGATCTCGTCCAGGGCCTGGCGCTCGATCCGCCGGAAGTCCTCGACTTCCGCGGCGGCTTCGCGCAGCAGGTCGGCGACGCGCATGGGCTCGGTGTGCGGATCGGGGATCTCCCCACCTGCCAGGATGAGCAGGTTCTCGATCTGCCGCCGCATACCCACCGTCAACTGGTCGGATCGCATCAACCGGGCGAGAAGCTCCTCGTCGTGCCCGAAGGCGTCCTGCAGTTCGTCGGTGAGGGTCAACTGGCGGCTGACCAGGTTTCCGGTGCGCGAGGCGATGCCCGCGGCGAACATACCGAACCCCTGACGCTCGGCCGCGAGCCGCGCATGCCCGTCGACGGATACGGAGACGACCCGGGCGAACGCGTCGCTGATACGTCCGACCTCGTCCCGGTCTCCGCTCACCGCGGGCAGCGCATCGTCGTCGACGGGCTGCCCGCGCTGGAGCCGGGCAACGACATCCGGCAGCGTGTCCTCGGCAACGGCCACCGTACGTTGGTGCAGACCGCGCAGGCGGCGGAGCACGGAGCGCGTGGTGAGCACGATGACGGCCGCGACGGCAAAGACGGCTGCGCCGTTTCCGACGATCAGCCAGATGACCCCGTTCTCCAGCTGCGTGGCCTTGGCGTCGGCGTGCACGAGCAGTGCTCGCCCCTGTTTCGCGTTGAGCGCGGCAAGGCGCGAGGCGAACTCGTCGTACGCGGCCTGCCAGGCGTCGGCCTCCTTGGGCAGCTCGATGCCGGACGCGGTGTTCCGGTGATCGGAGATGACCGCGTCCTCGAGGCGGACCTTCGTCTTCCAGCCGTCCGAGGCGAAGACCTGGTCGTAGGCCGCTTTGTCCTCGGCCGTCAGATACGGCGCGACCCACTCGTCGTACTGGTACCGCTGGGATCCGACGGAGTTGACGAATTCGGCGAACCCGGAAGGGCTCAGCCGCCTGGACGGCCCGGCCATGGCGAGGATGGTGGTCTCGCGCGCCACCATCTCGGACACCGTGAACACCGTGACGACCAGGCCGCTCTCCTGGATGAGCTCGGCGTCTTCCGCATGGCTGAACTCGTTCTGGTATACCCGGATGATGCGGTCGACGAGGTCGGAGTAGTAGCCGATCGTCCGATCCGCGTCCCCGCTGCGGGCGTCCGCGCGCTCGCGGAACGCGGCCAGATCCGCGAGGCTGTGCTTCAGCTCCGCGACGTACTGATCGTCCTCGCGCCCGGTCGCCGCCGCAGCTCCGTCCGCCGCCCGGCGGAACTCGTCCGCGGCCCGGTCCGTGGCCGCGCGCTGCTCGCGCAGCTCTTTCTCGGACACGGAGCCGCTCGCCCACCGTGTGGCGGTCATCGCCCGCTCGGCCTGCAGTTCGACCATCAGCCTGGTCAGCGGTACATCGGTCCGCTCACCGACTGCCACATCAGCGCGCAGTTGCTTTGACTGGTGCACCAGCGGCTGTGCGGTCATGACCACTTGGGCACTCATCGCCAGAATAGGGACGATTGCCAGCCAAATGAGCAGCGTACGCAGGCGCAGAGTACGCCGCCGACGAGTCGCCGGCTGTCCTCGTGTGCCTTCGGGTTCTATGGGAGACATCAGTCCTCGGAGAGCGGGGAACCAGTGGGGACGGCCCGACCGCCGAGACCGGACGCAGTCCTGAGTTCAGGACCGGGGGAAGTCCGGTTCGGCTTTGACGCGACGTGAGGTACCGATCATAACCAGCCACACCGGCGAAACGGAGAGAAGACTTCCGTTGGCCACATGTGGTAGCGGCGACGAAGCGTTGCGCGCATCAGACGCCGGCGTTCACCTGACGCCTGGGCACAGGCGTGCTCGTGCAGACAGGACAACCCGCTCCGCCGGTCGCACGTCTTGGTCCGACCGGCGAACGGGGCACTTGAGGCGTCGGGTGGTGGGCCGGCCATCCGAGCGGTAGCGGCTCGTCGGTCGCCGGATGAGCATGCGGAGCGTGACGACGGTGGCGGCGAGGCAGAGGTAGAAGCCCACGGCCTCGCCGCTCTTCCCGGTGCAGCGCCGGAGCTTGCGGTAGTCGGTTCGTCTACGAGTGGGTGCGCTCGATCCCCCAGCGCTTGCCGGCCTGGATCGGGGCCGGCACGCCCTTGCGGGCCATCTCGGCCGTGAACCCCAGCCGGGCTACCCGTACACGGAACTTGGTGCTGTCGTAGCCGCGGTCGGCGGCGCGCGGAAGGCTTGACGCTCACCTGACACCCGTCTTGATGCGGTGTCAGGTACCGCTCTGTGGTGGCCAGTTCATCTCGGCTCGTAAGTCTCGTCCTCTGACCTGTGCCTCGGCGGGGCCCCGTTGTCCGCTCCCGCCTGCACCAGGCCCGTCTGGTACGCGATGACGACGAGCTGTGCCCGGTCGCGGGCGTGGAGTTTCGTCATCGCGCGGTGGATGTGCGTCCGTACCGTCAGCGGGCTGACCACCAGCAGCTCCGCGATCTCCGTGTTGGACCTGCCCTCGGCCGCCAGCGCCATCACTTCCCGTTCCCGTCCGGTGAGGTCGGCGAGCCGTTCCGGGGGCGCCAGGTGGGTGCCGGGGGCCGGGGAGGTGAGGAAGCGGGTGATCAGGGTGCGGGTGGCGCCGGGGGAGAGAAGCGCCTCCCCGGAGGCCACCGTGCGGATGCCGGCCAGCAGGGCGTCCGCGGTGACGTCCTTGCCGAGGAAGCCGCTGGCCCCGGCCCGCAGCGCCTGGGCGACGTAGTCCTCGGTCTCGAAGGTGGTCAGGATCAGCACGCGGGTGGTCGCCAGCTCCGGATCGGCGCAGATCGCCGCGGTGCCGGACAGGCCGTCCGTCCCGGGCATGCGGATGTCCATGAGCACCACGTCCGGGTGGTGGGTACGGGCCAGCTCCAGCGCCGCCGCCCCGTCGGACGCCTCCCCGACGACCTCCATGTCCGGGCAGGAGTCGATCAGGATGCGGAACGTGGCCCGCAGCAGGGCCTGGTCGTCCGCGAGCAGCACCTTCACGGTCATGGAGACTCTCCTTCGACGGCGGCGGACGGCTGCAGCGGCAGCGCGGTGGTGACCTCGAAGCCGCCCTCGGGGCGGGGACCCGCGCACAGGTCGCCGCCGATGGACTGGGCGCGCTCCCGCATGCCCCGCAACCCGAAACCGCCGGACGTCCCGTTGACGGCGGTGGCCGGGCCGTCGTTGCTGACGGTGATGAGCAGCCGGGAGTCGGCGTAGGTGAAGCCGACGTGGGCGGCGCGTTCGGAGGCGTGCTTGGCGACGTTGGTGAGGGCTTCCTGCACGATCCGGTACGCGGTCAGGTCCACGCCCGGCGTCAGCGGGCGGCGCACGCCCTCCTGGTGGACGACGACTTCCAGGCCCGCCGAGCGGTAGGAGTCGATCAGCTCGGGAAGGCGGGCGAGCCCCGGCGCCGGTTCCAGGCCCTCGCCCTTGGGCCGGTCGTCCTGGCGCAGCAGGCCCAGGGTGGCCTTGAGCTCGCGCAGCGCCGAGGAAGTGGTGCCGGCGAGGTCGTCGAGGATCTTCCGGCTCTGCTCGGGGTTGCTGCGCGAGAGGTGGGCGGCGGTGCCGGCCTGGGCGTTGGCGAGGGCCAGGTGGTGGGCTACGACGTCGTGCAGCTCGCGGGCGATGCGCATGCGCTCCTCGGTGACCCGCAGCCGGGCCTCCTCCTCCCGGGTGTGTTCGGCGTGCTCGGCGCGGGCCTTGACCGCTTCCAGGTAGTCGCCGCGCAGCCGGGCCAGGCTGCCGCCGACGAGCGGCAGGGCCATCCAGAACACCGGGCCGATCACGGTCAGGACGGGGGAGAGGTCGCGCATGCCGTCGGAGAACAGGTTCACGGTCAGCAGGGCCACCGTGACGGCGAGCGCGTACAGGCGAACGGTCCGGCGGTCGCACAGGACGGCCAGCCAGTACATCGCGGCGAGCAGCGGGGCCAGCAGCATCGGGGTGAGCAGGTAGCCGCGCGCGATCGCGGCGATGGTGACCCCGGCGACCACGACCACGACGGTGCGGGTGTGGGTGCGGTACTTCAGCAGGACGAAGCAGGACAGGCCGAGCATGATCTCCAGCGACTTCCCCGTGTCCGGGCGGTTGACGCCGGGGAGGCTGAGGTGGGTGCCGAAGAAGGCGCAGCCGATGAGGGCCAGCACCATCGTCACGTCCAGGAAGCGGGGAAAGCGCGAGAAGCGCGACGCGTACTGCTCCACGCGCTCGGTGTAGCGCTCCAGGCTGCTGCGCATGGTCGGCTCTCTCGGTGAGGGGGCTGGCATTCATGGTGGACGATGCGAAGCCGCCCTGGTCGCTGGGACGACCCCGGGCGGCTCCTGCGCACCCGGTCAGGCGCGGGCGAGGTCCTTCTCGGCCGGTTCCGCCTCGGGCTCGGTCGGGCGGGTCAGGGCCTGGCCCTCCACGTCGACCCGGGGCAGGATACGGTCCAGCCACTTCGGCAGCCACCAGGCCCGCTCGCCGAGCAGGGCGAGGACGGCGGGGACGATCGCCATCCGGACCACGAAGGCGTCGAGCAGGACGGCCGACGCGAGGCCGAAGCCGATCATCTTGATCATGGCGTCGCTGTCCCCGATGAACCCGGAGAACACCGCGATCATGATCAGCGCGGCGGCCACGACGACCCGGGCGCTGTGCTGGAATCCGGAGGTCACGGCCTGGGCGGGCCGCTCGCCGTGGACGTACGCCTCGCGCATCCGCGAGACCAGGAAAACCTCGTAGTCCATGGCGAGGCCGAAGACGATGCCCACCAGGAAGATCGGCATCAGGCTCATGATGGGGCCGGTGGTCTCCACGCCCAGAAGGTCGGCGCCGTGGCCCTGTTGGAAGACCACGACCACCGCGCCGAGCGAGGCGAGCACCGAGAGCAGGAAGCCGACGGCCGCCTTCAGCGGGACGAGGATCGAGCGGAAGACCACCAGCAGCAGGATCACGGCGAGCCCGACCACCACGAGCAGGTACGGAACCAGCGCGGACTGCACCTTCTCGGAGATGTCGATGTTCATCGCGGTAGTGCCGGTGACCTCGAAGGCCGCCCCGGCCTCGGACTCGACGCCGGGCCGGTCGCCGCGGATGGTGTTGACCAGGTCCTTGGTCTCCTGGTCGGTCGGCGCGGTGGTGGGGACGACGGAGAAGACGGCCGTGTCACCGGATTCGTTGAACTGGGCCGGGGACACCGACACCACGCCCTCGGTGCCACCGATGCGCTCGGAGACGGTCTCGGCCGCGGCCTTCGGGTCGCCGGCGTCCTTGGCGTCCACGACCACGGTCAACGGGCCGTTGAAGCCGGGGCCGAAGCCCTCGGCGAGCGCGTCGTAGGCCCGCCTCTGGGTGGTCTCCGTGGACATGGCCTCGTCGCCGGGCATACCGAGCCGGAGGTCGGTCATCGGCAGCGCCAGGGCGCCGAGGCCCGCGACGGCGGCGAGCAGCACGGGCAGCGGACGGCGCAGCACGAAGCTCGCCCAGCGGGTGCCGCCGTTGACCTTGCGCGTCTCCTGCGGCGTACCGCCCGCTCGGCGGGCCTTGCGGTCCTTGCGGGTCAGTACGGCGTTGGGCCAGAAGCCGAGGAAGGCCGGGACCAGGGTCAGCGCGATGAGGACGCCGACGACGACCGCGCCCGCCGCGCCCAGACCCATCTCGGTCAGCATCGGGATGCCGACGACGGAGAGACCGGCGAGCGCGATGACGACGGTGAGCCCGGCGAAGACCACGGCGGAGCCCGCGGTGCCGGTGGCGAGGGCGACGGCCTCCTGGGGCGTCCGCCCCTTGGCGCGCTCCTCGCGGTAGCGGAAGACGATGAACAGGGCGTAGTCGATGCCGACGGCCAGGCCCAGCATGATCGCCACGGTGCTGGTGGTGTCGGTCAGGCCCAGCGGACCGGCCAGGGCCGTGAGGGCGAACAGGCTGATGCCGACGCCGATGAGCGCGGTGAGCAGCGGGAGCCCGGCGGCGGCCAGTGAACCGAAGGTGATCAGCAGGACGACTGCGGCGACGGTGATGCCGATCGCCTCGGCGGTGCCGCTGGGTCCGCCCATCTCCTGCATGGCGTCGCCGCCTGCCTCGACGGTGAGCCCGGAGTCACGGGCGTGCTCGAGCGACTCGTCCAGGTGGCTGCGGCTGGCGTCGGTGAGTCCGGCGGCGTCGACCTTGTAGGTCACGGTCGTGTACGCGGTGGAGCCGTCCTCGCTGACCGCGCCGGACTCGTACGGGTCGACGGTGCTCGCGACCTGCGTGCCGTCCCCGAGTTCGGCTATCGCGGCCTCGACGGCCTTCCTGTTCTCGGTGGCGGTGACCTTCTCGCCGTTCGGCGAGACGAAGACGACGCGGGCGGTGGCGCCGTCGGCTGCGGCGCCGGGGAACCGCTCCTCCATCAGGTCGAAGGCTTCCTGCGATTCGATCCCCGGCATGGAGAAGGGTTCCTCCTCCGCCTCCGGCGCGGTCATGCCGGCGAGTCCTACGGCGGCCAGCACGGCGGCCCAGGCAAGGGCAACGGTCCAGCGTCGCCTGAACGCCAAGCGGCCCATTCGATACAGAAAAGCAGCCAAGGGAGGGTCTCCACATCCGGGTCTCGAAGGTGCCTCCAGACTCCTGAAGAGGGGGGTGTCCTGTCGTCGTCCGGCTGCCGACACTGCGCGGTACTGAATCCGCAGTACTACGCCCTCCGCGGGTCCCACCCGGGGACGAGAGCGGGTCAGCCTCAGGTCGCGGGGCGGAGTTCCTCAACCCCCGGGAACGGCACACCATGATGCCGGTTCGACGGACTCCGCGGACCGGGCGTACAGCGGCACCGTCCGCTGCCCACTGGTGCACAGCGCGCACTGTCTCGGTGCTCACGTGCACCGACAGCGCCGCGCCGTCCGCGAGCGACGGGAACAACAACTCGTTCAGCCGGAGCACGACTTCGCAGCCCGGGCGCAGGCAGCCGGGTTGGTGTGCCGTCCCCTGCCGGAGACGGTCGCCGGCACCCGGGCCTGGCCTCGCGACGGAGGCATGCCGGTTGATCACCCTCGGTGGGCTGAGCACGGGATCGATCCCGAGTGCCGCGTCGGGTGGGCACTGGGTTCCACTGCACCGGACTGGTGCCTTGACGGAGCGTGGGATGTTTCCGGTCTGCGCCGCGGCGAGCCGTCATCTTCGGCCCGCTCTTTCGGGACGCGACTCGACCGCGCCACTTTTTGATACCGGCCAGGCATCATGGCTTCGGGCTTGAAGGCCAAGCCGGCTCCCGGGGAGAGGGTAGCGGTGAAGGTCTGCGAAGGAACCGGCCCTTCCCGGTGGACTTCCACCCCCGGGTATCCGGTGGTCTTGCCGCCCCGCGCTACCTTTCTTTCCTCCTGCCCCGGCGTCACGGAGAACTGGGGCCCTGCGGTGACAGTGCCGCTCAGCCGGATGCCCGGGTGGCGGCCCACAACCAGCTTCCCGTCGAGGTCGGTGTCGGGAGCCAGCGCAGCTACTGCTGTGACCGGGATGGTGTGGATCAGCGGGCCCTTGTCCCTGGCGCAGGTGTTGAGCTGACAGAGCGTCCTTTCCTCGTAGATCGGTGTCTTCAGTGACGGTCCGTCGAGCCCCTGCAACGCCGCGTCCAGCGTCTGTGGCGGTACGGCCCTGTTCACTGGCGGTCTTCTCGCTCCGGTCCGACACGGCGGCCATGTGCTTATGGACCGGCATCGACGGCCCCGAGCCCGTCCCCGGTGCGCTTCCCGGACTTCGCCCGCCACCGCCGCGCAGCAGCCTGCAACGTTCGTCGAACACCCGCGTCATCCACCGCGGGACGGAAATCCGGGGCCGACCTCCGGCAGGTGTCCCGTGGTGGACCACGCCATCGTCCGGGGGACCACCGCTGTCCGCTCCGGTGGAGAGCGACGGGCCGATGCGAGTGCCCGCTCCTCGCGGCCGTGTCGTTGGCAAGGTCTCGACGGCCTCGCACCACAGGTCGAGGTCGGACGTGGCGCTGAGCTCGTCGGAGCGGGCCCGTGCGCGGCGTGAGGCGCGCGCCCAGGTGCCGGGGTCGCGCAGGGAGTTCAGGACATCGATCCACGCCGCGGGATCGTCGCGGTAGGCGAAGATGCCGGCTGGGCCCAGGGCTTCGACAAGCCCGGGGGTGGGATGGGCGATCACCGGGATCCCGGAGGCGAACGCCTCCACCGCCACCCGCCCCCACGACTCGTACAGGCTCGGCATGAGCACCACCCGCGCCTGACTGTAGACGTGCTCACGCATCCGGTGCCCGGGCACCGAGTCGATCACCTCGCAGTTCGGCAGCCTTGGCGGCGGCATGACCTGCGTCCCGTAAGCGCCGCGCACCCCCCTGAACCGCCACTGCGGACTCCAGGCGGCGATCTGCCAGAACAACTCCCCGCCCTTGTCGGCGTTCAGGTTGACCAGCGTCACGCACTGGCCCGGACGGGTGCGGTACTCCGCCGCGATCACCGGCGGGCGCACCACGATGCTGCGCCGGGGGAGGAACGCGGGCGGGTAGCGGGCGTAGAAAATCCCCCCGTCCCGGCGGATCCACTGGCTGTTGTAGACGACAAGGTCGGCGCCGGCGGCGTTGTGGAAGCTCTCGGAGAAGTTGTCGTGGCAAATCACCGCCACCGGGATCGACTGTTCCCGCGCGAGCCCGGCGACCAAGGGCACGTTCTCATAGTGGGACACCAGCACATCCGCCGTGGCGGCGCGCGCGACGAAGTCGATGCCGGCCTGAAACGGCACGACGTGTACCCCGTCGATCTCGTAGGGCAGCTCGCTCTTGCCCGGGTGGGACAGCCACACCTCGACCCGGTGGCCGCGCTCGGCCAGCGGGCGGAGTATCGAGTGCAGCATCCACTCCGAGCCGGCGTTGTGGTCCGGCGGATACCCGTACACCCGCGCCACGATGGACACACGGCGGCCGGTCGGCGCGCCCGCAGCCGCCCGCGACGGACGCCACGCCGCTGCCCGGTCCGCCCGCAGGGGACCTCTCACCGGAAGAGGAGAGGCAGAAGTCGCGCGCAACAGTCCCCGGCCGCCCGGCCCAGCCCGTACCTGAGACACAGCGGGCGCGTCAGCGGTGCGCGAGGGAGGTGGGGTCGTGCCTGAAGGTGGCCAAGGAGTGGGCAGGGGCCCGGTGTCCCTGTTGTAGAGCATCGCGGCCCGACGGCCCACGCGCGCCGCCAGGGCCTGTAGACCGGCATTCCTGCCGTCACCCACGCCATCTCCTATCAAGAACGACTGGCAAGAAGTACGCGGCGCCTCCGCGACACCGGCCGCAGCGTCCCCGTTTCGTCAGCCTCCTCGTGCGCTGCACGCACACCAGGGGCCGCCACAGACGTTCCGCGGCCAGATCCCGCGCACACCTGTTCGCGCAAGACTTCACCGGGATGCCGGGCAGTGGCGACGTGCAGGACGGGCGCGCGCTGGGAGGCGGCTTGTTCGGTGACGGAGCCGAGTGAGCCCTGGGATTAAGGACGGCTCCCGGTTTCGTCCGGCCCGTCGGGGCCAGCAGCTATGGCGTCTGGTCGACAGGACGGTCGGTTCCGAAGCCAGGCCCAGGACATACGGACCTGGGCCTGGCGGTATTACGGTCGCTCTCCGAGCGGTGCCGGGGAGGAGCGCCACGCTGACGTACTCCTCGACGTCCTGGCGCTGCGCACGCGCCTCCCCATTCTCCTGACACACCCCAGGGACCAGGCGGGATGGAGCGTGGCGACCTGAGGTCTGAACCCTGGGGCGTGGCCTGCCTTCTTCGAGGGCTACCAGGGACGCGGAACACCTTCGAAGCCCCGGTCATAGGCCACGGCCATGGTGCCGGCGATGACGGTCGCCACGGTTGTTCCGCCCCATCGGGACGCCACCCAGCAGCCACGCAGCTCACCGTATCGGTGCACGTCACGCTACGCCGGGACAACCACCTCGAACAGGGACGTGCTGGTCTACCGCGTTTCGGCTCAGGCCGTGGTCCGCAGAGCAGCCGGCGGGCCGATGGCTGACGTCCCGGCTTCCCGCGCCGCACGCTCTTGCCGAGTCCGGCGCAGCGCGGCGGCCTCGGTCGCCGCAGCCTGGCGGCGACGCTGAACGCGGACCCGCCCCCGTAGGTGACCGCCGCCTGTGCCCCTACGATCAGTCCCCGAATGCCGGGGGCGTGACACCGAGGGCGTGCGCGGTCCCCGCCCGTGACACCGGCTCGCAGCAACTCGGCGATGGCTCCGTGCTGTTCACGGGTGCTGGCTCGGTACAGGGACTCGGCGTCATGGGGGCTCTCGGCGGCCACCGCCGTGAGGGCGAGGATCAGCGCGGCGTCGGACACGGGGGCGCAGTACTCCAGGGAACGCACGAGGCCGTTCCGGGGGTCGGGATCGGGGAGCACCTCCGTGCGCAGGAACTCGACGATCTGCCGGAGCGGTGTTCCGGGGTCGCCCGGGCCAGGGACTCCTCGGTCGGGAGGTGCCGGTGAACCGTTCCGACGCCCACGCCGGCGCGTCGGGCGATGGCACGGGTCATGGGCGGGCACTCGATGCCCGTGCCGGCCAGCAGGTCCCGCGTCCCGGTCGTGTCGACGGTCGGACAGTGGTTCCTGCCGCTGCAGATCGTCGACTCGAAGCCGTCGATCAACGGCATGGCAGGCGGTAGCCGGGGTGGTCTTCGAACTGCCCCACCATGAGGCAACCGCGGGTCCGCCGCCCCAGCCCGAGGAGTGACGGAGTCTGGATCCAGGCGGTGGACGCGGGTCGGCCAGCCAGGCATGCACTGGTGTCCACCGTCGCGGCCCCGGCGGGCACGGGACGCACCGCGGCGGGCATGCCGATCGCGAGGGCCGCCGCCGTTACGGCGGCGGCCCGGGACCCTCAACGGAGTCTTCCTGGAGGGGTGGAGCAAGCCGCACTGCAGGCCGTCATCGATACGTGCCCTCTTTTGCGGCAGGTCCCATCAGGTGTGGGTCCAGCGTTGGTTGCTGCCGTTCGAGCAGGAGTAGAGCTGGATCAGGGTGCCGTTGGCGGTGCTGCCTCCGACGGCGTCGAGGCAGAGGCCGGACTGGACGCCGACGATGGATCCGTCGGAGTGGAGGCGCCATTTCTGGTTGTCGCCGCCCCAGCAGCTGTAGATCTGGACTTTGGAGCCGTTGCCGGTGCCTGCGGCGTCCAGGCACTTGTCGCCGTAGACCCTGAGCTCGCCGGTGTCGGTGTGCGTCCACTGCTGGTTGGTGCCGTCGTGGCAGTCCCACAGTTGCAGCTGGGTGCCGTCGGTGGTGCTGGTGCCGGGCACGTCCAGGCAGCGGCCCGAACCGACGCCCTTGATCTGTCCCGACTCGGTAGGGGGCGTGGTGGAGCCGCCGTTGAGTGCGTTGAGGACGGCGGTGTAGGCGGGCTTCTTGCTGCCGTCGCCGTTGAACAGCAGCGGCGTCTGCTCCGATCGCCAGGAGTCGGTGTCGCGCACACCCCAGACGGTGATGCCGAGGCAGCGCGGGACGGCCAGGCAGTCGTTGGTCACGTTGGCGAAGGTCGAGGCCGGGGCGCCCTGGATGTCGAGTTCGGTGATGGCCACGTCGACACCCAGGGCGGCGAAGTTCTGCAGCGTGGTACGGAAGTTGGCGTTGTAGGGGCTGCCGCTGTTGAAGTGCGACTGGAAGCCGACGCAGTCGATCGGCACGCCGCGCTGCTTGAAGTCCCGGACCATGGCGTACATCGCCTGGGTCTTGGCCCAGGTCCAGTCCTCGACGTTGTAGTCGTTGTAGCAGAGCTTGGCCGCCGGGTCGGCGGCGCGCGCGGTGCGGAAGGCGACCTCGATCCAGTCGTTGCCGCTGCGCTGCAGGTTGGAGTCCCGTCGGGCTCCCGAACTGCCGTCGGCGAACGCCTCGTTCACGACGTCCCACTGGGTGATCTTGCCCTTGTAGTGGGCCATCACGCCGTTGATGTGGTCGATCATCGCCTGGCGCAGTGCGCCGCCGCTGAGGTTCTGCATCCAGCCGGGCTGCTGGGAGTGCCAGGCCAGGGTGTGGCCGCGCACCTCCTTGCCGTTCTGCACGGCCCAGTTGTAGACGCGGTCCGCGGCGGCGAAGTTGAACTGGCCTCTCTGCGGTTCGGTGGCGTCGATCTTCATCTCGTTCTCGGCCGTCACCGAGTTGAACTCACGGTTCGCGATCGAGGTGTACGTCGAGTCGCCCAGCTTGCCCGAGGCGATGGCGGTGCCGAAGTAGCGGCCGCTCTGCGCCGCCGCGGCGCCGAGCGTGCTCTCGGCGGCGTGCGCGGACGGTGGCGCGACCAGTGCGGTGACCGCACCGAGGGCGCCGACGATCAGCGCCAACAGCAGGCGGTGGACCTTCTGGCGAGCAGCGGATCCGGGGAGGGCATACGAGCCCATTACTGTGCCTCCAAGGTAGAGATCACGGAAGGACCGAAAGCGCAGGGGGGTTGTGTCGTCCGCTGCCCTGTGGCAGACGGACGGACGGGCGGGCCGGAGTCCGGGCAGCGCGGGATCACCGGACAGCGCGGTCATGGGACGGGACGATCTCCGACACAGGGGCGGGGCTACTCCATCGCGGCTCAGCCGGGGGACCGCCACGCGGCGTCGGGTGTCTCTCCCGCTGCGTGAAGAGCCGGGACGCGCTGGTGCGAACCTCACCGGAACGAAAGGGATGGCGCAGGTGCCTCGGTGCACGGATCCGTAATGCGGTGGTGCGCGGACCTGCCGTGCAGCACGGCGTGCCCGAAGGCCGACGTTGTTCGAAATGTCGACCTGCGGCCGGTCCTCAGACAAGAATGATTGGGCTTTGACGATGTATCGTCAACGCTTTTGGAAGGACAAGTTTCATTCTTCTGTCCGAAACTTTCGAGACCCTGTTGAGGCGGGTGGCGGCTCCCAGTTCCAGCGCGGGGTTGTTCGACGGCGTGAACCCCCTGGTCGATGTGTGTGGGACCCTCCCCACTCCGGAGCCAGGTGTGCAGAACCCGGCCGCTTGTCACCATGACGAGCGACATTTCACGCATGGGCTCTCGTAAACGTTTCGGCGCCATGGGCGACACATGCGAAGGGTATTGACGCCGTTCGCGGGCTCCCTATCATTCAGGGTGCTCGACACCCCGATCCCTGTTCGGTATGACGAACACCTCTTAGTCGCTCCGTCGCGCGGCAGGGCAACTCCCCGTCGCGCCGGCGGAGCGCAGACCGCAAGGAGTCGTGGTGCGCGTATGTCATGGACTTGCCAGGTCGTCGTCGACGCCGCCGACCGCCATGCCGTCCAAGGGGCCGGGCGCCACCGGTCCTCCAGAAGGCCGTGAAGGGCCTGGACGCCACAAGCGGTCTGCCGTGGCGCGCACGGACCGCCGCACACCGCACCGCACCGACAGTCCGGACGCCCTCTGGCGAGGCCGGCCGGAACCGCTCACCCAAGGTTGAGGAAGTCCCCATGCGCAGAGGAAATTCGAGCCGCAGGCATCCGTCTGCGGTGCTCGCCGCCCTGGTTGCGGCCCTGGCCGCGTTGGCGGCGCTGCTCGTTGCCACCACCACCACGGCTCAGGCGGCCACCAGTGGCGCCTTGCGCGGTGTTGGTTCGAACCGGTGTCTCGATGTGCTGGGCGCCGACCAGACCAACGGCACGTACCTGCAGATCTACGACTGCTGGGGCGGGACCAACCAGCAGTGGACGCTGACGGACGGCAATCAGTTGACCGTGTACGGCAACAAGTGCCTGGACGTTCCCGGCCACGCCACCGCGCCCGGGACGCGGGTGCAGATCTGGGCCTGCTCCGGCGGTGCGAACCAGCAGTGGCGGGTGAACGCCGACGGCACGGTCGTCGGTGCGCAGTCCGGGCTGTGCCTGGAGGCGGCCGGCGCCGGTACGGCCAACGGAACGGCGGTGCAGATCGGGACGTGCAACGGTGCCGGCAACCAGAAGTGGACCGGACTGACGCCGCCGACGGACGGCCCGTGCACCCTCCCGCCGACGTACCGGTGGACGTCGACGGGGGTGCTGGCGCAGCCGGCGAACGGGTGGGCCGCGGTGAAGGACTTCACCACCGTGACGCACAACGGCAGGCACCTGGTCTACGCGTCGAACGTGTCGGGATCGTCGTACGGCTCGATGATGTTCAGCCCCTTCACGAACTGGACGGACATGGCGTCGGCCGGCCAGACCGGGATGAACCAGGCCGCGGTGGCGCCGACGCTGTTCTACTTCGCGCCCAAGAACGTCTGGGTGCTGGCGTACCAGTGGGGTTCGTGGCCGTTCATCTACCGCACGTCGAGCGACCCCACCGACCCCAACGGCTGGTCCTCGCCGCAGCCGCTGTTCACCGGGAGCATTTCCGGCTCCGACACCGGCCCGATCGACCAGACCCTGATCGCCGACGACCGGAACATGTACCTGTTCTTCGCCGGTGACAACGGCAAGATCTACCGGGCGAGCATGCCGATCGGGAACTTCCCGGGCAACTTCGGCTCGTCGTACACGACGATCATGAGTGACACGAAGGCCAACCTGTTCGAGGGCGTACAGGTCTACAAGGTGCAGGGTCAGAACCAGTACCTGATGATCGTCGAGGCGATGGGCGCGAACGGGCGCTACTTCCGTTCCTTCACGGCCTCCAGCCTGAGCGGCTCGTGGACCCCGCAGGCCGCCAGCGAGAGCAACCCCTTCGCGGGCAAGGCCAACAGCGGGGCCACCTGGACCAACGACATCAGCCACGGTGACCTGGTCCGGAACAACCCCGACCAGACCATGACCATCGACCCCTGCAACCTGCAGTTCCTCTACCAGGGCAAGTCCCCGAACGCGGGGGGCCCTTACGACCAACTGCCCTGGCGACCGGGCGTCCTCACCCTGCAGCGCTGACCTTCCCGATCCACGTGGGGCGTGACGTGGCGCGGTCCGCAGGCGTGTGGGCGATGACGAGAGAGGGGAAGAAGACTGCTTGACGCGGACCCGCCCCCAGCGCGTCGGCGTCCTCGCCGACGCGCTGGGGGAAGCGCTGGACGACGGGGACCGGCGCTTCGGCGCATGCCCTTGACCTCGTCGAGCGGTAGGGGAAAGGGTCTCGTGCTCGCGAGCGAGGCGGCGGTGGAGCATCGGCCAGCCGTAGGTCCGCTCCACCGCCCACCGTTTCGGATCGGTGTGGACCCTCTGGCTCCAGAGGTGCGTTGGACGATTCCGCCCGTCAGCCCGCCCGCGGCGGGCGTATCACCACCGCACCGGCAGCTCCCGCACCCCCCGGAGCAGCATCCCCGGGATCCACTCCCCCTGCTCCCCGTCCGCCGTCAGCTCCGGGCAGCGCTCCAGTAGCGTGCGCAGCGCCACCTCGGCCTCGAGGCGGGCGAGGGGGGCGCCCAGGCAGTGGTGGATCCCGTATCCGAAGGCGACATGGCCCCGGGTCTCGCGCTGTACGTCGAAGCGTTCCGGATCGGGGAAGCGCGCCGGGTCGTGGTCCGCGGCGGCCATGGCGATCAGCACGATGGCACCGCGCGGCACCCGTACGCCGCCGATCTCGGTCTCCTCCAGGGCGATGCGCGGCGTGGTGGTCTCCACCGGCCCGTCGTAGCGCAGCGTCTCCTCCACCAGCCGCGCCGCCAGCTCCGCCGGATCGGCCCGTACGGCCGCCAGCTGCTCGGGGTGCGCGAGGAGGGCGCGTACCGCGTTGCTGATCGTGTTGACCGTCGTCTCGTGCCCGGCGACGAGCAGCAGGAAGGCCAGCGAGAGCAGCTCGTCCTCGGTGAGCCGGTCGCCGCCCTCGTCGACCGTGTGGACGAGGGCGCTGAGCAGGTCCTCCCCGGGGCTCTCCCGCTTGGCGGCGATGAGACCCCTGAGATACGGCATGACCTGCTCGTACGCCTCCTTCTCCGCCTCGGGGCTGGTGGGCGCGAGGGTCTCGTTGGACCAGGCGCGGAAGGAGTCGCGGTCCAGGTTGGGGACGCCGAGCAGTTCACAGATGACGGTCATGGGGAGCGGGAAGGCGAACGCGTCGATGAGGTCGGCACGGCGCGCTCCGTCCGCCGTCATGCGGTCCAGCAGCTCGTCGGCGATCTCCTGGACGCGCCCCCGCATCCCCTCGACCCGCCGGGCCGTGAACTCCCGCGCCACCAGGCTCCGCAGCCGGGTGTGGTGGGGCGGGTCGCTCATCAGCATGTTGGCGTTGCCGAGCATGTTCAGGGCGTACGGCGGGCGCCAGCCGGCCTGCCGCCACTCGCGCTGCCAGTCCCGGCTGAGCTGCGGGGAGTTGAAGGCCTCGCGCGCGGCCTCGTACCCGACCACGAGCCACACGATCCCCCTGTCGGGCGCCACTACCTGGTGCACCGGACCGCGCTCGCGCAGTCGCGCGTAGGCGGTGTACGGGTCGGCGTCGAAGTCGGGGCTGAGCGAGGCGAGCACCTCGATCCCGTCGGTGCCGTCGGGCCGGTCGGTGCTGTCGGGTATCGCGGGGTCGGAGGCGGCTGTCTCGGTCTCGGTCACGACGCAAGTCCCTTTCCTCAGGCCCGGGTTACCGGCCCCCGCCGACCACTCCGAGCACGGCCGCTCACTTTAATCCCGCACCCCCACCCGCACAACTGCCCGCTCTTCTCATTACTGACCTTGAATGCGTGATGTCGGCACGGTGAATCGAGGAGTCCGGGCAGGGGGTTCTCACTGACGGCGAGTGGGCCGTGCTGGAGCCGCTGATGCCGGTGAGCAGCAACCGGTGCGGCCGGTGGCGGGATCACCGACGAGTGATCAATGGAATCATTTACCGGATCAGCACCGGAAAGCAGTCGGTGTGAACTGCCCGAACGCTTCGGCCCGAAGATCGCAACACGGTGGAACGGGCCATCGGGAAGCTCAAGCAGTTCAGATCCGTCTCCCCCCGCTACGACAAGCGCGGCTACGTCCACCTCGGCACTGTCACCGCCGCCGCCCTCCTCATCTGGCTCCGACCGTGATCGTGTGCGGGAGCCGCTGATCGGGCGATCCGTCCTCAGCGTCGGACCAGGCAGAACGGATGCCCTGCCGGGTCGGCATAGATGGGAGCGGCCCCGGCCCTCGAGGTCCAGGAGCGCGGAGACAGAACCCGGATGCCTTCGACCGGGTCGGGGCCGGGCGCGTAGGGCGTAGCCGGCAGACGGCGAGCCACGCGTGGTCGGCGATCAAGCGGCGCGTTCCGGCGGTGAGATGGATCTCGGGGGTCGTCGTCCGAGACCGGCACGATCGTCCCGCCGAGCTGGTGGCGGGTGTCCCGGAGCAGGTCTGGGTGGTCCTGCCAGGAGAAGCTCTTGCGTCCTTCGGGCCGGGCGTCCGGGCGGGGCCGGTGGACCAGGCGTGAGCGTTGTCCGGGCTTGTGGCAGGCCAGGGCCGCGACCGGGAGACGGCCGCGGGAGCGGCCCCCGGACGCGGACGCGTTCACCGGCGGCACCCGTACACCTTCCAGCAAAGCGAGGCCATCACACCGCGTTCACCAAAGCGGCAAGAAACATCAACAGAATTCGCTTACCAGAGCCACCTGCGCGGGTGCGTCGGCAACGTGCCTGTGCGGACAAGCCGGCTCCGTCCCTGTGCTTCGACGTGCTTCGACGTGGAGTTCCGCCGCATCGTCCGTGCTGTCCGCAGAGGGGGCCGGGCAACCGCTTTGCTCCTGGCCGAATTCAAGCGTCGATTATTTCCTTATGCACCATTTTTTGCATACGTCGTCTCGGTTCCGCTGCCGTCGAGGCCGCCCGGGTGGCTGAACTCCGCCTGGTTTCAAGCCAATTGAAACTCCGTCACATCCTCCGCTCTGAGCGAACAGCTTGTCAACTCCCCCTGGATAGGGGTGGCGTGCGTGTTAGCTTCGTTGGGCGCGAGGGGGCGAGTGGAGTGCTGCTTCCGGTTCCCATTGGCCGGATAGCAGCCGAACGGACTCAGTCCAGGCCCTTTAGTGGACACGCGACGACAGAGGAGTGGAATCCCATGAGCTCTCGGCAGCTGCCTCTCGAAGCAGGACAGATGATGCCTTACGCCCGCGGCGGTGCCGGTGATGGGGTCAGTGTGGACGCGGTTTACAACCGCCTCCTCGAGGAGCGCATCATTTTCCTCGGCAAGGAAGTCGACGATGACATCGCCAACCGCGTTACCGCGCAGATGCTGATGCTCGCCACGGACCCGACCCGAGACATTTACTTGTACATCCACTCACCGGGCGGTTCGGTTACCGCCGGCATGGCGGTCTACGACACCATGCAATACATCAAGAATGACGTCGTGACCATTGCCATGGGATTCTGTGCCTCCATGGGCCAGTTCCTTCTCACCGCCGGTGCGAAGGGAAAGCGGTTCGCATTGCCGCACACCAAGATTCTCATGCACCAGCCCTCGGCCGGTCTCGCCGGGTCGGCCTCGGACGTCAACATCTACCTGGACCAGTTGGTCCGCACCAAGCGGGAAATGGCTGAGCTCATCGGGCTCCACTCCGGCCAGGACACCGAGACGATCACCCGTGACTCTGACCGGGATCGCTGGTTCACTGCCCAGGAGGCCAAGGAATACGGCCTGATCGACGAGGTGATGACCGCGGATCACCCGGGCCTTGGCGCTGTCGGCTAGTCGGCCGCCCCACGGACCAGCACATCCACTCACCTCGGGAGGACCACGCCCAGTGACCGCTTCTCTGCCCACATCAGCCTCGCCCCCGTTCGGGTCCGGTCACTTGCGTCCGGAAAGCCGTTATGTCGTACCGCGCTTCGTGGAGCGTACGTCGCAGGGCACCAGGGAGTACGACCCCTACGCGAAACTCTTCGAGGAGCGCGTGATCTTCCTCGGCACTCCGGTCGATGACGTCGTGGCCAACGACATCATGGCCCAGCTCTTGTGCCTCGAGTCGCTGGACCCCGACCGGGACATTTCTCTCTACATCAATTCACCCGGCGGTGACCTCACTCCGCTCACCGCTGTCTACGACACCATGCAATTCGTGCGGCCCGACATCCAGACGGTCTGCCTCGGGCAGGCCAGTTCGGTGGCCGCCGTGATCCTGGCGGCGGGCACCCCCGGGAAGCGTCTGGCTCTGCCGAGCGCTCGGATCCTCCTCCAGCAGCCGCACAGCGCCGGCACCCAGGGCCAAGTGTCCGACCTGGAGATCCAGGGCCGTGAGATCCAGCGTCAGCGAGAGCTGATCGAAAGGCTTCTCGCCAAGCACACCGGCCGGGACGTCGCACAGATCAACAAGGACGTCGACCGAGCCCACGTCCTTACCGCCGATCAGGCGCTGAAGTTCGGACTTGTCGACCAGGTGGTTGCTCCTCGCACCGTCGCGAGTGTGCAGTGATGCAGCGGGTTGCAGCGGCCTGAGGTTCGACTGCGAGGGCAGTCCCAGGAGAGTGCTGGCGTCGAGGTGATCACCTTCCGCGGGTGATTCTCCGCAGGATCCTCCAGGGCTGTCTGCCGCAGGAGGTGCCGTGCGCGGCGCTGCTCTGTCGACGGGGTCGGTTATGGGCCCGCCCCCGCCCTGCGAGTTCCTTCCCCTCCTTCCTCTCCTTCCTCGCTTCCCTTGTATATATGGGAAGCGGCACATGCCGGGCCCGGTCTCCGGATGGCCGTCGTCGGCGATCGTCACGATCTTGCCGACGACGGCCGTCGTGCTGGACGAACCCCTTCCCTGTCCTGCAGGCGTCGAGGCTGTCGGCGGAGGGCGCGGCACGTCGTGACATCGACCGTTGCCGAGGTCCCCGGCGGCCTGTACTCCATGCCGGTGACATGCCGGGACCGAGATCGGCGGCCTGTCGGCCATCGTCGCAGTTCAGAGAGGTTCCAGCGTGGTCCGGCCGGCTCTGTCGGTTCGATCGTGCCGGCCGTGAGGTCGCTACAGTTCGTTCCCATGAGCACGGTTACCACACGCTCGGTCGCCTACCCGGCCGACGGGCTGACGATGGTCGGGCACCTGGCGCTCCCGGCCGGCGCCGACCGTCGGCCCGCAGTCCTGGTCGGGCCCGAGGGGACCGGACTGAACGACTTCCAGCGCAGCAGGGCCGACGCCCTGGCCGAGAGGGGGTACGTGGCGTTCGCCTTCGACATTCATGGCGGACGGTGGTTCACCGACCCCGAAGAGATGATGGCCCGGGTGATGCCCCTGCTCGCGGATCCCGACCGGATGCGGAGGATCGGTCACGCGGCGCTCGACGTGTTGCGTGCCGAACCGCGGACCGATCCCGACCGGATCGCCGTCATCGGCTACGGCACCGGGGGCGCCATCGGGCTGGAACTCGGGCGCGACGGTGTCGACCTGCGTGCGATCGGGACGGTCAACGCCCTGACTACGGGCCGACCGGGTGAGGCGGCGCGCATCCGCTGCCCCGTGTGGGCAGGGGTCGGATCGGAAGACCCGATCATGCCGCCCGCGCAACGGGACGCTTTCGCCGCCGAAATAATGGCCGCGGGAGTCGACTGGCGCCTCGTGGTCTACGGCGGTGCGTTGCACGCCTTCCACCACCCCCCGGTCGACCAGCGCGTGCGCCCCGGAGTGGGCCACCACCCCCGACACGCGCGACGTGCCTGGAGTGACGTCGTCGGTCTGCTCGACGAGTGCGTGCCCGTAACGGCGTGACGCTTCCAGGAGTATTCGCGGCCGTGCCGTAGCCACGTCACGCCCTGCTCCGCGAAGGCGGCTGTCGTGCCTCGACTCAGCCTGCCGTAGATCATTTACGGGACAGCCCTGAGACCGGGCCGGTGTCGTGCCGGACGGACGCCCGCGAGGCCGACGTCGCCGAGCCCCGGAGTGGCGACGTCCCTGCCGTCCCGCGTGCGCCGCGTCTCCTCGGGGTCCCGGCGCAACTCGTTCCCCATGTCCCGATGCGGTTGCGGGGGAAGCGTCCGCAGCCGGTCGCCCGGCCGCTGCCACAGATCACGGTTGCCCCCAGTCGCCGAGCCGCTGACGAGCCTCTCGCCCTCGTCGCCTGCCGTCTCGTCGGAAGCAGCAAGGCAACTCAACGGGTAACAGTGCGCGGCTCCGTGTCTCCGTACTTCGTCGATGTCTCGTAGCGGGTACGGAGTAGGCGCGCTGCTGGGCGTCGGGACAGGCGGCGTAGGTGGGATCGTAGTCGCCGGAGGTGCATCAGGGATCTTCGTGGGTTGGGTCGGATCCCGGTCATGAATGTGGCTGCGAACGGCATCAGAAAATACAGGAAACCCCTGGCCGGCCAAATACTTCTTGGTCTTCTCCGACGCTAGGGCGTCTCGCAGACGTATTCCGGAGCGGATCCTCGACAATGATCGACAAAGGGGCGTCGCGATTCCGGTGTTCTGTCCGTTTTGGGAAAGATGATGCGGCTGCCTGCCGCTCTATCCAATGGATGATTTTCGGCCTCTTGATCGCTCAGGCTGAGGTCAGGGCCGGGGCTCCTTCGGCCAAGAATGAAGCGGTGCAGGGGTGGGAGCGATCGATTCACGCCATCAACGAGGGGGCTGGGGGCGTGAATGGTCTTGTGCGGTTCTCGGGTTCGGTGTTGCACTCTTAGTGCATCGCGACCTTAAACGGATTCGTCATTCGGACAGGGCGCGTCAACGGGGAGGGAACTTTCGATGATGCAGGTGAAGGCGACGATCTAGCTCCGCCCCTTTGGTGCCGCGCCCCCGGGACGGGGTGCGGCACGCTGCGTGGATCTCGCTCCCACTGTCTGCCTCAATGCCGCTAATCGGTAAAACCGGACGTTGCTGGGTTCCGCCACGACACGACACGGCCGAGGGTGCACGCCCGAGGCTCGTAGCACCGTGAAGGAGATCATCATGACCAAACCGTCGGCGACCGCCCTGGACGAGCTGTGGAAGCTGGTTTATACCAGCTTTCGGTTCCCGTTCCTGCACGCCGCACTGCGCCTGAAGTTGTTCGCTCTGCTCAAGGAGCGGCCAGGCAGTACTCGCGAAGAGATAACCCAGGCCCTGGAGCTGGAGGAACGGGCGGGTCACGTGCTGCTGCTGGGGTGCAGCACCTTCGAGCTCGTGCGCAAGGAAGACGGTGGTTACCACAACACCGCCGCGACCGATATCCTCGCGGGCGATCCGGACGAATTCATGCCGGTCATCATCCGCTACACCCACGAGATGTTGTATCGCCCGATGGGCTGGCTCTACGAATCGCTGGTGGAGAACGACAACCTGGGGCTGGACCGTGAGCTGCTCGCCGGCTCGTCGGCGACCACGCTCTACGAGCTGCTCGGCGAGGACAAGAACCTCGAAAAGGTATTCACCGCCATGATGGAACATCAGAGCCGCTCGGTGGTCGAGGACTTCGTCAACTCCGTGGACTTCTCCTCCTACCAGCATGTACTGGACGTCGGCGGTGGCACTGGAACAAACGCCATCGCCTTCGCCCGGCGGTGGCCGCACCTCCAGGCGACCATCCTCGAACTCCCCAACGTGGCGAAGATGGCGGAAGAGCAGATCGCCGAGGCGGGTCTCGTCGACCGTGTTCACGCTGTCGGAGCCGACATCTGGCAGGAGGAGTTCCCCACTTCCCACGACTGCGTCGTATTCTCTCGATTCCTTGAGATCTGGTCGCCGGAGCAGGTTCGCGACCTTTTCGCGAAGACCTACCGGGCGTTGAAGCCGGGAGGACACCTGGTGATCGTCGCCTGCGCCCAGGACGACGACGAGACCGGTCCCGCCCACGCCGCGTTCATGTCGGCGTACGTGCACACGATCGCGTCGCCCGAGGGCCGCATCTACACGCCGCAGGAATTCGAGCAGTGGTACACCGAAGCGGGGTTCGAGCCGATGGACCGGCAGTACCCCGGGCGGTTCGACGTCATCCTGCGCGCCCGTAAGCCCGACGCCGGCTGAGCAGGCCCACGGCTGAGGGCATGTGTCGCTTTGTGCCGGTGGGGGCGTGCGCCAGGCTCTGCGGCGGATTCGCCGCAGGCCCCTGCCCGGCGCCCTCCGTGCGCCCTGCCGCGGCTCCGCCGGCGCGAGCCGCGGCAGCGTCCTGGCGGTCGGCGGTCGGCGGTCGGCCCGGCGGGGTACGTCTTGCCGGCCGCCGTGAGGTCGCCACGGTATGGGAAAGAACGGACAACCCACTATGCGGAGCTTGAATGAAATCGCCTGACAAACTGGCTGTAGTTACCGGTGGAACCAAGGGGATCGGGCTCGAATTCAGTCGCAGGCTCACTCGGTTGGGATATCGGGTAGTGGCCACTTTTCGCAGTGACGAGGATGCGGCGCACCAGGCCGCGCGAGAGATGAAGAAGGACCTTTCGGTCATCCAGTCCGATGTGTCGGATCCCGATGATGTGGCGCGGCTGGCCGAATTGGTGTATGCCGGTCACGGTATTCCCCAAGTGCTGGTCAACAATGCTGGACTGAACATAGACCGGCCCGTTCTGGAGATCTCCGACGCGGACTGGCGCCAGGTGCTGGACACGAATCTCTCGGGTCCGTTCTACATGACCCGGGCGTTTGCTCCGCACATGTTGGAGGCCGGCGGTGGTTCCATTGTCAACATCGGTGCGACCACAGCGATCCGCCCCCGGCTGAACGGCGCAAATTACTGTTCGAGTAAAGCGGGATTGCTCCACCTGACCAAGTGCCTGGCAATGGAGCTCGCCCCCAGTATCCGGGTGAATTGCCTCATCCCAGGAATGATCGACACGGAGGAGATGCGGACTCGGTTCCGCCTCGCCGAGCCGGAGCGTATGAACGCGCTTCTGGATGAAATACCGCAGCGGCGGATCGGTTCCACCGATGAGATGGCGGACGCCCTGGAATTCCTGGTGAGTTCGGGAGCCACTTACATCACGGGCCAGAAGCTCATCGTGGACGGTGGCCAGTTCATGTGGTGAAGGACTCGGGCGCGGTCCGGAGATCGTGAACCGATAACTGACATGAGAAGTCACAGAGAAAGAGAAGCTCATGCGATCACGCCTCGAACGCTATCAGGAATTCCTGGAGCAGGAATACCGTGCCGGTTTCACGAAGTCGGATGAGTACGACATCTCCGGGATCTCGGAAGATCTCGTGAAGAGGATGTGGGATGGGCATTTCACCCGCATCGTCTTCAGTGGCATGGGATGCTCGGCCATCGTGTCGGACGTGATCAAGGTCTACTTCAACTCGATCAGGAGCGACCTCGAAGTACATGTCTTCAACGACTACGACTTCGAGTACCTGATACCGCGCTCGGTGATCGAGGACGACCGGACGCTCATCATCCTCAGTTCGTACAGCGGCCACTCCAACGAGCCCGTCCGGGCCTTCCACGCACTGAGCCCGATGCACGACCGGGTTCTGCTGCTCACCTCGGGCGGCCGGCTCGGCGAGCTGGGCGAGGAACACGGGGTGTCCATCGCGCGCTGGACCCTGAGCAAGCCGGACCGCGAGTACCCACTGTTCCATGTGGGCCAGTACTTCTCGATTCTGGTCGACATGTTCCTGAAGCTCGGGCTCCTGAACAAGGACCACGGTCCGGAAGTCCGCGCCCTGGCCCGGACCTTGGAGACCGACTTCACTCCGTCTCTGCGCGCGTTGGCGGCCGACGCCGCTGTCCGGAGCGAGAACGCCAACATCATCATGCTCGGCTCGCCGAAGTGGCACGAGAGCCTGCTGAAGCTCGCCAAGATGCACTTCAACGAAATCGCCATGGTGCCCGCGACGCGGAACTACTTCCACGAGTTCTGCCACAGCGAGGTGGCCACGCTCTCGGACCCCGTACGTCGTCACAGCATCCTCATCTTCTCCGACCCGGAGGAGGACGACTACACCCGCGCCAAGCGCAGGAACCTGGTGTCGCTGCTGACCGCGCCGATACCGCAGAACGCGAACGTCACGGTGACCGAGGTCGAGCTTGACCAGCCAACTTTCATGCGTCAGTACTTCACCGCTCTGGAATTCGTCCAGTATCTGACCCTCGACCTGGGAAAGGCGCGGGAGACGGCGTCGAGGAATCTCATTTCGGAGGCGGCAGGGAACCCCTGGTACCACGGCTCCACGATTGCCGCGGAGAACGCTGGCTGACGTATTCGGGCAGCTCGGTCATCGACAGTAACAGCCGAGACAGATGGAGCGATCTTGGATTCCCGGGAGCGTAGCACTCTCACGGCCTACCAACAGGACATCTGGGCGGCGAATTCCCTCTTCCCGGACCTCCCCCAGTTCAACTGTTTCATCGTTGACCGGTTCACCGGTGAGGTCGACGTCGATCTGCTCAAGGAGTGCCTGCGCCGTGCGGCCGACCGCAATGACGCGTTCCAGCTCCGGATCGACCCCGAGGACGGGACTCCGCGCCAGTGGGTCGAGCACGAGACGTTCGACATTCCGACGATCGACCTGTCCGGGACTGCCGCGCCGCGTGCGGCCTGTGAGGCGTGGATCAAGGACGCGTTCGACGTCGCGTTCGAGGTGGAACGTCGTCGGCTGTTCACGATCGCCGTGCTCAAAGAAGGCGAGGACACCGTCCATGCCTACGTCAAGGTGCACCACATCGTCGCGGACGCCTGGGGCCTGAACCTGTTCATGTCCCAGGTGCGCGCCGAGTACGACCAGGTGCGGCGGACCGGGAGGTTCGACGACCGGCCCGTACCGTCCTACCTGGACTACGCCGACGACGAGCGCCGCTACCGGGATTCGGCCGACCACGGTGAGGACCGCGCGTTCTTCCAGAAGCAGTTGGAGGGCGTCGCACCGGCCTTCTTCCGCCGCGCCGCACCGGCCGGATCGCGGGGCAGCGCCCGTCACGGCTTCCTGATCGAGCGCTCCCTCATCGAACGCATACGTGAGCGTGGGCATTCGGTCTTCGCGTACGTCGCGAGCGCCTTCTCCGTCTACCTCTCCCGGGTCCACGGCAGCGACGAGGTCGTTCTGGGCGTACCGCTGCTGAACCGGCCCACTGACGGGCAGAAGCGGACCGTCGGGCACTTCGCCAACACGCTGCCCCTGCGGGTGAACCCGCGCAAGGACCTCTCGATGAGCGAACTGGTCGCAGAGGTGCAGTCCGCCACCCGGGCGCTCAAACCCCACGAGCGATTCTCCTTGGGCGACTTGCTGCGCGCGGTTCCGCTCCGGGACAACGGCCGCAAGCGGCTGTTCGACACCACCATCGCCTATCTGCGCTGGCCGAGCCCGGTCGGTGTACAGGGCATGACGTACGAGACCGTCGTGCAGGCCCGGGCCCATGACGATGACGTACTGGCGGTCGTCGTGAACGAGCTGGACGATGTCAGTGACGTCCTGGTCGACATGGACTACGCCGTCGACGTCTTCGACGCGGACTTTCCCATCGAGTCGGTGGCCGCCCACCTGGAGGCGATCCTCAAGGGCGCTCTCGACCGGCCGGACCGGCCCCTGTCGGAGATATCCATGGTCGGCGCCGCAGAGCGCGCCACCCTGGTCGCGGTGGGCAGCGGTCCGGTGACCGACTTCACGCGGGACTCCACGGTCCATGCTCTCTTCGAGAAGCAGGCGGCCAGGACGCCGAACGCGGTGGCCGTCCTGGCGGACGATCCCGCCGATTCGCTCACCTTCGCTCAGCTGGACGCCTGGGCGAACCACGTCGCACACCAGTTGCGGGGCGACGGCGTGGCCACCGGTGACCGAGTGGCCGTGGCGGTCGAGCGCGGCCCGCAACTGGTCGTCGCGGTGCTGGGGGCGCTCAAGGCGGGCGCCGCGTATGTACCGGTCGACCCGAGCCATCCCGTGGAACGGATCAGGTTCCTGCTGACCGACAGCGGGGCCACGTCCGTACTGCTGGGCACCACCGTGTCCGAGCGAGTGGTGGGCGACACCGTAGCTGTGCGCCGCCTGGATGCCGCCCCGGGCGCCGGGCCCGCGCCGCTGGCGCCCGCCGGCGGCCCGCACGATCTCGCGTACGTCATCTACACCTCGGGGTCCACGGGGCAGCCCAAGGGCGTGCAGGTCGAGCATCGGTCCGTGGTGAACCGGCTGGAGTGGATGCAGCGCGGCTATCCGGTCGGCTCCGGCGACGTCCTGCTGCAGAAGACACCGGCGACCTTCGACGTTTCGGTGTGGGAGCTGTTCTGGTGGTCGATCACCGGTGCCGGACTCGCACTCCTCCCGCCCCGGGGCGAACGCGATCCCCGCGCCATCCTCACGACGATGCGGGCACACCGGGTGAGCGTGGCCCACTTCGTGCCCTCGATGCTCGGTCCCTTTCTCGATCTGCTCGAAGAGGCCCCGGCGCTGCTGGACGGGATCACCTCCTTGCGCCTGGTCTTCTGCAGCGGTGAGGCGCTGACTCCCGCACACGTGCACCGGTTCCACCAGGTCTTCGCGGCGGCCGGCACCTCGGCGCCACAGCTCGTCAACCTCTACGGCCCGACCGAGGGGACGGTCGACGTCACGTACTACGACTGTCCGGCGGACCCGGCCGACGAACCGCGGCGCGTACCGATCGGACGGCCCATCGACAACATCCGGCTCTACGTGGTCGGTGCGCACGGCGACCTCCAGCCCACCGGAGTTCCCGGCGAGTTGTTCATCTCAGGAGTCGGCGTGGCACGCGGCTACCTGGGCCGGCCCGATCTGGACGCCGCAGCGTTCGTCGACGACCCGTTCACCCCGGGCGAGCGGATGTACCGTACCGGGGACCGCGCGCGATGGCTCGCGGACGGCACCCTCGAGTACCTGGGCAGGCTCGACGACCAGGTGAAAATCCGCGGAAACCGGGTGGAACTCGGCGAGGTCCGCAACCACCTGACGGCCGTGTCCGGGGTCAGGGACGCGATCGTGGTGGACCGGACCACCCCCTCCCGAGGCGCCCATCTGGTGGGCTACTACGTGGCGGACGGCGGAGCGGAGCTCACTGACCTCCGGTCCCGACTTCTGCGTTCCTTACCGGAGTTCATGGTCCCCGCATTCTTCGTGCGGATCGACTCGATACCCCTCACGGCGAACGGGAAGGCAGACCGCAGCAGGCTGCCCGCACCCGCCGTCGAAGCGCATGCCGGAGCCACAGCACCCGCCAACGAGACCGAGGCGAAGATCGCGGCGGCCTGGGCGCTGGTGCTGGGAACCGAGGAGATCGGCGTCGACCAGGACTACTACTCCCTGGGCGGCGACTCGATCCTGATGCTTCGCATCCAGGCCGAGGCACGCCGCGCGGGCATCCACTTCACACTGGCCGACATGGTCCGCAACCCCACCGTGGCGGCGCTCGCCGCCCGCGCGACCACGTCATCACCGGACGAGCGGGACGCACCGCTGGAGCCGTTCGCGCTGGTGTCCGGAGTCGACCGCGCCCGACTGGCGGACCTGGCGGACGCCTACCCGGCGACCCGGCTGCACCTCGGCCTGCTCTACCACAGCAGGGAGCACGAGAGGACGGCCGTGTACCACGACGTCTTCCGCTACTCCCTCAGGACGGCCTGGAACGAGAAGGCGCTCCGCAGTGCCTTCGACGACCTGGTCCGGCGCCACCCCGTGATGCGCTCCGCGTTCGACCTCGGCGGATACTCCGAGCCCCTGCAGCTCGTTCACCGGGAGGCCGTCGGCGGGCTGGAGATCGCGGATCTGCGGAACCTCGGTGACCAGCAGGCGCAGGCCGAGATCGCCCGGCACATCGAGGAGCGGAGGTACCACGCGTACCGGCTGGACAGGCCGCCGCTCTACCTCTTCCGCGCGCACGTCCTGAACAACGACACCGTGGAGCTGGTGTTCAGCTTCCACCACGCGATACTGGACGGCTGGAGCGTCGCCACCCTCGTTCGCGAACTGCTGCAGGACTACCTCCACCACGCCGGCCGTCCTGTCGAAGCCGTCCCGTCCGGACAACTGCCCTCTCCCGCCCTCCACGTACGCGAGGAACGGCGGGCCCTCGCCTCCGACGAGACCAAGCGGTACTGGCAGAGGCTGCTCACCGGTGTCGAACTGGCCCAGATCGACGGACTGAGGCCCCACGAGCCCGCAGGCGGCGAGGGCGTCATCCACCACCGGGTGGAACTGCCGGACGGCCTCGGCACCGAGCTGCGCCACCTGGCACGCACCCACGGCCTGCCCGTCAAGTCCCTGTTGCTCGCTGCCCACTGCCTGACCCTGCGGCTGTTCTCCGGTACACAGGACATCACCACCGGTCTCGTCACCGGCGGACGGCCGGAGGAGGCCGACGCCGAGAGGATCACCGGGCTCTTCCTCGAGACGCTGCCGCTGCGCCTCGACACCCGGCCGCGCAGCTGGATCGGCTCGGCGCGTGAGGTCTACCGGCAGGAGCAGGACAGCCACCCCCACCGTCACTACCCGCTCAGCGCGATCCAGGAGGACCGCGGGGGCGACGTCATCTTCGAGACGGCCTTCAACTACGTCAACCCGCACGTCCTCAGCTCGCTCTTCGAGGGCACCGACATGGAGCTGACCGACTTCAGGACGTGGGAGGAGACGAACTTCAAGATCCTGGTGAACGCGGTCACCGACCCGGTGGACGAACGCCTCTGGCTGCGCATGGACTGCGACGGGCGCACCTTCTCCGCGTCGCAGGTGGAGAGCATCGGTCACACCTACCTGGCCATCCTCCGGCAGATGACCGAGCACCCCGAGGAGCCGGCCGACTTCGCCTTCCTGTGCGCTTCGCCGACCGAGGCGGTACTGCGGACCGGCGCTGAGCCCCGCACCCCCGGGGAGCCTCCCAAGAACGTCGTACGGCGCATCGACGAGCACGTCGCAGCCACCCCGGACGCGATCGCCGTCTCCTGGGGAACACGGCAGTGGACGTACGCCCAGCTCGACGAGGCGGCGCATCGAATCGCCCAAGGCCTGATCGGCGCCGGAGCACGGCCCGGATCGACCGTCGGCATCGCCATGGACCGCTCTCCCGAGACACTGGCCGCCGTCCTGGGCGTCGGGAAGGCAGGCGCCACCTGTGTCCCGCTCGACGTGAGCTATCCGCCCGCCAGGCTCGCGGCGATGGCCGCGCAGGCCGATCCGGTACGGATCCTCACGCACGAGGCGCACGCGCACCTCTTCGAGGAGTCCGCCCGGCTGTTGTACGTCGCCGACCTGCTCGCCGCGGAGCCGGCGCCCGGGGGCGGGCCGGAACTGCCGGACATCACCGGCGAGACCGTCGCCTACCTGCTCTTCACCTCCGGATCCAGCGGCGAACCCAAGGGAGTCGAACTCCCGCACCGCGTGCTCGCCAACTACCAGGAGTGGCAGATCCCCTCGGCCAGCGGAGCGGCCGGGGGCAAGACCCTGCAGTTCGCACCGCTCAGCTTCGACGTGGCGTTCCAGGAGATCTACTCCACGCTGTGCGGCGGCGGCACCCTGCAGCTGATCGCCGAGGACGAGCGGAAGGACATGCCGGCCCTGCTGCGGCTTCTGGACCGCGAGGAGGTGGAGCGGGTCTTCATGCCCTACGTCGCGCTCCAGCAGCTCGCAGAGACGTCCCAGGCGCTGGGCGTCCGCCCCGCTGCCCTGCGGGTGGTCATCTCGTCCGGAGAGCAGCTGAGGATCACCGACGAGATCCGCCAGTTCTGTGCGGCGCGGCCGGACACGGTCCTGGAGAACCAGTACGGACCCACCGAGACCCACCTGCTGACCCACCACACGATGACCGGTGACCCGGCCCTCTTCCCCGACCTGCCGCCCGTCGGAGTGCCCGTGGACGGCATCGAGCTGCACCTGCTCGACGGCCTGATGCGGCCGGTGCCGCCGGGCGCGAAGGGCGAGATCTACGTCGGAGGGGTATGCCTGGCGCACGGTTACCGCAACCGCCCCGACCTGACCGAGCAGCGGTTCGTACCGGACCCGTCCGGTGAGCCGGGCGCCCGTCTGTACCGCACGGGCGACCTGGCCAGGGTCATGCCCGACGGCAACCTCGTCTGGCTCGGCCGCGCCGACTCCCAGGTGAAGGTGCGCGGCTTCCGGGTCGAGCCGGCCGAGGTGGAACTCGCGATCGCCAAGCTCGCCGAGGAGCAGGCCGCGTCCGGCATCCGCGAGGTGGCGGTGGTGCCCCGGCGCCGGGAGAGCGGAGACGCGTTCCTCGCGGCGTTCCTCGTCGGCGACGCCGGCGCCGTGGACCTGGACGAGGTGCGTAGCCGGCTGCGCGCGGTGCTGCCGGACTACATGATGCCCGCGCACCTGGAGTGGCTGACGAGCCTGCCCCTGACGCCCAGCGGCAAGCGGGACGACGCGCTGCTGCGCCGCGTGCCGCTGGCCGCGCCGTCGTCGGACACCACCCCGCCCGCCGACGAGCACGAGAAGGCACTGGTGGGCATCCTGGCGGAACTGCTGGAGCTGCCCACGGTGGGCGTGCGGGACAACTTCTTCGACGTCGGAGGCACCTCACTGACCGCGATGCGGCTGGTGATGACGATCGAGAAACGCTACGGCGTCAACGTCCCGCTCTCCGCGTTCGTCGCCGCCCCGACCGTCGCCGGTCTGGCACAGCACCTGCGGGGCAGCGGCTCCGCGGCCCGGTTCGACCCGGTCGTGCCGATCCGCACCGAGGGCGACAGACCGCCGCTGTTCCTGGTCCACCCGCTGGGCGGCCATGTGCTGTGCTACGTACGCCTCGCCCGTCACCTGCCGCAGGACCAGCCGGTCTACGCGCTCCAGGCATCGGGGACCGTGGCGGGCACCGAGCCCCTCAGCTCGATCCCCGAGATGGCGGCGAACTACCTGGAAGCCGTGCGGCGCGTGCGCCCCGAAGGGCCCTGCACGATCGGAGGGTGGTCCTTCGGCGGCTTCATCGCCTTCGAGATGGCGCGACAGCTGCGGCGCAGCGACCCGGACGCCCTGCACGGCACCGTGCTGATCGACCCGATCGCCGTCAAGCAGGGGGAGCGGCCCGACGTCGCCGACCACTCGCTGCTGGAATGGTTCTTCTGGGAGCTGCTGTGGATGGAACGCGGCGGCACCGCACCGGTGGTCCCGCTGCCGGACGGCCTGGAGGAGGAGGCGAAGTTCGACTTCATCGTCGAACACGCCACCCAGGCGGGCGTCCTGCCGGCGGGCAGCTCACGCACCACCGTGCGCCGCCTGTTCGAGATGTTCCGGGCGCACTGGCAGGCGATCCTCACCTACCGGCCCGAACCGGTCGACGGGGACGTGGTGCTGCTCCGTGCGACCTCGGACCTGCCGGAGATCCTCCAGCCGATGCACGGGGCCGCGCAGAGCCTGCACACGGACCCCACCAACGGCTGGGGCGACCTGACCACGGGACGGCTCCAGGTGGTCGACGTCCCCGGTGACCACCTGGTGCTCCTGGAGGAACCGCACGTGAACGTCGTCGCCGAGAAGGTGGCTCAGGCGATGACGGCCGGCCGACCGGGCCGGAGGCGGCCGTCGAAGAGGAGTGGGACATGACGCAGCATCCCCCGCGCAAGGCCCTTGTCATCGGAGCGGGCATCGGCGGCCTCGCAGCCGCCGCGACACTGCGCCGCGCAGGCGTCGAGGTGCAGGTCTTCGAGCGGGCTCCCGAGCTGCGGCCGGGCACCACGGCGGTGTCGTTGATGTGCAACGCGGTCCTGGCGCTGCGCACCCTCGACATCGACATCGCCCCGGGGCTCGACAAGCGCGGCGAGGTCTTCGACGAGCTCAAGTTCCTCACCCGGCGCGGCCGTCCGATCAGGACCCTCCCGTTCCGTGGGATCTCGGACCGGCTGGGGGCCTCGAACTACGCCGTGCACCGGGCCGACCTCCAGCAGACGCTGCTGGACGCGCTCGGGAACGAGAACGTCATCGAGTTCGGTGCCACGGCGACTGGGTTCGTCAGCGGCGAGGACGGGGTCGAGGTCACCTTCGAGGACGGCAGGACCGCCTCGGGCGACTTCCTGATCGGGGCGGACGGCTTCAACTCGGCGATGCGCAGGCAGGTGGCGGGCACCGACGAACCGCGGCCCGGCAACTACGCGTGCTGGCTGGCCACGGTGCCCTTCACCCACCCGCGGATGAGCAAGGGCTACGCAGCGCACTACTGGGGGCGTGGACAGCGTTTCGGCCTCGCCGACATCGGCCGGGGCCGCGCCTACTGGTGGGCGACGAAGAATGTGCCCCCGGGTGCCTCCGGACACCTGCGGCGCGGCAAGGAAGGGCTCGCGGGCCTCTTCGCGGGCTGGGCCGACGAGGTGCGGGAGGCGATCCGCACCACCCCCGAGGAATCGATCGTCCGCATCACGGCCCAGGACCGCCCGTTCCTCCAGCGGTGGGGCACCGGGCGCACGACCCTGCTCGGCGACGCGGCCCACCCCATGCTCGTGAGTCTGGGCCAGGGGGCGGCGCTGGCCATCGAGGACGCCGTCGTCCTCGCCCAGCACCTGCGCGCGACAGCGGACCCGGTGGCGGCGCTGCGCGGCTACGAGGACGAGCGCAGGCCGCGGACGGAACAACTGGTCGCGGCGGCCCGTGCGTTGAGCGAGACCGAGCAACTGGAGGGCCTCCTCCCCGCCCTGGCGCGCGACCTCTACTTCCGCTTCACACCGCTGTCCAGGCTCACAGGTCAGAACGAAGCGGTCCTCACCTGGCCCCCGCTGGGCTGACCACACCCCAGGACCGCTGAAGGCCGACTCGCGGGTGGGCACACACGCGCCCACCCGCGGGAGAGTCCCGTCGTACCGGTAGACGTGAGCGGTGCGCGCGTCCGGGCGGTCAGCCACCCCGCTGCCGCCCAACGGACTCTTGAGGAACCGAGCCGCTCGATGATCGGCAAGCGGGCCGGCGGCTGCGCCGACTGACCGGGAAGCGGCAGGCCCGGCCCGCCGGGCGGACCGACCCCGCCGGCTCTTCCCGTGTACGGACCTCTCACTTAAGGACCGCTGAAGACCATGGACCATCGCCTCACCCCCGAGCACGAGGAACTGCGCCGCACCGTCGCCGAGTTCGCCCATGACGTGGTGGCCCCGAAGATCGGGGACCTGTACGAGCGCCACGAGTTCCCGTACGAGATCGTGCGGGAGATGGGGCGGATGGGACTGTTCGGGCTGCCGTTCCCTGAGGAGTACGGAGGGATGGGCGGGGACTACCTGGCCCTGGGGATCGCGTTGGAGGAACTGGCGCGGGTGGACTCCTCGGTGGCGATCACGCTGGAGGCGGGTGTCTCGCTGGGAGCCATGCCGGTGTTCCGTTTCGGCACCGAGGAGCAGAAGCGGCAGTGGCTGCCGAGGTTGTGTGCGGGGGACATGCTGGGTGCGTTCGGGCTGACGGAGCCGGGGTGCGGTTCGGATGCGGCCGGGACGCGGACGACGGCGGTGCGGGACGGGGCGACGGGGGAGTGGGTGATCAACGGGTCGAAGTGCTTCATCACCAACTCGGGTACGGACATCACGGGACTGGTGACGGTGACGGCGGTGACGGGTCGCAAGCCGGACGGGCAGCCGCTGATCTCGTCGATCATCGTGCCGTCGGGGACGCCTGGTGTCACCGTGGCGGCACCGTATTCGAAGGTGGGCTGGAACGCGTCGGACACCCGCGGGCTGTCGTTCTCGGACGTGCGGGTGCCGGGTGGGAATCTGCTGGGCGAGGAGGGGCGTGGGTACGCGCAGTTCCTGCGGATCCTGGACGAGGGGCGGGTGGCGATCGCGGCGCTGGCGACGGGGCTGGCGCAGGGGTGTGTGGACGAGTCGGTGAAGTACGCGCGCGAGCGTCGCGCGTTCGGGCGCCCGATCGGTGATTACCAGGCGATCCAGTTCAAGATCGCGGACATGGGGATGCGGGCCCACATGGCGCGGGTGGGCTGGCGGGACGCGGCGTCGCGGTTGGTGCGGGGGGAGCCGTTCAAGAAGGAGGCGGCGGTGGCGAAGCTGTACTCCTCGACGGTGGCGGTGGACAACGCGCGGGAGGCGACGCAGATCCATGGGGGGTACGGGTTCATGAACGAGTACCCGGTGGCGCGGATGTGGCGGGACTCCAAGATCCTGGAGATCGGCGAGGGCACGAGCGAGGTCCAGCGCATGCTGATCGCGAGGGAACTGGGCCTCCCGGCCTGAGTTCCCGCAGGCCGCGGTGGAAGGTCACCGCAACGCTCTCCCGCACACCTCGGCGAGTACCGAGCGAGACGGGGAGGGGCAGTTCGCGAACGCGGCGGCCGGTGGCGTGGAAGACGGCGTTGGCGGTGGCGGGTGCCACGCCGGCGGCGACGACCTCGCCGAGACCCTTGACGCCGATGGGGACGGCATGGAGGTCCTCGCCGTTGTCGAGGTGGACCGCCCGCGGGGTCGGGGACGTCGGCGTTGACGGGGACGAGGTGGTCGGCCAGGTCGGCGTTGACGATCCGGCCGTCGCGGTGGTCGGTGACGGTGTGCTCCAGCGGGGTCCGGCCGATGCCGCCGGCCATGGCGCCCAGGGCCTGACTCCCGGCGAGCTCGGGACTGATGATGCGGCCCGCGTCGTGGACGCCGAGCATCCGCCGGACCGGCGCCAGGCCCAGGCGGACGTCGACGGCGACCTCGGCGAACGTCGCGCCGAAGGCGTGCGGGGAGGACCGTCCGGGCCCCGACGGCGGAGCGAAGGAGCCGAGCGTCTCCAGGTGGGTGCGGTTGTCGCGGGCCAGGAGCCGCCCGTAGGTCTCTGCGCGGGCTTGGTCGCCGCGTACCCGCAAGCGGCCGTGGCGGGGGCAGAAGCCCGTACGGCCGGCTCCGGCCCCCTCCGTGACGCCGCGCGCCCCGCGTCAGCCTTCGCCGACCGCCATCTCGCCGAGCAGCGACCAGTCGTCCTGGGGCACCTTGACGTTGACGATCCTGGGGGTGGCGGCGAGATGCGGCGGCAATGTCCGCCGCGCCGCCCCGAAGTGCGCCGAGCCCACGTGCGCCGCACCGGCCTCGGCGTCCCGGAAGGCTTCCACCAGAACGTATTCCGCCGGGTCCTCGATGCTGCGGGACCAGTCGAACCACAGGCATCCCGGCTCGGCGCGCGTCGCGCGGGTGAACTCCTCCACCACCTCGGGCCACCGGTCGGCGTGCTCGGGAAGGACACGGAACTTCACGGTGATGAAAATCAAGGGGTTGCTCCCTTCGTCGTGCGGGGCGGGGTCACGGGGTGAGGATCGCCCGGCCCCGGATCCGGCCGCTCCCGAGATCGTCCAGGGCGTCCTGGAAGCGGTCGAGGGGGTACTTGGCGGTGTGCAGGCGTACGCGGCCCTGCGCGGCGAGAACCATCAGCTCACACAGGTCGTTGTAGGAGCCGACGAGGTTGCCGATGAAGTTGATCTCGGCGGAGATGATGTCGATGGTGGGGACGTCGATGTTCTCGCCGTAGCCGACCACGTGGTAGTCGCCCGCCCGGCGCAGCATGGCAACGCCGTCCCTGGTGGAGCCGCCCTCACCGACGAAGTCGATGACTGCCTCCGCCCCCTGCCCGCCGGACAGTTCGCGCACCCGGTCCACGTGGCCGCCGTCGACGAGGACCCCGTGATCGGCGCCGATGGAGACGGCCAGGGCCACCGCGTCGGGATTGCGGTCGACGACGACGATCTCGGCAGCGGTGATGGCCTTGAGCACCTGCACGCCGATGTGCCCCAGCCCGCCCGCGCCGATCACGACGCAGCGGTCGCCCGGCCGCAGCTTCCGGGCGGCCTTGGCCGCCGCGTGGTAAGCCGTCAGACCCGCGTCGGCGAGAGCCGCCACATCGGCCGGTTCGAGGGAGTCGTCGATCCGCACGACACTGCGCGCGGAGGTCTTCAGGTACTCGGCGTAGCCGCCGGCCGTGTCGATACCGGGGAAGAGGTTGTTCTCGCAGTGCACGTCGTCACCGGCCCGGCACGCCCGGCACAGTCCGCAGGTGATCAGCGGGTGCACGATGACCTTGTCGCCCTGGGAGACGTTGGTGACGGCGGTGCCGACCGCGTGGACCCAGCCGGCGTTCTCGTGACCGATCGTGTAGGGCAGTTCCACGCCGGACTTCTGCGCCCACTGCCCCTCCAGGATGTGGATGTCGGTGCGGCACACACCGGCCCCGCCGACCCTGACGATCACGTCGTACGGGCCGGTGACCTCGGGGGCCGGGACCTCGGCCATCTCGAGGTTCTTGCCGTAGCCGACGACCTGGACTGCTTTCACGAGACGTTCTCCTTCGGCGGAGCGGTGAGGTGGCGGAGATCCTTGGCGTGCGCGGGCCGGCCCGCCGCCGCGGAGTCCTCCTCGCGCGGGGCCTGGTCGGCCGCGGACTGCGGGTAGCGGGTGCGGAGCAGGCCCCGGCAGAAGTGCGCGTTGCCGTCGATCGACACCCGGACCGAGCGGGCGAAGCGGAGGCGGAGCGGAATCTCCCCCGGCGGGTACCGCCGCCCGTCCTCGTCCACCAGGACCGGGTCGGACGGTGCCACCCCGAGGCCCAGCGCCGCGCGGCGCCGCAGCAGCGCTCCGGTCGCCGCCGCCTCGGGCAGGTCGCCGAGCACCACGTCGTGGAGCTCCTCCTCGGTGAGGTCCGGACCGGACCGGAGCAGCAGGGTCAGCGCCCGTTCCATCGCCGCGGCATGCGCCTTGCGGCGGAACGTCAGCCGGAGCGCTTCGAGGTCCTTCTCCGCCTCGGCCCCGAACGTCCCGCGGTAGCCCGCGTCCGCGGCCAGGCCACGGTTGATCAGGTCCGAGTCGTGGTGGTCGTCGAGCAGCACCACGACCTCCCGGGTCCAGGGCAGTGCCGTCAGCGCGTCCTTGGAGTCCGAGGCCATCAGATAGGCGAAGTTCGGCGAACAGAACGAGGTGGGGAGCCTGAGACGTACGGTGAGCGCCCCGTCGGGGGCCTCCGTCACGGAGCGTACGAAACCGAGGTCGGTGATCGGCTCGTCCAGCTCCGGATCGTAGACCGTGTCCAGCGCCGCGCGAGCGGACCGTTCCCGCGCGGCGGCGGACATCCGCGGTGTGCCGGCGGACATCTCAGACCACCTCCGGTTCGGCGAGACCCAGTCCGGCCGGGACCTCGATGCCGTACATGGCGGCCGCGTTCAGGCCGAGGATCTTCTTCTTCTGCGCCAGGGTGACCGGCGCGTACTCCGTCAGGTCCTCGGGGATCTGGAAATCGACGAACCGCTCGATCAGCCACCGGGGCGTCCACAATGCGTAGTCGCTGGAGAACTGGATGCGGTCCTCGTCCAGCCAGTACAGCAGTTCGCCGATGATCTGCGCGAAATAGCGCGGCCGGCTGTGGATGAACGGCATCGCGACCGCGAGACCCGCGTGCACGTTGGGTTCCTGCGTGGCGATCCAGCAGAAGTCCTCGAGCCGGGGCAGGCCGCAGTGCTCGACGACGAAGTTCATCTCGGGGAACCGCGTGGCCGCCTTGTCGACGTCCGCCACGTCGAACGCGTCCCGGTCCAGTGGCCGGATGGTCGGCCCCTTGTGGATGTGGATGTTGTTGATCCCGAGTTCCTGACACGCCTCGAGATAGCGGTACGTCCACGGATCGTCGAGTTTGTAGCCGCGGCTGTCGCCCTTCCACTCGGCGGTGTACAGCTTCACGCCCTTGAGCTGGAACCGCTCGGCGTCCCGCCGCAGCCGGTCGAGGCCCTTCTGCTCGTAGCGGGGGTCCCACGAGTGGTTGTAGGTCAGCTTGTCCGGGTGCCGCTGTGCGAGCGCGAAGGACTCCTCGGTCTGCCCGAAGCCGTTGCGGTAGAACGCTCCCAGCCGCGCGGGCTGGAAGATGGCGTGGTCGACGTACCCGTCGGCGAAGAGGTCCTTCATCAGACGCTCGCCGCCGTAGTGGAGGAACTCCTCGTACGGCCAGAGCTCCGATTCCGGGCTCAGGTTCCGGTGGTAGTCGTAGAAGCAGTCGATGAACTGCTTGCCGTGGATGTTGAGCCGGTTCTCGGGACGCGCGTCCCAGAGCGCGACGTGCGCGTCGACGATGAAGTAGCTCTCGCCGTCCTTGGAATACATCTCTCTCCTCGGTTCGCGGTGGGTGGCCGACCGGATCGGTGCGCGATGACTGGCCGAGCGGGCGCTCGACGGGCCGCGTTCAGGAGAACTGGATACCGCCGTCGATCATGACGGACTGGCCGGTCATGTAGTCCGAGTCCCGCGAGGCCAGGTAGGAGACGAAGGACGCGACATCCGCGGGCTCCTCGACCCGGCCGAGCGCGATCGCCTCCGCGTACTTCTTGATGGCCCGGCCCTTCTGCAGGCCCTCGGCCTCGGCCAGCCGCTCGTCGATCAGGTCCCACATGTCGGTGCCGACGATGCCCGGGCAGTACGCGTTGACGGTGATGCCGTGCCGCGCCCACTCCATGGCCGCGGCCTGGGTCAGCCCGCGCACGCCCCACTTCGACGCCGAGTAGGTGCCGAGCAGCGCGAACGGGCGGTACGCGACGATCGAGGCGGCACCGATGATCTTGCCGCCGCTCCCCTGGGCGATCATCTGCCGTGCCGCGGCCTGGTAGGAGAGGAAGACGCCGCGCAGGTTCACCGCCATGACCTGCTCGAACTCGTCCAGTCCGGTCTCCAGCAGCGGAGTGACCCTGGCGATGCCGGCGTTGGCCACGAAGACGTCGACCCCGCCGAAGCGGCCCGCGACCTCCTCGACGAGTGCGTCGGTCTGCTCCTTGCTGGTCACGTCGGCGTGCACGGCGAGGGCCCGGCGGCCCGTCTTCTCGATGCCGGCCGCCACCTCGCTCAGTTCCTCGCCCATGCCGGGGAGGTCGGCGACGGCCACGTCCAGCCCGTCCTCGGCCAGCCGCTCCGCGATGCTGCGGCCGATGCCCCGGGCGGCGCCGGTGACGATGGCGGTACGGGCTTCGTTCCGGGCGGAAGTCATGGGTCCTCCTGTGCTCGACGCTGAGCGGCCGCACCTTCGTGCGGCGCCGCCCTCAGCGTGGAGGCAGGGGGCGCCGTCGAGTTTTTCAATGTGGAACACACCCCGGTCGCCCCTGATCAGGGCACGGAGAACGCACGGAGAAGTCGTGGGCAACCACCCGTTGACAGGTGCAAACGCGTTCGTAATATGGCGGAAACACGCTCATCGGAGGCGCCATGCTCAGTGACAGCACAGCGCGGGACCGGACCATCGCCCAAGCGCGCCTGAAGTTCCTCGAGAACGCGGAACTGCCTGCGGCGATCGTGCCCGAGGGCATTCTCAACTCCTGGCAGCGTTCCAAGTACCTCGGGATCGGTACGGACGAGGTGGTCGTTCCCTACAAGCCGGACTACGACCGGGAGAGCCGTCTGGTACGCGCCGCCACACCCGTCCTGGACCGGTTGGAGCGGGCGCTGGCCGGTTCGGACGCCTGTGTGATCGTGACGGACCGCAACGGCTGGGTACGCGATCGCCGCGTCGGCGAGAAGCGGCTCTCGGCGCACCTGGACCGGGTCCACCTGGCGCCCGGCTTCAACTACGCCGAACAGTTCGTCGGTACGAACGGCATCGGGGTCGCCCTGGAGGAGCGCCGGCCCAATGTGGTGCTGGGCACCGAGCACTTCAACGAACGCCTGCAGAACGTCTCCTGCGCCGCCGCCCCGATCCGGAACTCGGTCACCGGACGGGTCGAGGGAGCCATGAACCTGACCTGCTGGAACGGCCCGGCGCGCGCCCTCATGGCAGCCCTGGTGCAGGAAGCCGTCGATGACATCGAACGCGTGATGTACGAGTTCAGCAGCGCGCACCAGCGCGCCCTGCTGGAGGCGTTCCAGCAGGTCACCCACTACGGCGACCGGCCGGTGCTCTGTCTCGGCCAGGACCTCGTGCTCGCCAACACCGCCGCGTCGGCGAGGCTCAACGGCGACGATCACCGACTGCTGCACGAGGCCGCCGCCGAGCTCGGGCACGCGCCCCGCGCGCGAAAGCAGGTGCAGTTGACCGGCGGGGAGACCGTCCTGATGCGGTGCCGCCAGGTCGACAGCTCGGCGGGGGCGGCCGGATACCTGCTGGAGCTGGCCTTCACGGACCGCCCCTCCGCCCAGGCCCGTACCGGTACCGGTTCCCGCTCCCGCGAGGAACGGGACGCGGCCCGGCCGTGGCCGCTGCCGGGCCTGGCCGGCACGGATCCGGCGTGGAACACCGTCTCCCGTACGGTGTCGCGCTGCGCCCGCGCACGGACGCCGCTCCTGCTCCACGGCGAGACCGGAACAGGGAAGTCCGCGCTGGTCCGTGCCGCGCACGCGCTGACCGGGGCGGCCTCGGCACCCGTCGTCGTGGACGCCGCGGCGCCCGGGGCCGCCGAGGCCGGGAACGACCTGTCGGCTGCCCTGCGTGCGGTGCCCACCGGACCGGGCCGCGCCCTGGTCCTGCGCAATGCCGACGCGGTGGCCCCCGGGCAGGGACCCGCCGTCGCCCGGGCGCTGGACGCCGCGGCGGCACAGGGCACATGGGTCGTGGGGACGCTCCGCCGCGCACCGGGCGTACCGGAGCCGCTGAGGCACTGCTTCCTCGAAACGGCGGCGGTCCCCGCCCTGCGGCACCGTCTCACGGACCTCCCGGCCCTGGTCGACCGTCTGCTGCAACGCATCGGCGCGGGCGTGACGTGCGCCCCGGAGGTCCTGCCGCTGCTGCGCCGGCACGACTGGCCCGGCAACATCCGCCAGCTGAGTCTCGTCCTGAGCAAGGCCGCCGCGGGCCGCCGTACGTACCGGATCGAGCTCCGCGACCTGCCGCCGTCCCTGCACAGCACGGGCAACCGCTCCCTGAGCGCCTGGGAAGCGTCCGAGCGCGACACCCTGGTCCAGGCCCTGCTGGAAGCGGACGGCAACAAACTGCTCGCGGCCCAGCGGCTCGGCATCTCCCGTACGACGATCTACCGCAAGATGAGGGCCTACGGCATCACGCTCCCCGCACGCCGCTGACACGGGCGGGGAGCGGCCGGGAAGCGGGCTCCGGGCCAGGGGCGACCGTACCGGTCCCAACCCGGACCGGAAGCCCGGCCGTCCGACGTGGAGCCGGAGAGCGTCGGCCGGCGTCCTCGGTGGTAAGCAACCACCACGGAGGGGCACCCCGATGGATCAGCGAACGTCCGACCGCACCGCCGACGCGACCACCGAGTTCGAGAGGGACGTCGTCAAGCTGTTGCTGGAGACGATGCGCGCGGTGGCCGAGCAGGAACGTGCGGATGTCGGTACGGAAGGCCTGTTGTACGCACTCGTGTCGGGCGAATGGGCCGCGGGCTCGGCGATCGCCCCCGGAATGAGGGCCTCCGGCTCACTCGGCGGCTCGATCGCGGCCCGGGGGACATCGGTGTGGATCAGCGGGGACGCCGGTGACGGCGAGGTGGGGAGCCCGGACGACGAGCGGGAGATCGACGCCTTCTGGCGGGAGGTCCGGCAGGAGGAGACCAAGAGGCTGCGCTGGAGGAACCGGAAGGAGGAGGAGCCGGAGGGCTTCGCGCTCCCGCCGATGACCGCCGCGTTGCGCACCTGTCTGCGCAAGGCGCTGGAGGCGGCACGGGAAGAGGGCACCGTTTCCGTACGCGTCCGCCACGTGGCGCGGGCACTGGTCGAGCAGCCCGGTACGCGGGCCCGCGAGGCCATGGTGGTGGAGAAGCTGGATGTCGCGGCCGCCTCGACCGCGCTCCACCCGCTGCGGGGGAGCGACGAAGCGCCGGAGCCCGGTCCGGTGCTGATGATGCGCAAGGCGGGGACGTTCGGGAAGAGCGGTAATCCACTGACCCGGAAGTTCGTCGCCTGGGTGTTCGGGGGCGGCGCCGGGTTCGGCTCCGCGGTCGTCGGCGCGGTGCGCTCGGAGGCACAGCGCAGCGCGGTGCGGCGCGGGGCGGCGGAGACGGAAGCGGTCGATGTGCTGCTGGGGATCCTGGCGCTGGACCGGTCGTTGACCGTCGCGGACCGTGAGCTGCCCGAGGAGCTGACCGGAGCGAACCGGGGGGCGGAACTCCTGCGCCGGCACGGCGCACGACTGGGTGCCGTCGCCCGGGTGCTGCTCCCCTCCACCGGGGTCGCGGAGGGGGTGCCCCCGGAGGTCGCCGGCTCCGCCGACTTCGAGCGACGGCTCCTGCACGTCACGCAGTTCACCGCCTCCGCTCAGGGCTCGCCGACGGTCGGTACGACCCATCTGCTGGCGGCCCTGCTGGACGGGGCCGGGACGGACCCGGAGTCCGCGGCGGAGGTCGGGCGGGTGCTGACGGAGAGCGGGGTGGACGTCGACGGGCTGCGTGCGGAGCCGGAGCTTCGGGTTCCCGGAGGAGCGGCACAAGGAGTCTGAGACCGACGCGGTTCACCAGCGCGCACGACGTGGGCGGCTGCCGGGGGTGCCACTCGCACGGAGGACCGCCGGCGTCTTCAGGACGGTCCACCCGCGGCTGCCGCGCTCGTCGTGTGCCGGGTGCCCTGGGGCGGACTCCCGCTGAGGGGCGGCGAGTTCCGTCCCCCCAGTCCGACGGGCCGGCACCGTGCGCCAGGTGAGCAAGGGCGTCATGCGGTCCGGCGCGGAACGAGGTCCTGTGAACGGCGCCGGCTCCCAGCAGACCGCCGGGCGCGCCGGCACGGTGTCACGTCTGATGGCTTCACCGAGCAGGACCGGGAGCGGGGCGCTCCGGACGGGCGGACGGGGCGGACGGGGCGGTCGCCCGGGAGAGCAGGTGGAGCGCGGCCTGCGACGGGGAGTCGGGCTCGGCGATGGCGAGCACGATGTGCCGTTCCTCGTCCTGCGGGGGACGCAGGCTCTGCTGCGTCACGGTGAGGCTGCCGACCAGCGGGTGGTGCATCTCGTACGTCGCGGAATCACAGGGACTGACCCTGTGATCGGCCCACATGGCGGCGAACTCCGGACTCCCCATCGTCAACTCGCCGACGAGTGAGGTGAGCAGCGTGTCGTCGGGGTGCCGGCCGGCCGTCATACGGAGGTTCTCGACGACGGCCCTCGCCTTGCTCGGCCAGTCGGCGTACAGCGCGCGGGTGTGGGGGTCGAGGAAGACGAGGCGGGCCAGGTTGGGGCGGTCGCCGGGCTCCGCCGGGCGGGCCGGGTCGATGTGGGAGGCGAACAGCGCGTGTCCCATCCGGTTCCAGGCCAGTACGTCACCGCGCCGCCCGCTGACGAGGGCGGGAACGTCACCGAAGGCGGCCAGGAGGGCGAAGGTCGCCGCGTCGACGTGTTCGGCGGGCGGGCGGCGGACGACCGTGCGCCGCCTCGCGCTGTCCGCCAGGTCGTGGAGGTGACGCTGCTCGGCCTCGTCCAGGCGCAGCGCCCGGCCGATGGCGTCGAGGACCTCCGGTGAGGCGCCCACGGACTGGCCCTGTTCCAGACGGGTGTAGTACGAGGAACTCACGCCGGCCAGCAGTGCCAGTTCTTCACGGCGCAGACCGGGCACCCGGCGCCGGTCCCCGTAGTCCGGCAGCCCCACGTCCTCGGGGCGCAGATGGGCCCGCCGGGTCTGCAGGAAGTTCCCGAGTCCTCGCTGTCCGCTCATGAGACCCAGTATGTGGACCCCGCCGGCCGGCAACCTGACCCGGTCGGGGATAGGCACCGCCGGGTCTGGCTCGGCCGCCGTGATGCCGCTGACATGGGTCCTGCACCGTTCACCTGCTGCGACGACGGCACGCCCCGCGCAGCGCACATCCCGTGAGGACGACCACATGACCGAGACCTCTGACACCGCCACTCCGTTCCGCCACGCTCCCCGGGGGCTTCCGCGTCGGCGGTGAGCCCGAAGCCGACCGGCTGGGCCACGGCACGACGCACATCACCGGCCCGCGGGACCGGGGCCGGCCCGCGACGGAGCCGAGGCCGTGCGGGCACCGCGCCGCGTCGCCACCGGCCGGCCGTGAGCCGGGCGGCCCGCTGGAGGCCCCGGCCGGGGGGCACGACGCGGCCCTCGCGCGGCGGGCCCCGCCGGGGTCGCTCCACGTGCTCCGAACGGGCCGCCGATCCCGGCACCCGGAAGGCGGCCCACCTGGAGGAGCACCCTCCGCTTCCTCGGCGGGCCCCGGCGAAGCCGGCGTCGAAGCGCCGGACCGCACCGCCGGGCGAGGCGCCGGACCGTACCGCCGGGCGAGGCGGCACCACCAGCCGCTGACGCCGGGGCATCCCCGCCCCGCCACCGACAGCCGTCCTGCCGGACGGACCTGACGCGAAACGTATGGGAGACCGACCGTGAACACCATCACCCTGGGTGACGTCACACTCACCCGCGTCCGGGAGTACTTCGGGCCCGTGGACATGACTCCCGAGACGTTCTTCCCGGACAGCCCCGAGAGGGCGTGGGAAGAACACCGCACCCTGCTGGTCCCGGACTTCCTGGACGACGACACCCGGATCGTCAACTCGGCGATCCAGACCTGGCTGCTGCGCAGCGAGGGCAGGACCATCCTCGTCGACACCGGCGTCGGCAATCACAAGGAGCGCCCCTACGCCCCCGTGTGGAGCCGGATGGACACCGGATTCCTCGACAACCTCGCCCGCGCCGGGGTCCGCCCCGAGGACGTGGACATCGTGATCAACACGCACCTTCACATCGATCACGTCGGCTGGAACACGTATCTCGACGGGCGCACCTGGGTTCCCACCTTTCCCAACGCCACCTACCTGATGCCGAAGGCCGACTTCGACTTCTGGAACCCGGAGAACGGGCACGAGTCCGTACTCGGCCGCGGCAACCAGAACGTGTTCGAGGACAGCGTCGTCCCGGTGTACCGGGCCGGCCAGGCACTGCTGTGGGAGGACAGCCACCAGATCGACGCCGCTCTGCGCCTGGAACCCGCACCGGGACACACCCCCGGCTCCTCCGTGCTGACCCTCACCTCCGGGACGGACCGCGCGGTCTTCGTCGGCGACCTGCTGCACAGCCCGGTGCAGGTCTTCGAACCGGACTCCAACAGCTGCTTCTGCGAGGACCCCGCGCAGGCGCGCGCCACCCGTCACGCGGTGCTGGGCCGGGCAGCGGACACCAACGCGCTCGTCATCCCCGCACACCTGGGCGGCCACGGCGCCGCCGAGGTGGTGCGCGACGGCAGCAGGTTCGCCGTCAAGGGCTGGGCCCCCTTCACCCCGTACACCGAACAGGGCTGAGCCCTGCGGAAAGGCACTCCCGTGAACCATCGCACCGACCCCGTCGTGACCACGACGCGGGGATCCGTACGCGGCCTGCGCCAGGGCGGCGTCATCACGTTCCTGAACATCCCCTACGCCGCCCCGCCCCGCGGCGCCGGCCGGTTCGCGGCGCCCCGCCCGCACGAACCGTGGGACGGCGTACGGGACGCCACCACGCCGGGGCCCAACGCCCCGCAGGCCGAACGCAGGCTCGGCCGCGTGGACATGTCCCCCTACTTCGGGGACGGTTGGCACCGTGGCGAGGACTACCTCACGGTCAACGTCTGGACACCCGCCGACGCGGACGGTGACCTGCCCGTCATGGTGTTCGTGCACGGCGGTGGATTCGTCGCGGGGTCGACGAGGTCCGCGCTGTACGACGGCTCCGCCTTCGCCCGCGACGGAGTCGTCCTCGTCACCCTCAACTACCGGCTCGGCATGGCGGGGTTCCTCGACCTTCCCGGAGCACCCGCCAACCGCGGCCTGCTCGACGTCGTGGCCGCGCTGCGCTGGGTACGGGACAACATCGCCGCCTTCGGTGGCGCCCCGCACAACGTCACCCTCTTCGGCCAGTCGGCGGGAGCGACCGTCGTCGGGGGAGCCCTGGCCACTCCCGAGGCCGCGGGACTGTTCCACCGGGCGATCGTCCAGAGCGGCAGCGGCCTGGGAGCGTTCACGTCCGAGCAGGCCGCCCGCGTCACCACGGCAGCGGCCCGGGCCCTGGGCGTCGAGCCGCACGCCGACGCCTTCGCGGAGATCCCGGACGACCGCCTGGTGGCAGCGGCCTCCGCACTCGCCGGCACGGACCTGCGGACGGCTACGCACCACGACCCGCTGATCGGGCTCAGCCCCTTCAGCCTGGTCCTGGACACCCAGCCGGCCGTATCCGTCGCCGCGGGCCTCGGCGCCGGCGTCGACCTGCTCGTCGGAACCAACACGGAGGAGGGGAACCTCTACCTGGTCCCGGTGGACGCGTACGCCACCTCGACCCGTGCGGACGTCGACGCCGTCGCGGCACGTGCGCATCCCGATCCGGTCCGGCTCGTGGAGACGTACCGCAGGACCCGCCCGAGGGCGGCCCACGGCGAGCTGCGGTCCGCCCTCATGGGCGACGCCCTGTTCGGCGCGGGCAGCCGGGCCCTTGCCGACGCACACGCCGACCGGTCCGGTGCCGCCACCTACAGCTACGAGTTCGCGTGGCGCTCCCACGCCCTGGACGGACGACTCGGCGCCGCCCATGCGGTGGAGCTGCCCTTCGTCTTCGACCTCACGCGGCTGCCCCGGTTGCACGGTGCCCATGCCCTGCTCGGCCCCGACGGACCACCCGCCGATCTCGCTCCCCGCGTGCACGGGGCATGGATCCGGTTCGCCGCGACGGGCGATCCCGGCTGGGCCCCGTACGGCCCCGAGCGCCGGGCCACCATGCGTGTCGACGCCGACTGGACCTTGGTCGACGACCCTCGCGGCCGGGAACGACAGGCATGGACCTGATCCGGCACGCCCGACGCGTTCCTTCACGCGGTCGCCCACGACGGTGGCGAGGGCGGGATCACGGACCCGTGCGACGAGCGCCTGCCTCGGCGCGCGGCTGACCCGGCGGAGCGCACGACGCGCGGGTGGACGGGACGGAGCTCACGCGTCGACCTCCCGGTGGTGGGAGCGCCGGTCGGCGCGTGTGCCCCGGAAGGACGTGATCCTCCGGCAGGCCGACGCGACGAGCGCGGCGAACAGGACGTTCACGCTGACCATGAAGGTCCACTCGGCCGGCGGTCCCCCGGGGCCCGCGGCCGACTCCAGCGCCGAGAACAACGCCTTGCCCGCGGGATAGAAGGCGGCACACAGGAGGACGAAGAGCCAGAACGGCTGCTTCTCCAGCGGTTTGGACCACACGACGACGGCAAGGGCCAGGGCGGCCACCAGGGCGGTGAGAAGATCGATTCGCTCCATGTGACGATCCTTTCGCCCCGGGGACGACGCGGCGTCGGCCACCGGGAGGAACACCGTCTAGGCCGCAGGACATAGAGCGCCGGTACGGTGCCCGGAACCGGCCCGGCACGCCTCCCCGGGTGGCAGGGAGCTCGGGTGCCCGCGGACGTCACCGGCGCCGGGCCGCCTCCTCCATGCGCACGCGAGAACCGGGCCGGCCGGCCCGGACGTGTCCGCGGCTGCGCGGAGGCCGGTTCCTCAGGGCACCGGCCTCAGCGTCCTGAGCGCGAGTTCGGCGGGGACCGCACCGCAGGGGCTGCACCCTTCTACCGGGAGGGCAGCGGCGCGCACCGGCGGAACAGGGAGCGACGACACTGAGGAAGACAACACCCCGGGAGAGAGACGGAGTACACGCGTGACGGCAGGGACCACGGACGGCCCGACGGCGCTCACCGGCACGAGCACGAGCACGAGCACTGGCACTGGCACCGGCATCGCAACCGCGTCGGCGGGACCTCACGAGGACGTGGCCGCCGCGTCGATGAGGAGGGCCGCCCGGCGCCGCTTTCTGCCGGCCCTGTTCGCGGTAGTGCAGTCGGTGTTGCTGTTCCTCACGGTCGCGTCACTGGAGGAGCCGCCGAGCACCACGGCGTGGATCACCGCGTGGTCCGCCACGGTGGTCACCGTCGTGGCGCTCGACCGACTCCACCGGACGCCGCTCGCCGCCCTCGCCGCGATTCTCCTGGTGTCGGTGCTGGGGCAGCTTCTGGCACCCCCCGACATGCTGGTCCTGGTGCCCGGGCTGGTGGTCCTGACAGCGCTCTTCTCCGTCACCGCGCGGAGAGACTGGACCGTCGCCCTGGGCGCGACCGCCGCCGCCGTCGTCGTCGATCCCGTTCCCCTGGCCGTACGGCACGGCCTCGACGGCGTTCTCCTCTCCGACTGGCTCGTCGCCGCCGGCCTCTGCCTGCTGGCGTCCGCCCTCGGCGCAGGCCACCGGTACCGGCTGCGGGAACGGCAGGCGGCGAAAGAGCGGCTGGCCCGTGCCGAGAGGGAGCGTGAGCAGGCCGCCGGCACCGAACGCGAGCGGCTGGCACAGGAGTTGCACGACATCAGCGCGCATCACCTCACCTCGGTCGTGGTGTCCGTCGAGGCTGCCCGCAGGCTCGGCGGCAGCAGACCCGAACTCGGCGCCGAGGCACTCGCGTTCGCGAGCCGTACCGCCCGCGAGACCCAGTCCGCGCTGCGGCGTCTCGTGGCCGTCATGCAGGTGGGTGACGCACCGGCTCCCGCGTCGATGACCGCTCCGATCGAGGCCCTGATTGCCGGCTTCGGCAGACTGGGCCGTCCCATCTCCGTCTCCCTGCCCGCCGACCTCGCCGGGCCGGCGGCCGAGGCCGCCCACGCCATCATCCGGGAGGCGCTGACCAACGCCCTGCGCTACGCACCGGGCGCCTCGGTCGGCGTCCGGGCGGAGCGGGCCGGGGACACCCTGCGGCTGACCGTCGACAACGGCAGGCCACCCGGTTCCACCGGCGGCGACAAGCTGGGCCTCGGCTCCGGTCGAGGGGTGGCCGGGATGTGCCGGCGCGCCGCCGCCATCGGGGGGCAGCTGTCCGCGGGGCCCCGGCCGGACGGGGGCTGGCGCGTGCACGCCGTGCTCCCGGACGCCCCGCCCGCACGGCGGCCGGTGGTGGGACGGCGGCGTGACTTCACCCGCGAGCAGCGGATCGCGGACGGGGCGGTCTTCGTCTCGGCCGCCGTGGCATCGTGGAGCTTCGCCCTGCCGAACGCGTGGAACGCCGGTCACGGAGTCGGGGTGTGCCTGCTGCTCGCGCTGGTACTGACCGTTCACGCGCTGCCGCTGTTGTGGCGACGGCGTGCCCCTTGGCTGGTCCTCGGGGCCGTCGGGGCCACTGCCCTGGTGTGGCCGGTGCTGCTCCGCGGCGATGTGCTGCCGCCGTCCACCGCGGACTGCCTCCTGGGCGGCGGAGTCGTCGAACTGGCCGCCGTCTACGCCGTCGCCGCCTACGGCCGCGCCCTGAGACCCGCGACCGCGCCTGCCGCCCGGTACGCCGAGCCCTCGGCGCCACCGTTGACGTATCCGTCCGGTTTCCGGCTGTCGTATCTGTCGGTTCCCGCGGCGGTCCTCTCGTTCGGGATCCCCATGACGGCCGCCTTCGCCGTCGACGGAACCATGCTCGGGGAGCCGGCCGGCTCTCTTCTCGCAGTGCTGTTCTACGGGTCCTTGCTCTTCGTTGTGCTGCTGGTCCCCCTCGGCCTGGGGCTCACGGTCGCGTGGGGAGCGGGGATGCTGATGCACAGGCGCCGCAGGCGGGAGCTGAGCCGCGAGGACGCGGCGCTCACGGCCCTGTTGGCGGGCGCGCGGGAACTGGTCCACGAAGAGCGGCGGCGAGTCGCCGGCGGTCTGCGGGAGACCGTGCTCCGGCAGACCGGCCGAGTGATCTCCTCCGCGGAGGCGGGCAGCCTGGACGACGTCGCCGCCGCGTCGAGGGCGACGCTCGCCACCATGCGTCGACTGCTCGGGAGCCTCGACGCCGGCCAGGCGCCCGCGGCGCGTCGGGAGAACGCCGTACAGGACGCCCCTCGGACCTAGGAGGGGCCGGCGCGGTCCGCTGCTCGCGGTGACCCGTGTTCTGGCTGTCCGCAGGCGGGTACGGCCGACCTGGCACGTCCCGGTCCCGCCATGGGAAGATGCGGCGCAGGCGTCGGGCCCTGCGTGAGCGAGACAAGGAGAGGCGCCATCAGCATTCGGGTGCTGGTCGTGGACGATCAGGCGATCGTCCGCGCGGGCTTCGTGGCGATCCTGGACGCCGAGTACGACATGACCGTGGTCGGCGAGGCCGCGGACGGCGACGCGGCAGTGTCGCTGGCGGCCGAACTCGCCCCCGATCTGGTGCTGATGGACATCCGGATGCCCGGTATGGACGGGCTGACGGCCACCCGGCTCATCACGCGTCACAGCGGTGGAGCCCGAGTCCTCGTGCTCACCACGTTCGACCTCGACGCCTACGTCTACGACGCGTTGCGTGCCGGAGCCTCCGGCTTCCTGCTCAAGGATTCCGAGCCGGACGATCTGCTGTCCGCGATCCGTGTCGTCGCCTCCGGCGACGGCGTCCTCGCCCCCGCGGTCACGCGACGTCTGATAGCGGCCTTCGCCCGAGGGGCCCCGGTCCGTGCGGAGGCGTCCGGCCCCCTGGACTGCCTCACCCAGCGCGAGCGCGAGATCCTGATCCTGGTGGCCACGGGCTTGAGCAACGCGGAGATCGGAGCGCGGTTGGGGCTGGCCGTGGGCACGGTGAAAGTGCACGTCAGCGCGGTGCTCAGCAAACTGGCCCTACGGGACCGCGTTCAGGCGACCATCTTCGCCTACGAGAGCGGACTGATCCGCCCGACCGGGATGTCGTCCGCCTGAGAGGTGCGTCCGGCATCGACGGCGACGCGTTCGTCACCGCGGCGCAGGACGCCCAGGGCCACCTGCCCGGCCAGTGAGGCCCTGACGGGCACGACGGTCATGCTCCCGGCGAGACGCGTCCGAACCGGACCGGACATCTCCCGGGACACCGCGCGCCGCGGGAGCGCGGTGTCCCACGACTTCGGCTGATGACGGTGGCACGTCTCCCGGTGGCACCTCCCGGGATCGTGTGGAGGGACGCACGGGGAATCAGCCGGCGGTGGGTGCGCGGCACCCAGGAACCCCTCACCCGGAGGGACGGCGGCCTGGCCGCCTCCCGCCGCACGGCCGAGGGTGGAGCCATGACCAGCAACGACACGCCCCGCGCTCCCCACCCCTACGTCGGGATGTGGGTGACCGCGGACGGCCACATCCGCCAGGAGCTGCTTCCGAACGGCCGCTACGACGAGGCCCGGGGAAACCGCCGGAGCGCCTACACCGGCCGCTACACCGTCACCGGCAACCACCTCGACTACGTCGACGACACCGGCTTCACCGCCACCGGCGACGTCCGCGACGGGGTTCTCTTCCACGAGCACCTCGTGCTCTACCGCGAGGACGACCCGCGCGCCCGGTAGGGGCCCGGGCATGACCGGCATCCCGCCGCAGGCGACCCCGCCCGCCACCACTGCGAGCGCCCTGACGGCCGTGAACGGGCGGCAGGGGCCGCGCCGGTAAGTCCGCCGTTGACAAGTGTGGCTAATGGCATTAGCTTTTGGCTAACGAGATTAGCCAGGAACTGGGGGATGCCATGACCGAGTACCTTGCCGTCGACGGCGGCACCATCGCTTACGAGGTGACGGGGTCCGGCCCCCTGATCGTGCTCGCGCACGGCATGGGCGACAGCCGCGCCGCGTACCGTGCCGTGATCCCGCCGCTGGTGGCGGCGGGCTACCGGGTCGCCGCGGTCGATCTGCGCGGTTGCGGGGAGTCCAGCGCGGACTGGCCGGCCTGGAGCCGCACCGACATCGCCGGCGACCTGCTCGCGGTGGTCCGTCACCTGGGCGGCCCGGCCGTGCTCGTCGGCCACTCGGTCTCCGGCGGTGCCGCCACCATCGCCGCGGCGCGGGAACCCTCGCTGATCACCTCGGTCGTCGAGTTGGCGCCGTTCACCCGCAAGCAATCGGTCCGTCTCGGCGACCTGCGCGTGAAGCGTTTCCGTCAGGGCATGCTCCGGCTGCTCGGCGCAGGGGCGTTCGGCAGCGTGCCGCTCTGGCGCTCGTACCTCGACGTGGCCTACCCCGGCGTGAAGCCGGCCGACTGGGCCGAGCGGCTCGGCCGCATCGACTCCCTGCTGCGCGAGCCGGGCCGGATGAAGGCCATGCAGGGCATGGGCCGCTGCGCCCCGACCGACGCCGGCGCGCAGCTCGGCAGCGTCCGCTGCCCGGTCCTGGTCGTGATGGGCACGCTCGACCCCGACTGGGCCGACCCGCACGCCGAGGGGTCGGCGATCGTGGGCGCCCTGCCGTCCGGCCTCGGTCGCCTCGAGATGATCGAGGGCGCCGGGCACTACCCGCACGACCAGTTCCCCGACCAGGTGGTTTCGCTCGTGCTCGCCTTCATCCGCACGGAGGCCGCTCGTGCCTAGGGCCGGCCTGGACCCGGCGGCCGTGGTCGCGGCCGGTGCCGCCCTCGCCGACGAGGTGGGCCTCGCCAACCTGACGATGGGTCTGCTGGCCGAGCGGGTGGGCGTGCGCACCCCGTCCCTGTACAAGCACGTGGGCGGCCAGGAAGACCTCAACCGGCGCATCGCGGCCCTGGCGTTGAGCCAGGCCGCCGACACCGTCGGTGGTGCGATCCAGGGATACGCGGGCCGTGACGCCCTGGCCGCCGCGGCGCGCGCCTTCAGAGGCTTCGTCCTGGAGCACCCCGGCCGGTATGCCGCGACGATCGGCGCGGAATCGTCGGGCCCGGACGATCCGCTGGCCATCGAGGGGCAGCGGCTGCTCGGCGCGTTCACGGCGGTCCTGCGTGGCTACGAGATCGGAGAGGCCGACGCGGACCACGCCCTGCGCATGCTCCGCAGCCTCTGCCACGGCTTCGCCACGTTGCAGGCGGCCAACGGTTTCCAGTGGAGCACCGGCATCGACGAGAGCTTCGAGTGGCTGATCGCCTTCGCCGACCGGGGGCTGCGCGCCATGAGCATGCTGTCGCCGTCGACCACTCCCGCCTGACCGGCGGTCCGCCTCGTCGGCACGGCTGCGATCGCGCACGTGCTACGGGCACTGATCCGGCGGATGCGGAGCATTTACGATGTCGACCATCTCGCCGGACCGCTTCCGAGGCGCCGTGACCATCGGCCGGCCGTAGCGGCGCGGCACGTCCGCCTCCGGTACGGCCGACGAGCGGCCCGCTCGGGACCGGCACCCCACCCGGTGCCTGCGGGACCGAGGACGGCACCGGCCCGCGGCGGCGCTGCGGGCCGGCCGCGGGCCGGCTGCGGAACCTGCCGACCGCTGCGCCGTCCCGCGTTACCGCGTTGCCAACTCGCGTGTTGGAGGGGACAGTTGGTAATGATGCGCCGTGTTGCAGCTGGAGGGCAGCAGAGAATGAGAGTGACCCTGTCCGTGGATACCGGGCACGGAGATGTGGCCGGAGCCTGCGACGACCTCTATCAGTGGCTTCGCCAGGACCCTGAGCTGCGCGGGTTCGTCCGCCGGGAGGCGCCCGCCGCGCCGTCGGGCGGAGCCATGGGTGCCCTGGGGGAGCTGATCTCGCTGCTGCTGGCTCCCGGTGGTCCGACGGCGGCTGTGGGGGCGGCCGTCGTGGTGTGGCTGCAGGGCCGCCGGGGCAATCAGACCGTCACCCTCACCCTGCCGGACGGTACCCAGACCGTCGTCACCTCCGAGAAGGTGCGCGGGCTGACCGCCGAAGGCGCCAGTGAGCTGGCCGAGCGGGTCGCCGCGGCGCTCCGGCAGGAGCGGGACCCGGGCACGGCGCCGGCGACGCGGACGCCGCAGGAAGCGCGAGGGCCCCGGCAGGGGGAGGAAGGCCAGGCGGAACAACGGAGCCAGGGGGCAGAAGGGGTTTCGGAAACAGAGGAAGTCCGGGGGACAGAGGAAGTCCGGGGGACAGAGGAAGTCCGGGGGACAGGAGAAGTCCGAGGGACAGAAGGAGTCCGAGGGACAGGAGAAGTCCGGGGGGCAGAAGACACGGCGGAGGGCGACGGCCGCGTCGGTCCGGTCCGAGAAGCGGGCTGACCATGGTCGCGGGGGACGTGACGGAGCCGCCGGCGAGGACGGATCTGGCGGCGGCCGGCTGCCACGCGCTGGTGGTCGGGACGGCCACCCACCCGGGAGAGCTGCTGCCCGAGCTGCCGTCAGCGCACCGGTCCGCGCGGGACGTGGCCGAGACCCTGAGCACGGTGTGCGGCATGGGCGACCGGGTCACACTGCTCACCGATCCGACCTCGCCGAGCGACGTCCTGGAGGCGCTGGCGACGGTCATCGGCCGGGCCGAGCCCACCGAGCAGCGGTACGAGCGCGGAACCGTCCTCCTCTACTTCGTCGGGCACGGGCTGCGCGGACCCGGCCGGCAGCTCTACCTGGCGACGGCGAGGACCAAGTCCCAGACCGACACGGCGCATTCCGTTCCCTACACGGAGATCGAGCACTACCTGAGCGATGCCGCCGCCGACCCGGTCGTGATCCTCGACTGCTGTTTCGCCGGCAACGCACAGGAACCCGGCCGGCCCGCCCAGACGGACCCGTTCGCCGGTGCCCGGCCCACCGGCAGCTACCTGCTCGCCTCGGCGATGCGTGACGCCCTGGCGTACGCCCCGCCGGACGCGGAGCACACCCTCTTCAGCGGCCACCTCCTCGCCCTGCTGAGGGAGGGTCACGCCGGCGGCCCCAAGTGGCTGACGCTGGGCGGCGTCTACCGGCTGCTCGACCAGCGGCTCCAGGGCAGCGCCGCCCGCCCGTACGGCGGTGGAACCGCGCGCATGAGCGAGCTGACCCTCGCCGTCAACCGGCGGTACGAGCCGCTGACGGGCCCGGACACCGAGCAGCGGGCGGCCGGCCCCCCGGACCCCGACGCCGTCTGCCCCTACCCCGGCATCCTTCCCTTCCTCCCCGAGCAGCACCATCTCTTCTTCGGCCGTGAGGAACTGACCCGGGAGTTGCTGCTCCGCGTCCAACAAGCGCGCCCCGGCGAACCGGTGGTCCTGGTGGGGCCGTCGGGGGTCGGCAAGTCCTCACTCCTCCGGGCGGGGCTCAGCGTGGCCGCGGAACAGGCGGGTCTCGGCCCCGTGCGGCTGGTGCCGGCACCGGGTGACCGGCCCTTCCGCAGCCTCGCCGAGGCGTGGGCGGCGGCGGTGGGCAGAGCGCCTTCCGACGTCGTACGGGATCTGGAACGCGGGCATTTCAGCCGCCCCGCGGCGACGGGCGAGGGGACCGGAGCCGGGCAGGCACCGCGCCTCCTCGTCATCGACCAGCTCGAGGAGTACTTCACGCTCTGTTCGGACGACGCCGAACGCGAGCGGTTCGCCGCCGCCCTCACCGCGGGAGCCGGCGAGGAACGGGCCGGGGACGCGGCCTCCGGTCCGCGTCTGGTCCTGGCGCTGCGCGCCGACTACTACGGTGACGCCCTCAGCGACCCCCGTCTGGCATCCGTCGTGCGGCCGGGCCACTTCGCGGTGCCCGCACTGACCGACGACGAGGTCGAGGCCGCGATCGTGCGCCCGGCGCGGTACGCGGGCCTGCGGTGGGAGGAGGGCGTACCGCAGCTCCTGCGGCGCGATGTGAACGAGGAGCGACGCACCACGGGTGATGCCGCGGCGCTGCCCTTCCTCGCCTACGCCCTCCCCGAAATCTGGCTGAGGCGCCGGGGGACGACCCTGACGTACGCCGGGTACGCCGCCGCCGGCGGCATCCGGGGCGCGGTGGCCACGGCGGCCGAAGGGATCCACTGCTCCCTCGACGACGCCGGCCGCACGGCTCTGCGCAGCCTCCTGCTCGCCATGGTCCACGTCGCCGACGGTGAGGGGCGGCTGGTCCGCCGCCGGGTGCTTCCGGCGGAGGCGGCCGGCAGCGAGGGCCTGCTGCGCCGGCTCGCGGACGCCCGCCTGGTCGTCGTGGACGAGGAGGGCGGGGCGCAGCTCGGCCACGACTCGCTGCTGCACGCGTGGGCGAGGCTGAGCGGCTGGATCGACGAGGTGCGGGACGACCTGCTGAGGCTCCGCCGGCTGACCGCGGCGGCGGAAGGCTGGGCCGAGGCCGGACGCAGGCCGAGCGGCCTCTACGAGGGCGACGCCCTGGAGGAGGCGAAGAAGCTCACCACGGGTCACACCGGGCGGGTTCGTCAGGTCCCGCCCGCCCGGGACGGCCGGCGGCTTCAGGGGCCGGCCCGGAAAGTCCTGTCGGCCCTGGGCGACCGGCCGGCTCGGGAGGCCCGGCACGCGGCCGACGACGGCTCGGCAGGTGCAGCGGCGTCGGCCGTGGTCCGCGTCCCCGTCCCGCGGGTGGTGGGCGAGTTCGTCGCCGCGAGCGACCACGCGCAGCGCCGGCGACGCCTCGTCACACGGGCGTGGATCGCCTCCCTGTCGGTGCTGTCCCTGGTGGCGGTGTCCCTCTTCGGGTGGGCCGCCCATGAGAACGAGCAGGCGGAGAGCCGGGAGAAGCGCCTCATCGCCAGGGAGCTGGCCGCCCGGGCCGACGCCCTGCGGGAGCGTGACCCGCAGACCGCGCTCCGCCTGAGCCTGGCCGCCTACCGCACGGCGGTGACCCCCGAGAGCCGATCCAGCCTCTACAGGGCCTCGACGACCGTCACACCGACCCACCTGGTGCCCGAGAAGCGGCATCGCCGGGCCGTTCTCGACCTCTCCTACAGCCCGGACGGCAAGGTCCTGGCCGCGAGCCACCGGGTCGACGGATCCGGCGGCGGCCGGGTCCAGCTGTGGGACGTGTCCGTGCCGACCAGGCCGGTCGAAGCGGGCCGGTTCCAGCTGAGCGGCAGTTCGGCCATCGCCTTCCACCCGACCTCGCGGATCCTCGCCGCGCAGTCGGGGGACGAACTGACGCTGTGGGACACTGCCGACCCGGGGAAGCCGAGAGAGCTCGCCCGGCTGCCGCTCGCCCAACGGGCGACGTACACGCTGGCCTTCAGCGGGGACGGCCGGACCCTCGCGGCGGGCAGCGCCAAGGGCCTGCTGCGGCTGTGGAACGTGGGCGATCCCGCCCGGCCCACGCTGCGGGCGCAGCGGACGGTCGCCGAGACGGAACTGATCTCCCTGGCCTTCACGCGGGACGGCGACCACCTGGTCACGGGCAACGGGAACGGGGAAACGGGCAGCGGGCAGCCCGCGCAGGTACGACTGTGGGACGTCAGCGACCCGGACCGGCCCGTGCTGCGGGACACCGAAGAGGCCGAGACGGTCATGGCGGTGGCCGCCCACCCCCGCCGCGACCTGGTCGTCGCGACCGGTGCGTCCGGGAAGATCGCCTGGTACGAAGTGGTGGACGGGCAGAACCTGCGGCGCGTGGAGGCGGAGGAGCACCGGGACACCTGGGGCTCCGGGAACGAGGACGTCCCGTCCCTGGCCTTCAGCGCGGACGGCAGGTTCCTGGCGGGAGCCGACCGCGGCCACGGCATCAGGCGGTCCGACACGACCGGGAAGGTGTCGGACCTGGTGAACGAGCCCAACGGGGCGGCACTGCCGACGAGCGAACCGACCCAGTCGGTCGCCTACAGCCCGGACAGCAGGTATGTGGCGGCCGGCCTGGTGGACGGAGAGGTGTGGTTGTGGCCCGACCGGGCCAGGGCGCCGGCGATCGAGGGCCGCATCCACGACATGGTCCAGATGGGCTCCAGCCCCTTCAGCGCGGACGGTGAGCTGGTCATCGCCTCGCGGGACGAGGGCGCGGACCGCACGACGAAGGTGTGGGACGTCAGCGACCCCCAGGCGCCGAAGGTCCGGTACACCCTGCCGGAGGGATGGGAGGCGATGTCCTTCCTGGCACGCCGTGAGAAGCCGCTGTTCCTGGCCCACCACTGGGTCGGGGGGCTGGACCACACCCTCCAGGTCTGGCAGTTGGAACCGGGCGGTGCCGTGCGGAAGGGTTCCGGTATCCGGTTCACCGCCGACATCCCGGCCATCGCGGTGAGTCCCGACGGCATGCTCCTCGCGGTGGGCTCGGAAGAGGAACCCGACACCGCGCTGTGGGACATCAGTGATCCGGCGAGCCCCGTGCGCCGGGGCGCGCTCGAGGTGAGGGCGAGCGGCGCGCTCTGGAGCTCGGGGAGCCTGTGGTTCGCCGGGGACCAGACGCTGGCGACGACGGAACAGGACCGGCACATCAGGTTCTGGGACGTCTCCGACCCCGCCCGCCCCCGCAAGGGCGACCGCATCGAGGACGCGGCGTCGATGGCAGCCGGCGCGATGTACGTCGGCTCGTCCCGGCTGCTCGTCACCGAGGCGCCGGGGGACGAGATCCAGCTCTGGGACCTCTCCCGGCCCGCGCACCCCGTCAAGGGCGACAAGATTCCGGCCGCGCCCCGGGGCTACTTCCCCGTGGGCGAGGGGCGGTTGGCGGTGATGCTGGCCGATGGAGGCGTCGAGTTCTGGGATGTCTCCGATCCGGCACGTCCCGAGAGGACGGGCTACGACCTCCTGTTCGACCGCTCGGTCGCTCCGATCCGCATGAGCTCCGACGGCCGCTACGCGGTGACGAGCGAGCCCTACCGCCTCTGGTCCATCGGGAAGGACGGGCGGTGGGACACCCCCGAGCTCTTCACGCTGGAGAACGCGCAAGAGGTACACGTGCCCCCGGTGACATCACCGGAGGGTCTCCGGTGGCTGGCCGTCACCCCGCAGGACACCACTGGCATCACAGCGGAGACGACCTACGTGCTCGACTTCGCCACCGACGGCCTCTACGAGGACCTGTGCACGGCCTATCCCGCAAGCGTCTCCGAGGACCGGTGGCGGCAGATGTTCCCGCACTTGGCCCACCGTCAGTCCTGCGACTGACGCCACGCGGGCGTGGGGAGCGCCCCGGCCCGACGCGAGGACGGCGCGGCAGGACGCGTACGCGGAAGACCCGGTACCACCGCCGGCCGTCGACGATCCGCACCGGCCGCCGGTACTCGTCCCCCTGCAGGCCCTGGCCGACCAGGTGGTGGCCGACCCGAACCCCAACCCGGGCGCCTTCCTGCTCGCCCGCCACGGCTCGGACGAGCGCTTCGGCGCGGCCGGGGTCGCCGACCGGTCCGCCGGCACGCCGATGGCGCCGGACCTGAGGTTCCGCACCGGGAGCGTCACCAAGACCTTCACCGCGACGGTCGTCCTGCAACTCGTCGCCCACACCAACTGGAGCTCGCTCGCCGACACCGGGATCGACGACGACTTCTGGGCCGCCTTCCAGCAGGGTTACTGCCGAACGTCCGGGCAGACCGGGATGCCCGCGGCGCACTGACGTCGCGCGGGGCCGGGGCGGGGGCCGAACGGCGGGCGGGGCAGGGCGATGCGCGGGCGACCCCGCAGTCCTGTCACCACCCTCGGCTCAGGGCGGTCGCGGCATCCGGCCGGTGCCCGCCGGGCCGAGGGTGCGGTCGAGATCGGTCACGGCGTCGCACTCCCCGCCGGCGCGGATCCGTCCGTCGGCCTCGTCGCCGGTCGCCTCGCCCGCTGTGGCCCATGGTCGGTCCGGCGCTCGCCAGGGCCCCGCGCCGTGCTCACGCGAGTCCTCGGCCCGGTGCGGACAGGCGAGCGGGATCAGTCGGTGTCGAGGCCGTCGACCAGGCGGTTGAGGAACCGGGTGAAGGTGGCCTCGGGGGTGAGGGCGCGGCCGGGGGCGGAAAGGGCCTCGGCGAGTTCCGGGTGGCGGCCGTCGGCGGCGACGGTGGCGAGGTAGCGGGCCTCGGCCGCGGCCCGGTCCGGGGACTGCGCGGCCGTGGCCTGTGCGATCTCGTGGGCGACGTGGCCGGCCACGAACGCGGTGAGCTGGGCGAAGACCTCCATCTTCGCGGCACCGTCCAGCCCGGTGGGCCGCAGGACGGCGAGCGCGTGTTCCAGGAAGGCCAGCGTGTTGGGGCCCGGAACGCGACGGGTGGACAAGGCGGAGGTCAGCCAGGGGTGGCGCAGGATGTGGGCGCGCTGCAGATGGGCGATGGTCTTCAGATCGGCGCGCCAGTCGCCGCTGGGCGGGCCGGTGACGGTCAGTTCGCCGCTGACGTGGTCGACCATCAGTTCCAGCAGGGTCTCCTTGTCGGGAGCGTAGCTGTAGAGCGACATGGCGCCGGCTCCGACCGCGGCGGCCACCCGCCGGATGGTGACCGCTTCGAGCCCTTCGGCGTCCGCCAGGGCGACGGCCGCCACGGTGATCTGCTCCCGGCTGAAGGAGGGCCTGCGGCCCTTGCGGGGCTCCGTGGGAGGCAGCCAGAGCTGTTCGGGGTCGACGCCCGCGGCGCCGGGCCTCACGTCACGGGGCACGGTCTCGCGCTCCTTCGCCTGGTGGTCGGGACGGCTCCTGCGTAGGTCATCCAAGCACCCCCTGTTCTCGTACACTGTACGGAAATGAAGGAGGGGACGATGACATCACGCACGCCCGACGCCGTGGCCGGACCGGTCGGGGCGCGATCCGCCGGGAAGCCGCCGCTGTCCTCACGGATGATGAGGGCGACCTGGCGGAACCTGCCGGCGAAACGGTACGAGGCGGGATGGGAGCCGGGGCTGGCGGTGCCGGCCGCCGACGGCAGCCCGTTGATCACCGACCACTACTTCCCGCGTGCGGAGGGCGACTTCCCCACCCTCCTGGTCCGCTCGCCGTACGGCCGAGGACTGCCGTGGTCGCCCCAGTACGGCCTGCTCTTCGCCGAACAGGGCTTCCACGTGGTCCTCCAGAGCTGCCGCGGCACCGGCGGCTCGGGCGGCGCGTTCGACCTGTGGCGCAACGAGGCCGCCGACGGCCGGGCCACGGTGTCCTGGCTGCGCGAGCAACCCTGGTTCGACGGAACCCTGGGGACCGTCGGCCCCAGTTACCTGGGTTACGTGCAGTGGGCCCTGGCCCTGGACCCGCCGCCGGAGCTGAAGGCGATGGTGGTGCAGGTGGGCCTCCACGATCCCCACGCCCTGTTCCACTCCGGCGGTGCCCTGCTGCTGGAGAACACCCTCGCCGTCGGCTCGGGCATGACCTACCAGCACCAGGGCATGGGACCGTTCGTGAAGGCGACCCTGCGCCTGCAACGCCGCCTGCGCACCGTCACCACCGCGCAGCCGCTGCGGGGTGCGTACGTGCCCGCCCTCGGGGGCGAAGTGCCCTGGGTGGACGACGTGATGACCCACCCGGACGCCGAGGACGCCTACTGGCACGGCGCGTCGCTGGCGGAGTCGGCGCAGCGGCTCCGCGTGCCCACGGCCCTGATCACCGGATGGCACGACGCGCTGGTCGACCAGACCTTCGAGCAGTACCACCGGCTGCGCCGCGCCGGATGCGAGACCGCCCTGCTGGTCGGTCCCTGGACCCACACCTCCGCCCTGCAGCAGGGATGGCCCGAGGTGTTCACCGAGAGCCTCGCCTGGCTGCGCGCCCACCTGAACGGCGACCGCTCCGGCCTGCGGCCCACCGCGGTGCGCGCGCACATCGGCGGCGAGAACACCTGGCGGGACCTCGACGACTGGCCGCCGCCGCACACCCCCACCCCCTGGCAGCCCGCCCCGGACGGACACCTGACCCGGCAGGCCTCCACGGACTCCGCACCCCTGGCGACGTTCCGCTACGACCCGGCCGACCCCACCCCGTCCCTCGGCGGCCCGCTGCTCTCCCGCACCGCCGGCCCACGCGACAACAGCACCCTGGAGTCCCGGGACGACGTCCTGACGTTCACCGGCCCGCCACTGACCGAGCCCGTGGACATCGCGGGCCCGGTCTCCGCACGGCTGAGCGTCTCCACGGACACCGGGCACGCCGACGTCTTCACCCGCCTGTGCGACGTGGACGCGCGGGGCCGCTCCGTCAACGTCTGCGACGGGCTGGGCGGGCTGCGGACCACCGGAGACGCCCCCACGCAGGTCACCGTGCCCATGAGCACCACCGCCCACCGCTTCGCCGCCGGGCACCGCATACGCTGGCAGATCAGCGGAGGCGCCCACCCGCGCTACGCCCGCAGCCCCGGCACCGGGGACTCACCGGTGGACGCCACCACCTTCACACCGGTGCGCATCACCCTCCACGCGGACTCGGCGCTGGTGCTCCCCCACAGCTCGGCCGAGGCGCGCTGACCCGGGGGGTGGGCGGGAGCCGGCGAACCGGTGCACGCCCGTCGCATCCCGTGACGTAGGCCACCCGTGTGTATTTCGCGGCGGGTGTTTGCCGTCGCGCCGGCGGGAAAGGCGCTCCCTGGTCTCCGGGGTCACAATCCGGTGGACAGTACGTGAAAGCACAGGGAGAGGAGGCTTCGATGTCCTCGAAGCGACGCCGTAAGAAGAAGGCTCGCCGCAAGAACGGCGCGAACCACGGAAGCCGTCCCCAGAGCTGAGGACGCGTCGACGCATCGGGTGGGTGGCGGACGCCACCCACCCGAGCGCTTTCCCGGCGCGGCGAGCGGCAGGAACATGGCGTGCTTCTCGTCCTGCGGGAAACCTGGGGCGCCATGGCGAGACTCGAGAAGCAGCCGTCGGTGGACGCGCGGGGCGGCCCGGCGCTCAAGCGCGCGCTGACCACCCCGCTGCTGTACTTCTTCATCCTGGGCGACGTGCTCGGCGCCGGCGTGTACGTCCTGGTGGGGCAGGTGGCCGCCGACGCCGGCGGAGCGGTGTGGGTGCCGCTGGCCGTCGCCCTGCTGCTGGCGATGCTGACCGCCGCCTCCTACGCCGAGCTGGCCACGAAGTACCCGCGGGCGGGCGGCGCCTCCCACTACGCCACCCGCGCCTTCGGTCCGTTCGCCGGTTTCGTCGCGGGCTTCTGCATGCTCGCCGCCGGCATCGTCTCGGTGGCCGCGCTGGCCCGCGGCTTCGGCGGCGACTACCTGTCCGCCTTCGTGACCCTGTCGGTCGGGCTCGTCGCCGTGCTGTTCCTCGCCCTGCTCGCGCTGGTCAACGCGCGGGGCATCAAGGAGTCGACCCGTGCCAACGTCGCCGCCACCGTCATCGAGGTGGGCGGCCTCCTCGTCATCGTCGTCCTCGGGGGCTGGCTGCTGCTGCGCGGCGAGGGCGACCCGGCGCGGCTCGGGCAGCTCGGTACGCCGGAGAAGGGGGCGGCGGCGGCCGTACTGAGCGGGTCCGTCCTCGCGTACTACTCCTTCGTCGGCTTCGAGACCTCGGTGAACGTCGCCGAGGAGACCCGCGACCCGAGGCGTTCCTACCCGCGCGCCCTGTTCGGCGCCCTCGCCACCGCGGGCGCCGTGTACGTGCTGGTGGGCATCGCCGCGTCCGTGGCGGTACCGACGGACCGGCTGGCCGAGTCCAGCGGGCCGCTGCTGGAGGTCGTCGAGGCGGCCGGCGGCGTGCCGACGCGGCTGTTCAGCGCCATCGCGCTGGTCGCCGTGGCGAACGGCGCGCTGCTCACCGGCATCATGTCCTCCCGGCTGGCCTACGGCATGGCCCGGGACGGGCTGCTGCCCGCCGCGCTGACCAGGGTGCTGCCCGGCCGCCGCACGCCATGGGCCGCGATCGCGGTCACGACCCTGCTGTCGATGCTCCTCGCGCTCACCGGCAGTGTCGCCACCCTGGCGTCCACCCTGGTCCTGCTGCTGCTCGTGGTCTTCCTCATGGTCAACACGGCCGTGCTCGTGCTGCGCCGCGACCCGGGGGAGGCCGACCACTTCCGGGCCCCGACCGTGCTCCCCGTGCTGGGCATCGCGTCCTGCGTCGTGCTCGCCACGCAGATCGAGGCCGAGGTGTGGCTGCGCGGGCTGCTGGTCGTGGCCGTGGGCACGGTGCTCGCCGCGCTCGGCGCCGTACGGCGGGCGGCCAGGGGCGCGGACCGGGCCGGGCGGGCGTGACCGGACGCGGAGCCGCCGACGGGAGCCGCCGACGAGAGCCGCCGACGGGAGACGCCGACGGGAGCCGCCGACGAGGGGATGTCGACGAGAGCCGTCTGCGGGAGAGGCCGATCGAGCGGTCGCAGGCCGGGCGGCCGCCGTCCGGGCAGCCGCCGGCCACGTGCGTGTCCGGTCGGCGCGGGGGAGGGCACGCCACCGGCCGGGCCGGGGCCGGACCCCCGTGCCAGAATGGACGCCCCCGCAGCCCCGCTCTCCCGCCCAGAGGTCCCCCGTGCCCAAGCCCGTCGCCCGTGAGCCGCAGCGACGCAACGCGCGGTCCAACCGGGCGCGCATCCTGGCCACGGCCCGCCGGGAGCTGGGGCGGAACCCGGACACCACCCTCGAGGAACTGGCCCGGGCCGCCGGTGTCGTACGGCGTACCCTCTTCGGTCACTTCCCGGGGCGCTCGGCGCTGCTGGAGGCTCTCGCCGAAGAGGCGTCCGAGGTGCTGCGCGGTGCGATGGCCGCCGGGGCGGAACGGACCGGGCCGGGCGAACCGGCCGAGCGCGCACTCGCCCACTTCCAGTTGCTGATGTGGCCCGTGGGCGACCGCTACCGGATGCTCCTGGCGCTGGCCCGGCACGACTTGGGCCTGGACCGCGTGGCCGAGATCCTGGCCCCGGCCCGCGCCGAGGTCACCGCCATCCTGGAGCGGGGGCAGCGGGACGGTGTCTTCCCCGGTCACCTGCCTCCGGCCGTGTTGAGCGCCGGGCTGGAGGCGATGATGGTCGCGCTGCTGGAGCAGGTCAACACCGGGGCGCTGGAGGACGACGGCACCCGGGCCGCCGCCGCCTCGCTCATCGCGGCCGGTGTGCCGGAGGAGCGGGCCCGCGCCGTGGTCGAGGACGTTGCCCCGACGGTCACCGCGGAAGTCGTCCCGGGAGAGTGAGCCGCCGCCCGCGGCGCCGTACGGCGGGTACGCCCGCGTAGGCCCTGCCCGTCGCCGCGGAGACCGTGCGGGCTGCGGGCCGCACGGTCTCCGCGAGCCGCGCGGCCCGCGCACCTCACCTCACCGTCATCGTCACTGTCGCCGTCGCCGTCGCCGTCGCCGTCACCGCCCCCACCGCCGTCGCGTCGGCGTTCCCGCGTCCTGGTGACGACCGGCGCGGCCACGAGGGTGCCCGTGCCGCCGTCGTTCGGGTCCGGCCCGTCCGGGTCCGGCCCGTCCGGGTCCGCGGTCGCGCCGTACCGCCCGCCCCCATGGCCTCCTCGACGAGCCCCCCGCCCAGCGCGTCCAGGCCGGTGAGTGACCGCAGGGGGTGCGGCGCGTCACGCCGGCCGCCGCGGCGCCCGCGACTACTACGGAAGGGGGCCGCCGTGCCGCGGGGACGCCGAGAGACACCCAGTTGTTTGCACGTCACTGTGCAACAAACTACTCTGCACGAGCCTGCACACCGATGGGCAATTAACCCGTTCTCGTTCCCCCTGGGAGCCCCCATGCCCCTCCTGACCACCCCGCCCGTCGAGAAGACGACCGGGCCGTACGCACGGCGCTGGTGGGCGCTCCTCGTGCTGTGCCTGAGCCTGCTGATCGTCGTCATGGCCAACACGTCCCTGATCGTCGCCGCGCCGGACATGACCGCCGACCTCGGCCTGAGCAGCAGCGACCTGCAGTGGGTCATCGACGGCTACACCGTCCCGTACGCCGCGCTGATGCTGGTGCTGGGCGCGGTCGGCGACAAGTACAGCCGCCGCGGCGCCCTGATCGCCGGTCTGGTGATCTTCGCGGGCGGTTCGGTGATGGGCAGCCTGGTGGACGAGACCGGACCGGTCATCGCGGCCCGGGCGGTCATGGGCGTCGGCGCCGCCGTCGTCATGCCGGCCACGCTGTCCCTGCTGGTCGCCGTCTTCCCCAAGGAGGAGCGGGCCCGCGCGATCACGGCCTGGACCGCCACCTCCGGCCTCGCCATCGCCGTCGGCCCGCTGGTCGCCGGCCGGCTCCTGGAGGACCACGCCTGGGGCTCGACCTTCCTGGTCAACGTCCCCATCGCGGTCGTCGCCGTCGTCGGCGCGCTGCTCCTCGTACCGCCGTCCAAGGCCGCCGGCATGGGCCGGATCGACTACGTGGGCGGCCTGCTCTCCATCGTCTCCGTCGGCAGCCTGGTCTACGCGACCATCGAGGGCCCGCACTTCGGATGGGGCGCCGGCCCGGTCGCCGCGGCCGTCGTCGCGGGCGTCGGCCTGGTGGCCTTCGTGGCCTGGGAGCTGCGCCACCCGCACCCCATGCTGGACGTGCGCAGGTTCCTGCTGCGCCCCTTCAGCGGCTCGATGCTGGCCGTGCTGTTCTTCTTCTTCGGCACCTACGGCGCCATCTACTACGCCACGCAGTTCCTCCAGTTCGTCCTCGGCTACGGCGCCCTGGAGACCGGCGTACGGCTGCTGCCGCTGGCCGGGGCCGTGTTCGTCGGTGCCGCGGTGACCGGGAAGCTGACCCCGAAACTGGGCGTGCGGGCGATGGTCGGCTCCGGCATGGTGATCGGCACCGCCGGTGTCTTCCTGCTCGTCCTCATCGAGAAGGACTCCGCCTACGCCGACTTCCTGGCCCCGATGCTGCTGCTCGGCCTCGCGATCGGGCTGAGCGTGTCACCGGCAACCGACACCATCATGGGCTCCTTCCCGGAGAGCGAACTGGGCGTCGGCGGCGGCGCCAACGACACCGCCCTGGAACTCGGCGGCTCGCTGGGCATCGCCGTACTGGGCTCCCTCCTCGGTACCGCCTACCGCGACGAACTCGCCGGCCTCGTGGGGAAGCGGCTTCCGGCCACCGCACTGGACACCGCCCAGGACTCCGTGGGCGGCGGCCTCGCCGTCGCCGAGCGGCTCGCGACGGACCCCGCCGCCGGACCCCGGCAGGCCGAGGCCCTGGCCGACGCGGTGAACCAGTCCTTCGCCCACGGCGTCGCCACGACCAGCCTCGTCGGCGGGATCATCATGGCCGCCGGCACCCTGCTCGTCCTCGCCGTCCTGCCCGGCCGCCGCGCCCGGCAGCAGTCCGGGGAGAAGCCGGCCGGGGCCCGGGAGGCGGAGTACAGCGGCTCCGCGCGGTGAGTCGGCCGGGCCACCGCCGCTCGGTCCGGCCGGTCACCGGCCCTCCGACGTCCGCCTGCGCAGCGCGCGTTCCACGTACCGCGCGTTCGCAGGTGCGCTCCAGTGAACGTGAGGCGGGGGCGGGTCGCCCGCACGCGTTCTTGTTCCGGGGCCGGGCAGTGCGGCGCGGTCAGACCTCCTTCACCCGTTCGGCGGACCCGCATGGCCCCGCGGGGCGGCTGACCCCAGGCTCGGAGTGACCTGTCGGTGCCCCCGGGCGCCGACGGGCCGAGGCCCGTACGGGGACACGAAGAAAGGACTCCGCCCATGAGCCAGCACGCCGCACCTTCTCCCGGCAGGCCGTCCCACGGCACCGACGGTCCGCTGCCCCCGCGGCCGGCTGACCGCACCAGCGGCTGGGTCACCGGCGGCGTCGTCTTCGCGGGCGTACTGATGCTGCTGAACGGCGCCCTCGCTGTCCTCCAGGGCATCGCGGCCATCGCCGAGGACGACGTGTACGCACGCGTCGGCAGCTACGTCTACGAACTCAGCCTCACCGGCTGGGGCATCATCCACGTCATCCTGGGTGTCCTGGTCCTCGTCACCGGCTACGGCCTGCTCAAGGACATGGCCTGGGCGCGTTTCGCGGGCATCTTCCTGGCCTCGCTGAGCCTCGTCTCCCAGTTCCTGTTCCTGCCGTACGCGCCCGTCTGGGCGGTGATCATGATGGCGATCGACGTGTTCGTGATCTGGGCGCTGGCCAGCCGTCAGGACCAGGCGGACCGGCGGGCCTGAGCGCCACCCGCCGGCCGGCCGTCAGCGCCCTCCGCCGTCAGCGCCCCCCGCCAGCCGGCGTGCTCCAGCACCCGTACCGCCGCTCGTCCGATGTGCGGGTGGAAATGGTTGGTGAAGGTGTCCGGCCACAGCAGCACGGTCCCCGTCGAGCATCTCGAACAGCAGTCGCGCCCGGCCCCGGGTGGAGTGCTCCTCCTCCCGCGTCACCTGGTACGACGGACACATCACCGTGCCGTCACTGGTGTGCTGCCGGCACTTGCCGGCACCGACGCACCGGTTGGCCGCCCGGGAGAACGACCCACCGTCGTGCGGAAAGCGGAAGTGCAGGTCGCGGGGCTCGTACGGGGCCCAGTCACCGCCCAGGCGCAGGTTCTCGTCCAGCCCGTACGGCGCGACGACCTTCCCCGGGTTCATCCGGTCCAGCGGGTCGAAGACCGCCTTCAGCCGCCCGAACGCCTCCACCAGCTCCCGGCCGAACGGCGGGTCGCTGTCCGGCGAGCACGGCGACGGGCAGAGCCGGGGCGAGCTGCTGCCGCGCATGGACGAGGTCGGCGGCCCGTTCCATGAACCTCCGGTACGTCGCCGCACGAGTTGTTGCCGATCACGCCGCCGAGGGTGTAGTTGGCGTGGGTGGCGGGCTCGGGCCCGTAGCGCAGGCCGTGCGGCGCGAGCCGCCGGTTGAGGTCGTCCAGCACGATCCCGGGCTGCACGACACAGGTGCGGGCGCCGGCGTCCACCGACTCCACGCGCGTGCAGTACTTCGACCAGTCGAGGACCACGCCGGCGTGGGTGCACTGCCCGGCCAGACTGGTACCCCCGCCCCGGGACAGCACCGGCGCACCGAACTCCCGCGCCACGGCCACCGCCTCGGCACCGGCCTCGGGGGTGCGCGGGACGACCACACCGATGGGCGTCTGCCGGAAGTTCGAGGCGTCCGTGGAGTACGCCGCCCGGCTCCCGGCGTCGAAGCGGACCTCACCGTCGACCCGCTCGCGCAGAGCGGTCTGGAACGCGGCGGTGTCGACCGGCGGCGCCCCTTCGCGCATGACGGGCTCGGGCAGGTCCAGCGCACCCATGGCTCTCCTTCGGGGGTCGGCGCGTACGAACTGCGCCCGCGCGTGCGGGACAATGGCGTCCGCGTTCGCGGAGCAGCGCTCTCTGCGTGTGCGGAGCAACGGCCCCTGCGCGTACGGGAGAACGGCCCCCGCGCGCGGAGCGGCCGTCCCTGGGTGCCCCCCGGCCGCCACAGGGCAATCACCGGATACGGAGCGTCGCGAACCGTGTCGCTGTTGGGCCGAACGGGTGACTTGGCGTAAGAATTGGCTGGTGCAGGCAATGAAGGCGAGTGAAATCGGGGGAGCCGGTGAACAGTCACGACGTCACCGATGAGCAGTGGGAAGGGCTCGCCCAGGTCGTTCCGTTGCGCGGGCGCGACGCATGGCCGTCCGCGGTCGGCCACCGGGCGATGCCGGAGGCGGAGACGGAGACACGCCGCCGTTTCGTCGTCCTCAGGGTCAACGTGTTCGCGGACGCCCGCGAGGTCGCGGAGACCCTGATGACGGGCATTCCGGTCCTCCTGGACCTGACCAGCGCCGAGACCGACGTCGCCAAACGGGTCCTGGACTTCAGCACGGGCGTCGTGTTCGGCCTGGCCAGCGGCATGCACCGCGTCGACCGCAACGTCTTCCTGCTCACACCCGCGGGGACCGAGGTGAACGGGCTGATGGAGGGCGCGGCGGAGGTTCCCGGAATTTGACGGGGCGCGTCGGCTTCCGGGGTGTGAGCGGGGTGTGAGGGCTTCCGGGGTGTGAGCGGGGGGTGCCGGCTTCCGAGGTGTGAACGGGGCCGTCGGCTCCCGGCGTGTGAACGGGGCCTGCCGGCCCCCGGGGGTGTGACGGGACCGGCCGGCCATGACGGTCCCGTCCCCCGATCGTAGGAACGCGGGACGGGTAAAACGGTTCGGCGTGCGGTGGAGTCCTACGGTCCGCACATGGCAGCGTCACTTGCGTCACCTGCGTCAATGTCCCCCGCGGCAGCGGTGCCCGCCGTGTCCCGTTCGGACCGGCCCCACGTCACGGAGCTGCGGCTGTCCGCCTTCGCCGGGCACCGGGGCGCCGTGCTGCGGCTCGGGCCGCTCACCGTGCTCGCCGGGCCCAGCGGCTGCGGGAAGACCAGCGCGCTCGCGGCGTACGAGGCCCTGGCCCGGCTCGGGGGCGGCGCCGAGCTCGGCGCGGTCTTCCCCGATCCGGTCGCCTGCGTGCCCGAGCGGGCCCGGCCCGACCCCCAGCACCGCCGCGGCTTCCGCATCGGCTGCACCGTCGACGGAGCCGCGGGCCCGGTACGCCTCGACGTCGCCGTGCAGGCCGAGCCCGAGCTGCGCATCGTGGGGGAGCGGCTGACTGCGGACGGCGTCGTGCTGCTGCAGACCGCCCTGCGCGACCCCGGCCGCCGTGCCGTGCAGGCGGCCTGGCACACGGCCGGGTCGGTGCCCGTGACCCGCGCCCCGCTGCCGGACGACCGGCTCGGCACCCCGCTGCTGCCGCTGCGGGTGGCCGGCAAGACGGAAGGGCAGCGCAGGGTGCTGGCCGCGGCCGAGCAGACGGTGGTCGCCCTGCGCTCCGTCTTCGCCTGCGATCCGCGGCCCGGCCGGATGCGGGAGCCCGTACCCGTCGGCTCCGGGCGCCTGCTCGGCGGGTGCGACAACCTCGCCGACGTGCTGTGGCGCACCCGCACCGAGTGCGGGAGGCGGCACGCGCAGTTCGTCGGGGCGGTACGCGCGGGATGCGCGGGGCCCGTCGACGACGTCCTGGCCGAGCCGGCCGCCGGCGGTGTGGTCCGTGCGCTGCTGGACCGGGGCGACGGCGTCCGTACCGACCTCGCCCGGCTCGGCTACGGCGAGCTGCGCTACCTCGCCCTCGCGCTGGTGCTGTTCACCGGCCCCGGTGTGCTGGAGGTCGACCCGGCCGGAGAGGTGCCCGCCGCGTTGCAGACACTCACCGTTCTCGCCGACGGTTTCGACCGCGGCCTGGACGTGCGGCAGCGCGCGGAACTGCTCCGGCTGGCGGCCCGGATGTGCGACCGCGGGCACATCCGCCTCGTCGCGGCGGTCGCCGACGCTTCGTGGGTGGCCGGGGCGGCGGGTGCGGTCGGAGAAGCGGATGTCGCCGGAGGAGCGGGTGCCGGCGGGGAAGCGGGTGCCGCCGGGGAAGCCGGTGCCGACGGAGTCACCGTGGTACACCTGGTCCAGTGACCGATCCTCCCGACCTCGCGGCGTTGCAGCGCAGGCTCGCCGAGTTCGCCGCCGCGCGGAACTGGCAGCCGTACCACACCCCCAAGAACCTCGTGGCCGCCCTCAGCGTGGAGGCCTCCGAACTCCTGGAGATCTTCCAGTGGTTGACGCCCGAGCAGTCGGCCCGCGTCATGGCCGACCCGGACACCGCGCACCGGGTCCGGGACGAGGTCGCCGACGTACTGGCGTACCTGCTCCAGTTCTGCGAGGTGCTCGGCGTCGACCCGCTGGCCGCGCTGGAGGCGAAGATCGAGCGGAACGCGCTCAGGTTCCCCGCGCCCGGAGGGCCGGCGGACCGAGCACGGAGGAGCGCCGAACTCCGTTATCACGCTCCGGAGTCGGAAACGGGCCCGAGTTGAATATAGTGTCCGAAGATTTCCGTCTTCCTCTGGCTTTTCGTCCCACATGCCTTCACTCTGGGTAGTGAACAACGGAGTTCGGGCGGACGCGCCGCGAGCGCGTCGGAGACAGACGGGGGCAGCGGCATGGACGCTGTGCGGCTCATCGTGGCGAGTGGGCGGGCCCTGGCCGCCGGTGGCGAGGTGCCGGAAATCCTGACCGAGGTGTGGCAGGTGCAGGCCCTGGCGCAGGCGATCGGAAGCCGGCTGGCGGTCTCCGGACCACCGGAACTGCGCGACGAGGCACGGGGACTGACCGATCTCGCGGGTCGCGGCTGCGGAGTGCTGCGCACCCCGGAGCTGGCCCCGGGGGAGCTGCGTGCCGCCCAGCTCACCGAACTGGGCGATGCCCGCCAGGCGCTGATGCGCCTCGGCACCCTGCTCGGCGAGACCGGTATCGCGCTCGTCGGCGTCGCCAGTGCCGCGGACGACGAGGCCACGTACTGGCAGTGCATGGAGGCCATCGACGCGGCGGACGAGTCGCGGGACCGCGTCCTGGAGATGCTGCGCAGACTGACGGACCGGGACGCGGAGTTACCGCAGCGGGAAGCGGGCTAGCCACGACACCGCGACCGGCCGGCCGCACCCCCGCTCAGCCGCGCAGCGGCCAGGAACGCGCCGGGCCACCGGGAGCCTGTGCGCCGCACGCGCACCGAGCAGGCAGGATGGAGACATGGATCTCCGTATCTTCACCGAGCCCCAGCAGGGGGCCACCTACGACACCTTGCTCACCGTGGCCAAGGCCACCGAGGACCTCGGCTTCGACGCCTTCTTCCGCAGCGACCACTATCTCCGCATGGGCTCCGTGGACGGCCTTCCCGGCCCCACCGACGCCTGGATCACCCTGGCCGGCCTCGCCCGCGAGACCAAGCGCATCCGGCTCGGCACCCTCATGACCGCCGGCACCTTCCGGCTGCCCGGCGTCCTCGCCATCCAGGTCGCCCAGGTCGACCAGATGTCGGGCGGCCGGGTCGAGCTGGGCCTGGGCGCCGGCTGGTTCGAGGAGGAGCACAAGGCGTACGGCATCCCCTTCCCGAAGGAGAAGTTCGCCCGCCTGGAAGAGCAGCTGGCGATCGTCACCGGTCTGTGGGCCACGGAGACCGGCAAGACCTTCGACTTCCACGGCGAGTTCTACGACCTCACCGAGTCGCCCGCGCTGCCCAAGCCCGCGCAGCCGAAGGTCCCGGTGCTCATCGGCGGCCACGGCGCCACCCGCACCCCGCGGCTGGCCGCCCAGTACGCCGACGAGTTCAACATCCCGTTCGCCTCGATCGAGGACACCGAGCGCCAGTTCGGCCGGGTGCGGGCCGCCGCCGAGGAGGCCGGCCGCGGGGCCGACGCGCTGACCTACTCCAACGCCCTCGTCGTCTGCGTCGGCAAGGACGACGCCGAGGTCGCCCGCCGGGCCGCCGTGATCGGCCGTGAGGTGGACGAGCTGAAGGCCAACGGCCTGGCGGGCTCCCCGGCCGAGGTCGTCGAGAAGATCGGCCGCTATGCCGAGATCGGCGCGCAGCGGATCTACCTCCAGATCCTCGACCTCGACGACCTGGACCACCTGGAGCTGATCTCCTCGCAGGTCCAGTCCCAGCTGACCTGAGGCCGGCCGTCCGGCAACGGAAGGCGCCGGTCACCCGTCCGATAACCGAAGGCGTCGGTCACCCGTCCCGTGCGATGGTATGACCGTCGTCCTGCCGGAGCCCCCAGGATCAACACCCTGGGGGCTCCCGCGCGTACGGCACCTCGTCAGCGTCCACCGGCCGGAGAGGCCCTCAGCATGTTCCTGACCATCACCACCACCGGTACCCCCGAGCACCCCGCGACCGATCTCGGCTTCCTGCTGCACAAGCATCCGGACAAGGCGCAGGCGTTCTCCACCTCCTTCGGCACGGCCCACGTGCTCTACCCGGAGGCGGAGGAACAGCGCTGCACGGCGGCGCTGCTGCTGGAGGTCGACGCGGTGGCGCTGGTCCGGCGCGGCCGGGGCAAGGGCCGTGGCGGCGCGCCCGACGCCGCACTCGCGCAGTACGTCAACGACCGCCCGTACGCGGCCTCCTCACTCGTCGCCGTCGCGCTGAGCAACGTCTTCTCCAGCGCGATGCGCGGCGTGTGCAAGGCCCGGCCGGAGCGCGCGGCCGAGCCGCTGCCGCTGCGCGTCGAGGTACCGGCACTGCCCGCCCGCGGCGGTCCCGGCCTCGTGCGGAGCCTCTTCGAGCCGCTCGGCTGGACGGTCACCGTCGAGGCCGTCCCGCTGGACACCGAGTTTCCCGAGTGGGGCGACTCGCGCTACGTCCGCCTCGTCCTGGAGTCCGCGGCCCTCACCCTCGCCGAGGCCCTGCGGCACCTGTACGTCCTGCTCCCGGTGCTCGACGACGCCAAGCACTACTGGGTCTCCCCGGACGAGGTCGACAAGCTGCTGCGGGCCGGCGAGGGCTGGCTGCCCGGCCACCCGGAGCACCAGCTGATCACCAGCCGCTACCTGTCCCGCCGCTGGTCCCTGACCCGTGAGGCGATGGACCGGCTGGAGCTGATCCGGCTGGCGGAGACCGACGACAGCGACGTCGAGGACATCGACAACGCGGTCGCGCAGGAGACGGCGCCCGAGGCCGAGGAGAAGCCCACGCCGCTGGCCGTGCACCGCCGCGAGGCGATCCTCACCGCCCTCCGGGACCACGCCGCCGCCCGCGTCCTCGACCTCGGCTGCGGCGAGGGGCAGCTGGTGCGGGAGCTGCTCAAGGAGCCGCGGTTCACCGAGATCGTCGGCGTGGACGTGTCGGTGCGCGCCCTCACCATCGCCTCGCGGCGGCTCAAGCTGGACCGCATGGGCGAGCGGCAGGCCGCGCGCGTCACCCTCTTCCAGGGCTCCCTCGCCTACACCGACAAGCGCCTGGGGGGCTACGACGCCGCCGTCCTCAGCGAGGTGATCGAGCACCTGGACCTGCCCAGGCTGCCCGCCCTGGAGTACGCCGTGTTCGGATCGGCCCGCCCGCGCACCGTCGTCGTCACCACGCCGAACGTCGAGTACAACGTGCGCTGGGAGACCCTCCCGGCCGGCCACGTCCGCCACCGCGACCACCGCTTCGAGTGGACCCGCGAGGAGTTCCGCACCTGGGCGGAGACGGTGGCCGAACGGCACGGCTACACCCCGGAGTTCCGCCCCGTCGGTCCCGAAGACCCCGAGGTGGGCCCGCCCACCCAGATGGCCGTGTTCACCCGGACCGCGAACGAGAACCAGAAGGAGGCGAAGGCCGCATGACCACCACAGGTAACACCGGCACCACCGACACGACCGGCACCACGGGTACCACCAACACCACCGGTACCACCGTGCAGGCCCGCGCCCTGCCGGTCACCGACCTCTCCCTCGTCGTACTGATCGGCGCCTCCGGCTCCGGCAAGTCCACCTTCGCCCGGCGCACCTTCACGCCCACCGAGGTCATCTCCTCCGACTTCTGCCGGGGCCTGGTCGCCGACGACGAGAACGACCAGAGCGCCAGCCGGGACGCCTTCGACGTCCTCCACTACATCGCCGGCAAGCGCCTCGCCGCCGGCCGCCGCACCGTCGTCGACGCGACCAACGTGCAGCAGGACGCCCGGCGCCAGCTGATCGAGCTGGCCAGGAAGTACGACGTCCTGCCGGTCGCCATCGTCCTCGACATCCCCGAAGAGGTGTGCGCCGAGCGGAACGCCACCCGCACCGACCGGGCCGACATGCCCCGCCGGGTCATCCAGCGCCACATCCGCGAACTCCGCCGCTCCCTGCGCCACCTGGAGCGCGAGGGCTTCCGCAAGGTGCACGTCCTGCGCGGCGTGGCGGAGACCGAGCAGGCCACCGTCGTCACCGAGAAGCGCTTCAACGACCTCACCCACCTCACCGGCCCCTTCGACATCGTCGGCGACATCCACGGCTGTGCAGCCGAGCTGGAGTCGCTGCTCGGCAAGCTCGGCTACACCGACGGCGTCCACCCCGACGGCCGCACCGCCGTCTTCGTCGGCGACCTGGTCGACCGCGGCCCGGACAGCCCCGGCGTCCTGCGCCGCGTGATGTCGATGGTGAAGTCGGGCAACGCCCTCTGCGTCCCCGGCAACCACGAGAACAAGTACGGCCGCCACCTGAAGGGCCGGAAGGTCCAGCACACCCACGGACTCGCCGAGACGATCGAGCAGATGGACGGCGAGAGCGACGAGTTCCGCGCCGAGGTGCGGGAGTTCATCGACGGCCTGGTCAGCCACTACGTACTCGACGGCGGCCGGCTCGTGGTCTGCCACGCCGGTCTCCCGGAGAAGTACCACGGACGCACCTCCGGCCGGGTCCGCAGCCACGCCCTGTACGGCGACACCACCGGCGAGACCGACGAGTTCGGGCTGCCGGTGCGCTACCCGTGGGCCGAGGACTACCGGGGCCGCGCGGCCGTCGTCTACGGCCACACCCCGGTCCCCGAGGCCACCTGGCTCAACAACACCATCTGCCTGGACACCGGAGCCGTCTTCGGCGGCAAGCTCACCGCGCTGCGCTGGCCGGAGCGCGAACTGGTCGACGTACCGGCGGAGCGGGTCTGGTACGAGCCGGCCAGGCCGCTGCGCACCGAGGCGCCCGGCGGACACGACGGCCGCCCGCTGGACCTGGCCGACGTGCAGGGCCGCCGGGTGGTGGAGACCCGGTACGCCGGCCGGATCACCGTGCGGGAGGAGAACGGGGCGGCGGCCCTGGAGGTCATGAGCCGCTTCGCCACCGACCCGCGCCTGCTGCCGTACCTGCCGCCGACCATGGCACCGACCGCCACCTCGGGGGTGGACGGCTACCTGGAGCACCCGAAGGAGGCGTTCGCCCAGTACGCGGCCGACGGTGTGGCGCGGGTCGTGTGCGAGGAGAAGCACATGGGCTCGCGGGCGGTGGTCCTGGTCTGCCGCGACGCGGAGGCGGCCCGGGCGCGTTTCGGGGTAGGGGGCGCCTCCCTCCCGAGCGGGCCCGGGAGCGGGGGAGGGCCCACGGGCTCCCTCTACACCCGTACCGGCCGCCCGTTCCTCGACGACGCGGCCGTCACCGAGGAGATCCTCGGCCGGCTGCGCTCGGCGATCACCGAGGCCGGCCTGTGGGACGAGCTGTCCACCGACTGGCTGCTGCTGGACACCGAGCTGATGCCGTGGTCGCTGAAGGCCTCCGGACTGCTGCGCTCCCAGTACGCCGCCGTGGGCGCCGCCTCCGGTGCGGTGTTCCCGGACGCGCTGGCCGCGCTGGAGAAGGCCACCGCGCGCGGCGTCGGGGTCGGGGACCTCCTCGACCGCCAGCGTGCCCGGTCCGCCGACGCCGCCGCGTTCACGGCCGCCTACCGCCGCTACTGCTGGACCACCGACGGCCTGGACGGCGTCCGCCTGGCCCCGTTCCAGATCCTGGCCGCCCAGGGCCGCAGCCTGGCCGCACTGCCGCACGACGAGCAGCTCGGCCTCATCGACCGGCTCGTCGAGCACGACGGCAGTGGCCTGCTCCTGACCACCCGGCGGCTGTACGTCGAAACCGGCGACCCCGAGTCGGTGTCGGCGGGAGTCGACTGGTGGCTGGAGATGACCGGCCGCGGTGGCGAGGGCATGGTGGTCAAGCCGGTCGGCGCCGTCGTCCGCGACGCGAAGGACCGCCTGGTGCAGCCCGGCATCAAGTGCCGCGGCCGCGAGTACCTGCGGATCATCTACGGCCCCGAGTACACGCGCCCCGACAACCTCGCCCGGCTGCGGCAGCGGTTCCTGAACCACAAGCGGTCCCTGGCGATCCGCGAGTACGCGCTCGGTCTGGAGGCCCTGGACCGCCTCGCGGACGGCGAGCCGCTGTGGCGGGTGCACGAGGCGGTGTTCGGCGTGCTGGCGCTGGAGTCGGAGCCGGTGGACCCGCGGCTCTAGCGAACGTGTCCGGCCGAGCCGCCCTCGAAGGGGCGGCTCGGCCGGATCGGTGTCCCTCCACCCCACTGGTCTCTGGTAACCCGTCAGTTGCCGTGCTAACTTCGCAGGTCGGTCAGGCAGACGTACCGGCTCATGGGGGACAGTCGGTGGAGACAGGCGCGGGATTCGGGGCAGCCGAGGGCGACTCCGGGCATGCGCGCGGGGCGGCACTGCTGCTGGAGCTGACCGAGGCCCTGTGCGGACTCGGCTGTACGGAGGATCCGCAGGGGCGGAGCCAGTTCGCCACGGTGCTCGGGGACCACCTGGGTCTGACGCGCCCCGTCGACCTGCGCGGCGTCAAGCAGCGCGAGGACGTGGTCACCCTGGTCCGCACCGCCCTGAAAGTGGAGGGCGGGGAACACGTGCTCGTCACGGTGGTGCGCATCCTCGAAGGGACGCCGGCCGGTGACGCACTGGACCGGCTGATCACCCCCGACCCGCCCGCCCCGCCCCAGGTGCCGCCGGGCCCGCTGGGCCGCGACGACGAGGCCCGGGCGCGCGCCGTCCTCGCCGGGGGCGAACTCCCCGCCGGCCGGCTGCGCGACGACCTCGCCGAGGAACTCAACGGCCTCGACCTGCCCACCGGACTCTTACCCGACCAGCTGTTCCTCCACGTCCTCGCGTGGAACGCCCAGCCGGACGGCCTGCCGCCCGCCGTGCTCCTCCTCGACCGGGCGGGCCCGCTCGCCGCCACGCGCGGCCACCGCGCGGCGCTCTGCGGCTGGGTCGACGACTGGGCCCGGCGGGCCGGCCTCACCCAGGAGCTGATCCGGCGCCGGGAGACCCGCGCCCGGACGGTGCGCGACCCCGACATCCCCCGCTGCCTCGTCGTCGCCGTCGAGCCCGCCCGGGACGGCTCCGGCGAGGTCGTCGTACGTCCCTGGCTCAACACCGTGCCGGGCCACTGGGACCCGCAGCCCGGCGCGCCGGCCGTGACCACCCTGGACGCGCTCGGCCCGGCCGTCGACGACGCGCTGCGGCAGGGCGGCCGGCTCTGGGCCGGGCCGGGGGAGCCGCCCGCCGGTGGACACCGGCAGCCGTCGGCGTACGTGGAGTTCGTCCTTCCGTACGAACTCCTCAACCACGATGTGGCGAGTTTGACGTACCGGATCGGTGACGGGCGGCCGTTGCCGCTCGGGCTGAAGTACGGGGTGCACCTGCGCAGTCTGGACCGGATGCGCACCGACGACGCACTGGTGCGACACCAGTGGCAGGAGCGCTGGCACGCGCTGAGGCAGCACGGGGTCAGCGTGCACGGCTGGAGCGAGCCGGACGCGCAGCGGATCGACGCATGGCAGGCGACACTCGCGGGGGACACCAGGCACACGGCCGTGGTGATGGACGCCCCGGCCCGGATCTCCGCCATGGAGGCCCTCAAGGCCGCCATAGCGGAAGGTGTCGGGCTGGCGGTGTGGGACCGCAGAGGAGCCTTCCCCGAGGAGCGACGTGAGGTGGTGACGGCCGTCTTCGCAGCCGTACCGACGCCCGGGCAGATCCCGCTCGCCATCCACCGCCTGCGGCAGAACGCCGAACTGAACCGGCAGGGTCCCGGTCGGCTCCTCGGCCGTCACATCGGCTTCTTCTGGGACGACCCCACCCGCATTGTCGACATGCATACCATTGATCCCGGCGAACTCGCCGACGAGGAGGCACCGGCATGAACGCGCAGGAGCAGACGTCCCCGAACGGCTGGCGCGTGTTCCACGGCACCGGCCGGCCGCCGGTCGTCCCGCCCCCGCTGCCGCAGGCGCCGCCCTGGCGACGGTTCCTCGGCGCGCCGTCCCAGCCCGCACCGCCGGACGAGCCGGAAGCAGCGGTACGCCGGCTGGGTCGCGGCGACGTCACCCCGCAGCTCGGCCCCGACGAGATCGACACCGTCAACGCCGCCCTGTTGCTGCGCCGGCCGCTGCTGATCACCGGGCCGCCCGGAATCGGCAAGTCCACGCTCGCCTACGTGATCTCCCGGGAGCTGGGCCTCGGCCGGGTCCTGGAGTGGAGCATCGTCAGCCGGACCACGCTGCGCGACGGGCTGTACGTCCATGACGCCATGGGCCGGGCCCAGACCATCGCGGCCTGGCAGGCCGGACTGCGCGGCACCGCGCCCCGGGTACCGGAACCGGGCGGCACCACGGCGACGGCGGACGCGGAGGGCGGGGCCGCAGAGCCGGGCGGCGACAACCCGTCGGCCGTGTCAGCACGCCGGCAACTCCCGCCTCTTCTGGGGGACTTCATCACTCTCGGCCCACTGGGCACCGCCCTGCTGCCCTACGATCGTCCCCGGGTGCTCCTCGTCGACGAACTCGACAAGAGTGACATCGACCTGCCGAACGACCTGCTGCACGTCCTGGAGAACGGAAGCTATGACGTCCCGGAACTGGTGCGCGACGCCGCGGACACCGCACGCGTCCACACCAGCGACCCCGCCGGACAGGCGCTGGTGCGGGGCGGGCGCGTCGAGTGCCGGGAGTTCCCGGTCGTGGTGATCACCAGTAACGGGGAGCGGGAGTTCCCCGCCGCCTTCCGCCGGCGCTGCCTCCCGCTGGAGATGCGCACCCCCGGCCGCGAGCAGCTGCTGGCCCTGGTGGAAGGACACCTGGGTGTCCGGCCCGAGGGCACCGAGGACCTGGTGGACGAGTTCGTGCGGCAGATCCGGTCCGGCGGCACCCACTCCCTGGACCAGCTGCTGAACGCGGTGCAGATGACCACCGCGGGTGGTTTCCAGGCGGACGGTGACGGGCGTAAGCTCGTGGAAATGCTCCTCCGCGACCTCGCGAAGGGCCGCTGAATTGACCGGCTTTCCCAGGGAGCGCGCATCCGGACCGGGCGACGGTGATCCCGTATCGGGGACGTCGCCCCCGTCGGCGTTCCCCGATTCCGTCGAAGGCGCGCGTGGGTACGGAGCGGCGCTCACCACGGCCCCGGCCCAGGACCCCGGTGCCCGCGACCAGTCGTACCCGGACGCGCCGCAGCCCGCCGGCCCGCACTGGCGGGAGGTCGCCGACGCGGTCTGGCTCGCCGCGTACTGGGACCGCCACGGCGGCCCCGGCTCCGGCCCGGGCGGCCCGGGCAGCGGCCGCCCGGATCCGGCGCAGGACCCCGCATCCCCGCGGCCCGCTCTCCCGCCCGCCACCGAGGGCGAACGGACGGCGGACCGGCCCCCCGCCGATGCCGACGCACGCGCCGCCGACCCGGCACCGGACGCACGGCCGGCCCCCTCCGCACCCGACGCCTCCGGCACCCCTGCCGCGCCCGCACCGCCGCCGGGCGACCCCGCGGACCGGTTCGCACCCACCGGCCACCCGGCCGGCGCGCACGCCGAACCAGCCCCCCGGCACCGGTTGTTACCCGACGCCGAGGGCACCTTCACACTCCACGTCGGGCAGCCGCTGCTGCCCCCCGAGGAGCGCTCCCGGCCCGGCCCCGGCCGGACCACCGCGCTGCTCGCCCGCGCCCTGCACCGACTGGCCCGGCGCATCCCCTCCCGCCACACCCTGGAACTCGACGAGGAGGCCACCGCCGAGCAGGGCGTGTCCGACGGCCTGTGGCTGCCCTTCCTGCGGCCCGCCCGGGCCACCGTCTTCGACCTCGTCCTGCTCGTCGACGACGCCCCTACCATGGGGATCTGGCAGGAGACCTGCGCCCGCCTCACCGAAGCCGCCGAGCACAGCGGCGCCTTCCGCGGCGTCCGCGGCGTCCGGGTGCACGTCCCGCGCACCGGCACCGCCACCCTGCGCCGGGCCACCGACCGCGCCACCGCCGACCCCGCCGAACTCCTCGACGGCCGGGGCGGCCGGGTCTTCCTCGTCGTCACCGACGGGCTCGCCCACGGCTGGGCGGCACCGGCCGCCGACGACCTGCTCGGCCGACTCGGCCACGCCGGCCCCACGGCCCTCGTCCACCTGCTGCCGCCGCACCTGCGCCACCGCACCTCCCTCTACCCGTACCAGGCGGTCCTGGAAGCCGGCGGCTTCGGCGCCCCCAACGACGGCCTCGGACACTGGGCGCCGCCCGGCGGCCCCGACCCGCTGCGCCCGCTGCCCGAGGCCGGTGACGGCTCCGTACCGGTGCCCGTGCTGTCCCTCAAGCCCGGCTCCCTCGGCACCTGGGCCGACCTCGTCACCGGTGAGCGGGGCGTGCGCCGGTCCCTGCCCGTCGTCCTCGCCGGTGCCCTCGCCAAGGGAGCGCCCGCCCCCGGCCTGCGCGCCCCGCGCCTGCCGCGCGCCGCCTCCGCCGCCGTGCGGCGCTTCTTCACCCTCGCCACCCCCGCCGCCCGCCGACTGGCCACCCAACTCGCGGCCATTCCCTTCGAGTTCGACCTCGTGGAGCAGATGCGCCGGCGCGCCATGCCGGAGACCGGTCCCGACCACATCGCCGAGATCCTCATGGGCGGGCTGATCGACTGGAACAGTGGCGGCGAAGGCCGGCCCGAGTTCGCCGAGGGGGTCCGCGAGGCGCTGCTCGCCACCACCACCCGCAGCCAACTCGCCCGCACCGTCAGCATGGTGGGCGAGCTGCCGGCCGCCGGACGGCGCGGCGTCGCCCTGCGCGCCGCCCTGAGCGACCCGGCCGGAGCCGCCCTGCCCGACCCCGCCGAACACGGCTGGCTGCGCAGCGAACTGGCCGTGATGCGCGCACTCTCGGGTCCCTACTCCGAACGGGCCAGGCGCATCGAACCCCGACTCTCCGGGCGCCTGCCGCCCGGTGCGGCCGAACGGGTGGGCGCCGGTTTGCCCGCGGGTACACCCACAGAGGTGAACCCTGCGGGCGGCGGGGGATCACCCGGCGGCCGAGAAGGCATGGATCCAGCGTCGAACCACCCCACCGAACCTGGAGACCACGTGCCGCCCCTGGTAACCGACGCGACCTCACCCGAAGCCCCGGAGGCTGAGCAGCTCATGCAGAGCACCACGACCGCGACGTCCGCCCTCCTGGTGAACGTCCCCCTGCGGAACACCTCGTTCGTCGGCCGGCAGGGGCTGCTGAGGGCCGTGGAGGAGCAGCTGGGGGCCCAGGACACGGCCGCAGTGCTCCCGCACGCGCTGCACGGCCTGGGCGGCGTCGGCAAGTCCCAGCTCGCCCTGGAGTACATCTACACCCACCAGCACGAGTACAAGGTGATCTGCTGGATCCCCGCCGAGCAGGAGAGCCTCATCCTGGCCGCGCTGGCCGGCCTGGCCGCCCGGCTGGGCATCACTCCGTCCGGGCAGGACCGCGGCGCCCCCACCGCGAACACCGCCGTCCCCGCGGTGCTGGAGGCCCTGCGCACCGGCGCCCCGCACGCCGACTGGCTGCTCGTCTTCGACAACGCCGAGGACATCGACGTGGTGCGCCGGTACTTCCCCGCCAACGGGCCCGGGAAGGTCATCGTCACCTCTCGCAACCGTGCCTGGGAGCGGGTGGCGACCCCGCTGCCGGTGAGCGTCTTCGAACGGTCGGAGTCCGTCGAGCTGCTCCGCAGGCGCTCGCCCGACCTGACGGCCGAGGAGGCGGACCGGCTCGCCGAGGCACTCGGTGACCTGCCGCTGGCGGTGGAGCAGGCGGGCGCCTGGCGCGCCGTCACCGGCATGCTCGTCGACGACTACCTCGACCTGCTCGCCCAGCGCAGTCCCGAGATCCTCGAACTGGACCCCAACCCCGACTACCCGGTCTCCGTCGCCGCCGCCTGGGACCTCTCCCTGGAGCGCATCCGGCAGAACAACCCCGGAGCACGGCAACTCCTCGACATCTGCGCCGGCATGGCTCCCGAACCGATCCCGCGCTCCATCCTGCGCGGCAGCCGGGGCGTCAGCATCACCCCCGAGATCGACCCCCTGCTGCGCGACTCGATCAAACTGAACCGCGCCATCCGCGATCTCAGCCAGTTCTCCCTGATCAAGGTCGACACCCGTTCCAACACCCTGCAGATGCACCGCCTGCTGCAGACCGTGCTCCTGGCCAAGCTCGGCACGCAGGAGCGGGAGCGGATGCGGGGCGCCGCACACCAGTTGCTGTCGGCGGCCAAACCGGGGCCGTACGGCTCGCCGCTGGAATGGCCCGCCTACCAGTCACTGCTGCCCCACCTCCGTGCCTCGCAGGCGGTGACCAGCACCGACACCTGGGTGCGGGACCTCGTCGCCGACAGCGTGTGGTTCCTGTACTACTGGGGCGACCACGACGGTTCCGCGGAGTTCGCCCGGCAGACCTACAGCGCCTGGCTCGCGGCCTCCGGCGAGGAGGACATCCACGTCGTCCGGATGACGAAGTGCCTCTCGTTCCTGCTGCGCCAGACCGGGCACGTGCCGGAGTCGATCCCGCTGGCGGAGAAGGCGCTGGAGACCTCCCGGGCACTCGACGTCGAGCCCGAGGAGCTGATCGACTCGCTGTGCGAGACGGCCGACGCCCGCCGCTACCAGGGCCGGATCCAGGAGGCGCGGATCCTGAGCCAGGAGGCGACCGAGCTGGCCCGGTCCCTGTTCGGCCGCGACGATCCCTCCACCCTCCGCGCGACCCACTCGTGGGGCGTCGACCTGCGGCTGTGCGGGGAGTTCCGGAAAGCGCTGCCGCTGGACCAGGAGAACGCCCGCCTGCGGGACCTGCACTTCGGACCCACCAGCTTCTACACCCTCAACACCCTCAACAGCCTGTCCATCAACACGCGAGAGTGCGGCGACTACCCGGGTGCCCGCGAGGCCCTGGAGGACGTGTACCTCCGCGCGCGCTCCGCACTCGGCGGCGAGCACCCGCTGACCCTGCGCATCGCCCGCAACCTGGCGGTCTGCCGACGCCGTGACGGAGCACTGGACGCGGGTGCCGAGCTCGCGGAGGAGGCACTGCGGCACTTCACCCGCCGCTACGGGGAGGACCACTTCGACTCACTGGCCACGGCGACCAACGTCTGCGTCGACCTGCGTCTGGCCGGAGACCTCGAGGGCTCCCAGGAACTGGCGGAGAGCACCGTACGGCGTTATGCGCAGCGGCTCGGAGACACCCACGTGTGCACCCTGCTGGCCAGAGTCACCCTGGCCGCGACGCTGCGGACGCGCGGTGCCCTGGACAGCGCGCAGGAGCAGGAGGACGACGCGGCCCGGCTGCTGGCCGACACCGTGGGAGAGCGGCACATCGTCACACTGACCACCGCGCTGGGCCAGGCCAACACGGCCTACGCCCGCCTGGACTTCGAGCGGGCCCGTGAGATCGACGAGGCCAACCTGCCCCTGCTCGCGGAGGTCGCCGGCGAGGAGCACCCGCTCACGCTGTCCTGCACGGCCAACCTCGCCCTCGACCTGCGCGGCCTGGGCCGGGGCGCGGAGGCCGACGGAATGCAGCGCAAGGCCGTCGAGGGCTTCACCCGCGTGGTCCGCGCCGACCAGCCCTGGCTGGTGGCGGCCCGCCAACGGCGGCGCATCGAGTGCGACATCGCGCCGGTACCGATGTGACCGCCCGGCCGCCCCGGCGGCCGGGCGGGCGGGCGGCCGGGCGGGCGGGTTCGCTCAACCGACGTCCGAGCCCGGCTCCGTCGTCGTTCCGCCCTGGGCGGGCGGGGCCACCGGGACGGTCGCCTGGGCGGGGGGCGCGGGGCGGTCCGGTCCGGCCGGCCGACGGGTGAGCAGCAGGAGCGGCTGCGTGAGCAGGGTCGTGGCGAGGGCCATGAAGACCAGCACCGTGTAGAGGGGGGTGCTCAGCAAGCCCGCGTGAAGACCCGCGTCGAGGGCGATCAGCTCCGTGAGACCCCGGGCGCTGAGCAGTACGCCCACGGTCCGCGCGTCGTGCCGGTCCAGTCCGCCGAGCCGGGCCGCGAGCGTGCCGCTGCCGATCTTCGTCGTGACGGCGAGCACGGTCACCACCAGCAGGACGGTCCAGCCCGTGCCGTCCATGCCGTTCAGCGCCACGGACTGACCCGAGACCACGAAGAAGAACGGCAGCAGCAGTGAGCTGACGTCGTGCAGCGGCCGCAGCAGGTCCGGGTCGAGCGTGCCGCCCTCCTCGCGCGGGACCACCACTCCGGCGAGCAGCGCCCCGAAGATCACGTGCAGTCCCAGGGAGTGCGTGACCCACGCCGATCCGAGGGCGAAACCGATGAGCAGCGCCAGCCGCAGCGCGGGCTCCATCCGCGTCCGCCACAGCAGCCGGCGCAGCACCGGCCGGGCCGCGAGCACCATCACGGTGACGAAGCCGACGGCGAGCGCCACCCGCCACGGCCAGTCGAGCACCGCCTCGGCGCCGCCGCTGTCCATCAGGGCCGCGGCCAGCACCGTCCAGCAGACCGCGTCCAGCACCCCGGCCGCCGAGACCGCCACCACACCCGGCACGGACCCGGACAGTCCGTTCTCCCGCACGATGGCCGTCAGCACCGGCACCGCCGTTATCGACAGGGCGACCCCGGCGAAGACCACCATGGCGGGGGAGAGGTCCCGCGGCATGCCCAGGCCGTGCAACTGCTCCCGGAAGACGAGCGCGCCGGCGCAGCCGGCCGCCATCGGCACCACGAAGGAGGCCAGCGCCACGGTCAGCGAGGTGCGGGCCCGGTCGCCGAGGATCTTCAGATCCAGCTCGTAGCCCACCGCGAACAGGAAGACCACCAGCGCGAACTGCGCGAAGCCGGTCAGCGCCGGGCCGATCTCCTCGGGGAACAACGACGCGTACGCGTCCGGCGCCAGCGCCCCGAGCAGGGACGGGCCGAGCGCGATGCCCGCCGACAACTGCCCGACGATGTACGGCTGTCCCAGCCGCCGGGCCAGCCAGCCGGCCGCGTGGGCGGCCACCAGGACGAGAGCCGCGGCACCCACGAGGTGCGTGATCATCGCGTCAGGGCTCAATGTGTCTCCCCCGTTGGTCAGGTGGCCAACCGGTGGCAGGCCTGTTCGACGGTCCTCTGCTCGGCGGTCTCCGGTTCGGAACGTTCGCCGCGGAAGGGATCGAACCTTCCTAGACTGGAAACGATCTGACGAGGGATCGGAAGTCGTACACGGACCTGGACCAGGGGCACGGGGGGCACATGACGGCGGTCGTCTTCATCCACGGCACGGGGGTGCGCGAACCGGGCTTCTCTGCGCTCGCGGGGCGCTTCTCCGTTGGAGTGACGGAGCTGCGCGGCGGACTGCGCGTCGTGCCCTACTACTGGGGCGGCGAGCACGGGGCGACGCTCGCCGCCGGCGGAGCGAGCCTGCCCCCGGTCTCCGGCCGGAGCCGAGGCCCCTCCGCCCCGGACGCCGACGACGACGGCACGGCCGCCTGGGCCGCCCTCTACGCCGATCCGTACGCCGAACTCGCCCTCGCCGCTTCCGGGTCGGCCGCCGCCGCCGAGCTGCCACCGGGTTCCCTGCCCCCGGACCAGCACCTGCGGGCACGGCTGGCGGCCCTCGCCGCCGAGGGCGACGCGCCGGCGGCCGACCTGGGCCCCGGCCTGGCGCGCGCCGCCGCCGGCCTGGCCGCGCACCCGCTGCTCGGCGCCGCGGCCGAGGCCCTCGCCCCGGACGACCTTCCCGGCCTCGCCGCCCGCAGCCTCACCGCCCAAGTCGTCGCCGGCGCCCTGGACTCCGACGCGCCCCTCGTGCCGGTCGGCGCCACCCGGGACGCCGTCACCGACCGGCTCGCCCGCGCCCTGGGCGCACCGGCCCGCGGCACGGAACGCGGCGTGCGCTCCCTGGCACTGCGGGTCGCCGGCTCCGCCGCCTCCCGTGCCATCGTACGCCGCCGCCGGGCCCTCACCGAGGCCGCCCACCCGGCCGCCGGGGACGTGCTGCGCTACCTCAGCCGCGGCGACGCGGTCCGCGCCGGACTGCGCGCCCTGCTCGCCGGTCTGGAGCCGCCCGTCGCGGTCGTCGCGCACAGCCTCGGCGGCATCATCGCCCTGGACACGCTGGTCCTCACCCCGCTGCCCCAGGTGAGGCTGCTGGTCACCGCCGGTTCCCAGGGGCCGTTCCTCTACGAGTCCGGGTCCCTGCCCTCCCTGGAACACCCCGCGCCGCTGCCGGACCACTTCCCCGACTGGCTGAACCTCTACGACCCCCGCGACCTGCTCTCCTACCTGGGCGCCGGCCTGTTCCCGGGCCGCGTGACCGACGTCGCCGTCGACAGCCGCCAGCCGTTCCCGGCCGCGCACAGCGCCTACTGGACCAACCCGGCCGTGTACCGGCACATCGTGGACCGGCTCCCGTGACCGGCCCGCTCCCCGCCCCGGCCGCGGACCCGGCCCGGGTGCACGCGCTCGTCGTCGGCGTCGAGGCCTACGACGCCGGCACCGGCTGGGACCTGCCCGGACCCGCCCGGGACGCCGTCCGGTTCCACCGCCTGCTGCGCGCCGCCGGAGTACCCGAGGCCAACATCCGCCTGCACCTGGCCCCGTTGCCGCCGTACGTCCCCGAAGTGGCGTACGCGCCCGCCGACCACGCCACGCTGCGCCGGGCCCTGGTCCGCGAACTCCCCGCCGCCCGGGGAGATGTGCTCTGGGTCTGGTGGGGCGGCCACGGCGTCCTCGACCGGTCCGGGCAGCTGCGGCTGTTCTGCGCGGACGCCACCACCGACGACAAGCTGGGCATCGACCTGGACTCGGCGCTCGCCCGGTACGCCGGGGACGCCGTGCCCGGCTTCGCGGACCAGCTGTGGATCGTGGACGCCTGCGAGACCTTCGAGGAGGCGCTCGCCTTCCGCGAGCCGCTGCCGCCGGACGCGCTGCCCGTCGGGCGGCGCAGTCTCGCCCACCGGCAGACCCTGCTCCGGGCCGCCGGGCGGGGCCGGGCCGCCGCCAACGATCCGGTGCGCGCCACCGGCCTGTTCTCCGACGTCCTGCTCGCCCTGCTGGCCGACCGGGCCGCGGTACTGCCCGCACCGCCCGATGCGGAGGAACTGTTTCCGGCCGTACGGACGCGTATCGCCGCCCTCAGGGACGCGGGCCGTACTCTGCAGTACCCCGAGATCCGGCTGCAGAGCCCCGAACGCACCGAGATCCTCGCCGCGGTGGAGCCCGGCGGCAGGGAACGGCGGGTCTCCCCGCTGCTGCGGGCCGTGGACGCCCTCCTCGCCTATCCGCTGATGAGCGACCCGACCGAGCGGCAGACGGTGGTCGGGTCCCTGGACCCACGCGTCACCGGGACGCTGCCCCGTCACACCAAGGCACGCACGGACGCGACCGGCATCCTCAACACCCTCGCCCGGCGCCACCCGCAGGCGCTGTGGGAACTGTTCGACGCCGTGGTGGCGGTCGACGACGATCCGCTGCGGAAGGACGGACTCGCCGAAGCGCTGAGGGAGTTGGCGGATCCGCGGGAGTGACCGGGTGCTCGTGGATGATCGGGTGGCGTGATCGTACGGTTTTCGACATGGGTCGTAATGGCCATGATGGAAAGAGACACGGGGCATCGAGTGCCACCGTGCGAGAAGGGGGAGCATCTTGGACCAGCCGCCCGCTCTGCGCCATGCCGAAGCCGCCACCCGTGAACAGCCGGTCGCCCTCGGGCGCGCCGATGTCTGGGAGTCGGATCTGGCGGACGTCGCGGCGCTGCCCCTGACCGCCGTGGACGCTCTCACGCCGCTCCGTCCCACTGCCCGCCTGCTCGAAGAGGTCCTGCGCGCACGCGGCAGCATCAGAGGCGGCGGCGAGGGCGGCGGCGGCGCCCGGGCCGAGTAGCCGCCGCCCGCACCCGACCGAAGGGCCCCGACGGCAGGGCCCCGGAGACGAGCCCCGACGAGGCCGAGCGCCCGCCGGGGTGCACGTGCGCCCACCCCCGACCGGAGGTCCCCGCCCATGACCAGCGAGCCGCACCCCGCCCCGTTCCGCGTGCCGGACCGGATCTTCGCGGAACTGGCCGCCGGAGGTGGTTCCGCGGAGGCCGTCGCCTTCCTGGAACGCGGGGAGCGGGCACGGCGGCTGCTCCTGCTGCGGACCCTGCTGGACCGGCTCGCGGAACTGCCCACGCCCCTGACACCGGTCGCGGAGGCCTGGGACACCTTCAAGGCGGCCGCCGAGCGGGCACCCGAGGCGGTCGACCGGCTGCTGCTCGCGCCGACGACGGGTGGCTGGATCGCCCACATGCTGCGCCGGGTGCACGGCACCGCGACGGGGCCGCCGCTGTGGGCGGAGGCAGGCCGGCTGAACGTCCTGGCGCTCACCGCGGCCCTGCGCGCCGGTACCAGGACGTCGCTCACGGTTCCCCTCGCCGACGGCGCTCTGCACCTGCCGGGCCTCGGCCTGCTCCGGCTGCCGGCCGCGTCGCCGGGACCGGCCGTCGCACGGGCCGCGACGAAAGCGGGTCGGCTGACCCTCTCCGGCCCACCGGCCCACGACGGCTCCCGCACCTCCGTGACGTGCCACCCGGTGACGGCGCCGGCGGACCGGCGACGACCGGAGGAGCCTCGGACGGAGGCATTCCGCCGGCAGGGATCCCGCCCGGCCGAGCCACTCCCGGCCGAGCCCCGCCAAGCCGGTCCTCGCCAGGCCGAGCCCCGCCAGGCCGAGCCCCGCCAGGCCGGGGCCCCGCCCGCCCCCGCGGCGGGTCCCGCCCCCGAGACGTCGGCCGCCTGGCTCCCCCTGCGTACTCTCGTCCACACCACCCCCGCCGGTCCCGTCGCCATACCCCTCGACGATCTCGACCCCTACCGCGACCTGGACGATCCGGTCCCGCCCGCCCGGCTCGACGCCGAGGAGGCGGCCGAGTGGCAGCGGGTCTTCGACGACGCGGTCGGGATCCTCGCCGCGACGGGCACCGGCACCGACAAAGGCACCAGCACCAGCACCGGCACCGGCCCGGGAGGGCTCGACCCGGCCCTGATACGCGCCGTCATACCGTACGGCCGCACCGCCTTCACCCCGCCCGCTCCGCCGACCGTCGGGGTGTCCGCCTCCAGCGGCGACTCCTTCGGCGCCATGGTGATCTCCCGCCCCGGGTCCGCGCTCGCCCTCGCCGAGACCCTCGTCCACGAGTTCCAGCACAGCAAACTCGCGGCACTCCTCCACCTCTTCCCCCTCCTCGACGACGACCGGGAGGAGCGCTTCTACGCCCCCTGGCGCGCCGACCCCCGCCACCTCACCGGGCTGCTGCACGGCGCGTACGCCTTCACCGGCGTCGCCGGCTTCTGGCGGGACCGGCTGGCCGATCCGGCCCACGCCGAGACCGCCGGCTACCACTTCGCGCTGCGCCGGCTGCAGAGCCGGCTGGTCGTGCGCACGCTGCTGACCAGCGCCCGGCTCACCGCACCGGGGCACCGGCTGGTCGCGGGGCTCGCCCGGACGCTGGACGGATGGCTGCGCGTACCCGTCGACCCGGCCGTACGGGCCCGGGCCCGTACGGCCGCCGCCCTGCACCGCACCCAGTGGCGGCTGCGCAACGTCGCCGCACCGGCCGGGCCGGACGACGGCACTCTCCGCTTCCGCCCGGACCGCGGCTTCTGGCCCGACACCCGCACCCACGCCTTCGCCCTCCGCCCCGCCGACCCCCGCACCCCCGACGAGCACCTCGCCGCCGGCGATCCGGCCACCGCACTGGACGGCTACGCCAAGGAGCTGGCCCGTGACCCGGCCGACCCGCACGCGCTGTCCGGCTGGATCGTCGCCCGCGCGGTCCTGGAGCCGGGCCGCTCCACCCGTCGCCCGCTCGCCCGCCCGGAGCTGCTGCTGCCGGGCGGCTGACCCGTCGCGCACGTGCTCCTGCCGCGCCGGGCGGCTGACCCGCGGCGCACGGGTCTGCGCAAGCGGGGGGTGAACAGGCGCCCGAATGGTCAGGATGGAGTCATGGGATTCCAAGTCGACTCCGAAGCCGGGCGGCTCACCCGCGTCATCCTGCACCGGCCGGATCTCGAGCTCAAAAGGCTCACCCCCAGCAACAAGGACGCCCTTCTCTTCGACGACGTGCTGTGGGTGCGCCGGGCGCGCGCCGAGCACGACGGGTTCGCCGACGTGCTCCGCGACCGCGGCGTCGCCGTGCACCTCTTCGGCGATCTGCTCTCCGAGGCCCTGGACGTCCCGGCGGCCCGCCGGCTCGTCCTGGACCGGGTCTTCGACGAGAAGGAGTACGGCGTACTGGCCACGGACCACCTCCGGGCCGCCTTCGAGACCCTGTCCGCCCGCGAGCTCGCCGAGGTCCTGGTCGGCGGCATGACCAAGCGCGAGTTCCTGGAAGCGCACCCGGAGCCGACCTCCGTGCGGTTCCACGCCATGGAACTGGACGACTTCGTGCTCGGGCCGCTGCCCAACCACCTCTTCACCCGGGACACCTCGGCCTGGATCTACGACGGCGTCTCCATCAACGCCATGCGCTGGCCCGCCCGGCAGCGCGAGACGGTCCACTTCGAGGCGATCTACCGGCACCACCCGCTGTTCCGTGACGCGGCGTTCCACCTCTGGTCCGAGGGGCAGGCCGACTACCCCTCCACCATCGAAGGCGGCGACGTCCTCGTCCTCGGCAACGGCGCCGTGCTCATCGGCATGAGCGAGCGGACCACGCCCCAGGCCGTGGAGATGCTGGCGTACAAGCTGTTCGCGGCGGGCTCCGCCCGCACCATCGTGGCCCTCGACATGCCCAAGCGGCGGGCCTTCATGCACCTCGACACCGTGATGACGATGGTCGACGGTGACACCTTCACCCAGTACGCCGGGCTCGGCATGCTCCGCTCCTACACCATCGAGCCGGGCGTGGGCGAGAAGGAGCTGAAGGTCACCGACCATCCGCCGGAGCACATGCACCGCGCGATGGCCGCCGCGCTCGGGCTGAGCGAGATCCGCGTCCTCACCGCGACCCAGGACGTCCACGCCGCCGAACGCGAGCAGTGGGACGACGGCTGCAACGTACTGGCCGTCGAGCCGGGCGTCGTCGTCGCCTACGAACGCAACTCCACCACCAACACCCACCTGCGCAAGCAGGGCATCGAGGTGATCGAGATCCCGGGCAGCGAGCTGGGCCGGGGCAGGGGCGGGCCGCGCTGCATGAGCTGCCCGGTCGAACGGCAGGCCGTATAAGAATTCAAGGAGTCGTATACAATTCCATGGAGATCCGTCCCCGTACCTCTGGAGCGCCCCCATGGCGACAGTCCCGACCGCACTCGCCGGCCGCCACTTCCTCAAGGAGCTCGACTTCACCGCGGAGGAGTTCCGCGCCCTGGTCGAGCTGGCCGCGGAGCTGAAGGCCGCCAAGAAGGCCGGGACCGAGACGCGGTACCTGCGGGGGAAGAACATCGCCCTGATCTTCGAGAAGACGTCGACGCGCACGCGCTGCGCGTTCGAGGTCGCCGCCGCCGACCAGGGCGCCTCGACCACGTACCTCGACCCGGCCGGCTCGCAGATCGGCCACAAGGAGTCCGTGAAGGACACCGCGCGCGTGCTGGGGCGCATGTTCGACGGGATCGAGTACCGGGGCGACAGCCAGCGGAAGGTGGAGGAGCTGGCCGCCTTCGCCGGCGTGCCCGTCTACAACGGCCTGACCGACGACTGGCACCCCACCCAGATGCTCGCCGACGTGCTGACGATGACCGAGCACAGCGACAAGCCGCTGCACGAGATCACCTTCGCCTACCTCGGTGACGCCCGCTTCAACATGGGCAACTCCTACCTGGTCACCGGCGCCCTGCTCGGCATGGACGTACGCGTCGTCGCCCCGAAGTCCTATTGGCCCGCGCAGGAGGTCGTCGACCGGGCGAAGGAGCTCGCCGAGTCCAGCGGGGCGCGCATCACCCTCACCGAGACCCTGGACGAGGGGGTGCGCGGGGCGGACTTCGTCGTCACCGACGTCTGGGTCTCCATGGGCGAGCCCAAGGAGGTCTGGAGCGAGCGGATCACGTCCCTCGCCCCGTACGCCGTGACCATGGACGTGCTGCGCGCCACCGGCAACCCGGACGTCAGGTTCCTGCACTGCCTGCCCGCCTTCCACGACCTGGGCACCAAGGTCGGCCAGGAGATCTTCGAGGCCCACGGCCTCGATTCCCTGGAGGTCACGGACGAGGTCTTCGAGTCCGCGCACTCGGTCGTCTTCGACGAGGCCGAGAACCGGCTGCACACCATCAAGGCGGTCCTGGTCGCCACCCTGGCCTGACCGGCCGGGGCAGCCGCAGGGGCCCATCCCGCTATTCTGACCGGCGGTCCCGGAGCCACCCCTTCCGGTGCCGCCGGCCGCGATCACCGTCGCGCCCCCCGCACCACCAGAAACGAGCACCACCCGCAATGCCCGCTTCCCGCGTCAAGTCCCCCCACCTCCTCGTCGCCGAATCCGGCGCCGACCGCGAAGGCCACGGCCTGAAGCGCACGATGGGGCTGTTCCAGCTCGTCTGCTTCGGCGTCGGCGCGATCGTCGGCACCGGCATCTTCGTCGGTCTGTCCGACTCGGTGGCCGAGGCCGGCCCCGCCGTCGTGGTCTCCTTCGTCCTGGCCGCGATCACCTGCGTGTTCACCGCGTTCGCCTTCGCCGAGCTGGGCGGCGCCATCCCGGTCTCCGGCTCCTCGTACTCCTTCGCCTACGCCGGACTCGGCGAGCGGACCGCCTTCCTGGTCGGCTGGTGCCTGCTCCTGGAGTACGGCGTGTCCGTCTCCGCGGTCGCGGTCGGCTGGAGCCAGTACGTCAACGAGCTGCTCGACAGCGTCCTCGGCCTCCAGCTGCCGCACGCGCTCTCCGCGGGCCCCGGCGACGGCGGCGTGGTCAACCTGCCCGCCGTGATCGTCATCGCCCTGGCCTGCGTGCTGCTGGTGCGCGGGGTGCGGGAGAGCGCCCGGGCCACGGCGGCGATGGCCGTCCTCAAGCTGGCCGTCCTCGTCGCCTTCTGCGCCGTCGGCTTCTACGCCTTCCAGGACGGCAACCTCAGCCCGTTCTCACCGGACGGCCTCGGCGGCATCGGCGCCGGCACCACGGCCGCCTTCTTCTCGTACATCGGCTTCGACGCGATCACCACGGCCGGTGAGGAGGCCAAGAACCCGCGCCGTGACATCCCCATCGCGATCCTCGTCTGCATCGGCCTGGTCACCCTGCTCTACTGCGCGGTCGCCGTCGCCGCGATCGGCGCCATCGGCGGGGACGCGGTCGGCGACCGGCCCGCCGCCCTGTCGTACGTCGTCAACGAGGTCACCGGCTCCACGATCGGCGGCGGCGTGGTCGCCTTCGGCGCGGTCGTCGCCATCGCCTCGGTGGTGCTCGCCGTGATGTACGGCCAGACCCGCATCCTCATGTCGATGTCCCGCGACGGACTGATCCCGCGGGTCTTCGAGAAGGTCTCGCCGCGCACCGCGACCCCCGTCGCCGGCACGCTGATCGTCGGCGCGGTCTTCGCACTGCCGGCGGCGTTCGCCCCGCTGGACGCGGTGGTCAACCTGTGCACCATCGGCACCCTCGCCACCATGGCCGCCGTCAACGTCGCCGTGATCGCGCTGCGCCGCCGCGAGCCGGGCCTCGCCCGCACCTTCCGCGTGCCGCTGTACCCGGTGACGCCCCTGCTCGGGGTCGGCTTCTGCCTGTACCTGATCTACGAGACGGGCGCGGCGACCTGGCTCCAGTTCGCGGTGTTCCTCGCGGTGGGGCTGCTGGTGTACGCGGCCTACGGGCGCCGGCACTCCCGCCTCGCCCAGGCCGGTGCGGAGGTCACTCCGAAGGGCGACGCGGAGCGGGTACCGCAGGAAGCCTGAACCAGACCGCCTTGCCGGACCCGGCGGGGCGGTGACCGCAGGACGAGCTCAGGGCGCGGATCAGCAGCAGGCCGCGCCCGTGCTCCTGCCAGGGGTCGGGCGGCTCCACGCCGGGGCGGGTGAGGTCGCCGGGCGGGGCCGGGTCCGGGTCGTGCACCTCGACCTGGCAGCCGGTCGGCAGCAGCTCCACCACCAGCTCTATCGGCGCCCCGCCGGAGGTGTGCTCGACGGCGTTGGCGACCAGCTCCGCGGTGAGCAGTTCCGCGGTGTCGCCGTCGGCCGTGTGCTCCAGCCCGGCCAGCGCCGTACGGACCAGGGAACGGGCCACCGGCACGGCCGCGGCGGAGTGCGGCAGTGCGATGCGCCAGGAGGCGGGGGCTGCGGGGTGATCGTGCACGGCTGGTCCGTTTCGTGGAGCAGGCGGTCCTGTCCGGCTTTCAACCTCATGAATGGTACGGCGCCGCCCGGCGGAGTCGTCGAGGGGCACCGTCCGGGGCCCTCCACCCGATGTACCGCCCGGGGTCCTCCACCCGATGCCGGAACAAGCTGTCGCGCACCCGTGACGACGGTCACGGAACGGTGATAACTTCGAGTGTCATGAGTCCCTTCACCGGCTCCGCCGCCCCCACCCCCGACTGGCGGCACCTGCGCGTCGACCTCACCGACGGCGTCGCCACCGTCACCCTCGCCCGCCCCGACAAGCTCAACGCGCTGACCTTCGAGGCCTACGCCGACCTGCGCGACCTGCTCGCCGAGCTGTCCCGGGAACGGTCCGTGCGGGCCCTGGTGCTGGCCGGGGAGGGGCGCGGCTTCTGCTCGGGCGGCGACGTCGACGAGATCATCGGCGCGACCCTGTCCATGGACACCGCCCAGCTCCTCGACTTCAACCGCATGACGGGCCAGGTGGTGCGGGCCGTGCGGGAGTGCCCGTTCCCGGTGATCGCCGCGCTGCACGGCGTCGCCGCCGGGGCGGGAGCGGTCCTCGCCCTGGCCGCCGACTTCCGCGTCGCCGACCCGTCCGCCCGCTTCGCCTTCCTCTTCACCCGCGTCGGCCTCTCCGGCGGCGACATGGGTGCGGCGTACCTGCTGCCGAGGGTGGTCGGCCTGGGGCACGCGACCCGGCTGCTGATGCTCGGCGACCCGGTGCGGGCGCCGGAGGCCGAGCGGATCGGCCTGATCAGCGAGCTGACCGACGAGGGCCGTGCCGACGACGCCGCCGCCGCGCTCGCCCGCCGCCTCGCCGACGGTCCGGCCCTCGCGCACGCCCAGACCAAGGCCCTCCTCACCGCCGAACTGGACATGCCCCTCGCGGCCGCGGTGGAGCTGGACGCCTCCACCCAGGCCCTCCTGATGAACGGCGAGGACTACGCCGAATTCCACGCGGCCTTCACGGAGAAACGCCCCCCGAAGTGGCAAGGGAGGTAGGCGGATGCCCTCGGCCCAGGGGACCGAGGCGCCCTCGGGGGCGCGGGGGACCGCGCGAGCCACCGCGACGACGCCGCACTCGCCCGCGACGCCCCGCCACCCCCTGCGCGCCGCGATCGTCGGGGGCGGCCCCGGCGGCCTCCACACCGCCGCCCTCCTCAAACGCCTCGCCCCCGACCGGCAGGTCACCGTCTGGGAACGCAACGCCCCCGACGACACCTTCGGCTTCGGCGTCGTCCTCTCCGACGAGACCCTCGGCGGCATCGAACACGCCGACCCCGTCGTCTACGCGGCCCTGCGGCAGGACTTCGTCCGCTGGGACGACATCGACATCGTCCACCGGACCACCCGCCACACCTCCACGGGACACGGGTTCGCCGCCCTCGGCCGCCGCCGCCTCCTGGAGATCCTGCACGACCGCTGCCGCGCCCTCGGCGTGGAGCTGCGCTTTCGCACCGAGGCCCCGCACCCCGACCGGCTGGCCCGGGAGTACGACCTGGTCGTGGCCGCCGACGGCGTGCACAGCACCACCCGCGAGGCCTACCGCGACACGTTCCGGCCCCACCTGACCGTCCACCGCTGCCGCTACATCTGGCTGGCCGCCGACTTCGCCTTCGACGCCTTCCGCTTCGACATCGCCGAGACCGAGCACGGCGTCATGCAACTGCACGGCTACCCGTACGCGCCCGACGCCTCCACCGTCGTCGTCGAGATGCGCGAGGACGTCTGGCGGGCGGTCGGCTTCGACGGACTGGACGAGTCCGAGTCCACCGCCCGCTGCGCCGAGATCTTCGCCGACGCCCTCGGCGGCCGGCCGCTGAGGTCCAACAAGTCGGCGTGGACCGCCTTCCGCACGGTCGTCAACGAACGCTGGTCGCACGGCAACGTCGTCCTCCTCGGCGACGCCGCCCACACCGCCCACTTCTCCATCGGCTCCGGCACCAAGCTCGCCGTGGAGGACGCCCTCGCGCTCGCCGCCTGCCTGGAGGAACAGCCCACCCTGGAAGCGGCGCTGACCGCCTACGAGGCGGAGCGGCGCCCCGTCGTCGCCTCCACCCAGCGGGCGGCCAAGGCCAGCCTGGAGTGGTTCGAGGACCTGCCCCGGTACCTCGACCAGCCGCCCCGCCGGTTCGCCTTCAACCTGCTCACCCGGAGCCGCCGCGTCACCCACGGGAACCTGCGGCTGCGCGACGCCCGCTTCACCGAGTCCGTCGAGCGCGAGTTCGGCTGCCCGCCCGGCACGCCCCCGATGTTCACCCCGTTCCGGATGCGCGGCCTGACCCTGCGCAACCGCGTCGTCGTCTCCCCGATGGACATGTACTCGGCCACCGACGGCATCCCCGGCGACTTCCACCTGGTCCACCTGGGAGCCAGGGCCCTGGGCGGTGCCGGACTGGTGATGACCGAGATGGTCTGCGTCAGCGAGGAGGGCCGCATCACCCCCGGCTGTGCGGGCCTGTACACCGGCACGCAGGGCGAGGCGTGGCGGCGGATCACGGACTTCGTGCACGAGCGGGCGCCCGGCACCGCGATCGGCGTGCAGCTCGGGCACAGCGGACGCAAGGGCTCGACCCGGCTGATGTGGGAGGGCATGGACGAACCGCTTCCCGAGGGCAACTGGCCCCTGGTCGCTCCCTCCCCGCTGCCGTACGGACCGGGCAGCCAGACGCCGCGCGAGCTGTCCCGGGCCCGGCTGACGGACATCCGGACGCAGTTCGCGGCCGCCGCCACGCGGGCCGCCCGGGCCGGTTTCGACCTGCTCGAACTGCACTGCGCCCACGGCTACCTGCTCTCCGGCTTCCTCTCCCCGCTCACCAACCACCGCACCGACGCCTACGGCGGCTCACTGGAGAAACGGCTCCGCTTCCCGCTGGAGGTCTTCGACGCCGTACGCGACGTGTGGCCGTGGGAACGGCCCATGACCGTCCGGATCTCCGCGACCGACTGGGCCGAGGGCGGCACGAGCGGCGAGGAGGCCGTGGCGATCGCCCGGGCCTTCGCGGCGCACGGCGCCGACGCCGTCGACGTCTCCACGGGGCAGGTCGTGGCCGACGAGCGGCCGGAGTTCGGGCGGTCGTACCAGACGCCGTACGCGGACCGCATCCGGAACGAGGCGGGCGTCCCGGTGATCGCCGTCGGCGCGATCTCCTCCTGGGACGACGTCAACTCGCTCCTCCTGGCCGGCCGCACCGACCTGTGCGCCCTCGCCCGCCCCCACCTCTACGACCCGCACTGGACGCTGCACGCGGCGGCCGAGCAGGGCTACGAGGGGCCGGGTGCCGTATGGCCGGCGCAGTACCGGGCGGGCAGCCGCCGTCCGGTGACCGGACGGACCGACGCCCCCAAGCCCAGGCTGACGCTGCACGGACGGCGTCAGGACGTGGCGTCCGACGCGGTGTCCGACGTGTAGCCCCAGGCCGCGCACATCGCGCGCAGCCGCTCGGGGATCTCGTCCTCCTCCGGCAGCGCGCGCCCCGGCTGCACGGTCCCGGTGCGGATGTGGTCGCGCCAGTCGCCGAGCCCCCTGATCAGTTCCCGGCCGCTCTTCCTGCCGTAGTTCAGCATGGCCGGCGTGTAGTCGACACCGAGGAACGCGCACAGGCGGCGCATCTCCCGCCCGGGATCGGCGGTGACGTCCTCGTAGCGCACGGTGAAGCCGTCGGGGTCGGCCGTACGGGCCTCCTCGACGGCCGTCATGTAGCGCAGCACGTCGGTGACGGCCTTGTCGTACGGCCGCTTGACGGGATCGCTCTCGTGCCAGGAACGCGTGATGGACTCCGGATGACGCAGCAGGAACACGAAGCGCGCGTCGGGCCAGCAGTCCTTCAGGCGCCGGTACATGTACGCGTTGGCCGGGGTCTTCTCGACGATGAAGTCCTTGCCGGACTTGACCAGTTCACGGTGCATGACGCGGTCCCAGAGCAGGTGCTCCAGGTCCCCGCGGGCGTGCCCGAGTGCGCCCATGGCGTGCTCGGAGTGCCAGTTGTCGCAGATGACGTCCATCCGTCCGAGATGCAGTTCGTGCAGGGTGTGCAGCCGCGGGTGGGCGCCCAGCATCATGCGCAGCAGGGTGGAGCCGGAGCGGATGGACGAGATGATGAAGACGGGCTGCCGCAGCAGCCGGTCGGTCGCCAGGTCCTCGGCCGACGGACATCGGTAGGTGGCCGCGGGGCGCGCCGCGGCCTTCGGTGCGGCGGAGGTCCTCCCCTGCGCCGCCCGGGGGGCTCTCCGGACCTGGAGGCCGGTGGTGACGGTGAGGGCCCGGTTCAAGGTGCGCGCGAGACTCATGCGTCCGCACGGTAGGCGGGAAACCTGAGAAGAGGGTCTGAGGAGGCTGAGGGTTCCCTCATCATGGAGAAGGGTGACGCGAGTCACTCGCCCGGGGGTGTGGGTGCTCCGGGTGTCGCGTAGAGCGCGCCCGCGTCGCGCAGCCGCTCGTGCAGGGCCCGGAAGACGGCCGCCGAGCGCGTACCGGGCCAGTCCTCGGGCAGCAGCCGGGCGGGCAGTCCGGGGTCGGCGTAGGGCAGGTGGCGCCAGGAGTCCAGAGCGAGGAGGTAGTCGCGGTAGGCCTCCTCGGGCGGGGTGTCCGTCCGGCGCTCCCAGTCGCGCAGCACGCGCGCGTGGCGGTCGAGGAACGCCTCGTGCTCCTTGGCGATCGCGGCCAGGTCCCACCAGCGCCCCACCGCCTCGGCGGTCGGCGTGAACCCGAGGTGCTCACCGCGGAAGAAGTCCACGTAGGAGTCCAGGCCCAGGCGGCCCAGTGCGTGCCGGGTCTCCTCGTACAGGCGGGCCGGGGCGATCCACACGCCGGGGGCGGCGGTGCCGAACCCGAGTCCGGCCAGGCGGGAGCGCAGCACGTGCCGCTTCTGCCGCTCCGACTCCGGCACGGAGAACACGGCGAGCACCCAGCCCTCGTCCGCGTAGGGCGTCGCGGCGTAGACGCGCCGGTCCCCGTCGTCCAGCAGTTGGCGGGCCTCGGCGGAGAGTGCGTAACCGGCCGAGCCCCGGGCGGTGCGGGCGGGCAGCAGCAGCCCGCGCCGCTTCAGCCGCGACACCGACGAGCGGACGGAGGGGGCGTCCACCCCGACCGCGGCGAGCAGCCGGATCAGCTCGGCGACGGGCACGGGGCCCGGCGCGAAGCGGCCGTACGCGCCGTAGAGCGTGACGATCAGGGATCTCGGGGTGTGCTGCGCGTGCTGGTCGGACACGTTGATCATCTTAGGTTGTCGTCATCAGACCTGGTCACCACGGGGATCGCGACCGGCGGGGGGCAGGAGCCGGTAGCGCTGGAGCTTGCCGGTGGCGGTGCGCGGCAGCGCGTCGAGGAAGACGATCTCGCGCGGGCACTTGTACGGCGCCAGCTCGGACCTGAGGAACGCGCGCAGCGCGTCCGAGTCCCGCACGGCACCCTCCTTCAGTACGGCGTGGGCCACGACGGCCTGCCCCCGGGCAGGGTCCGGCCGGCCCACCACGGCAGCCTCCACCACGTCCGGATGGCGCAGCAGCGCGTCCTCCACCTCCGGCCCGGCGATGTTGTACCCGGCGGAGACGATCATGTCGTCGGCGCGCGCCACGTAGCGGAAGTACCCGTCGCGCTCGCGGACGTAGGTGTCACCGGTGATGTTCCAGCCGTCGCGGACGTACTCCCGCTGCCGCGGATCGGCGAGATACCGGCAGCCCACCGGTCCCCGCACCGCCAGCAGCCCGGGCTCCCCGTCGGGCAGGGGCGCACCGTGCTCGTCCTGCACGCGCGCGTGCCACCCCGGCACCGGCACACCCGTGGTGCCCGGCCTGGCGGCACCGTCCGCCGCGGAGACGAAGATGTGCAGCAGCTCGGTGGCGCCGATGCCGTTGATGAGGCGCAGGCCGGTGCGCTCGTGCCAGGCCCGCCAGATGGCCGCGGGGAGGTTCTCGCCCGCCGAGACGCAGCGCCGCAGACACGTCACGTCGTACGCGTCCAGGTCGTCGAGCATCGCCCGGTACGCCGTCGGCGCGGTGAACAGCACCGACACCCGGTGCTCGGCGACGGCGGGCAGCAGCTGCCTGGGGCCCGCCTGCTCCAGCAGCAGCGCGCTCGCCCCGGCCCGCATCGGGAAGACCACCAGCCCGCCGAGCCCGAAGGTGAAGCCGAGCGGGGGGCTGCCCGTGAAGACGTCGTCCGCGCGCGGCTTGAGGACGTGCCGGGAGAACGTGTCGGCGATCGCCAGCACGTCACGGTGGAAGTGCATGCAGCCCTTGGGGCGCCCGGTGGTGCCCGAGGTGAAGGCGATCAGCGCCACGTCGTCGGCCGCGGTGTCCACGGCCGGGTACGGGGCGCCGGGCGACGCACCGGCCCCGGTGCCGGCGTTCGCACCGGCCCCGGTGCCGGCGTTCGCGCCGGCCTCGGCACCGGCGTTCGCACGGTTCAGCAGGTCGTCGGGCGCGTCCCCGCCGTACGTGGTGATCCGCAGCCCCGGGATCTCCGCCCGGGCGAGGTCGTCGACGGCCCGCACGTCGCACAGGGCGTGCCGCACCCGGGCGATCTCGCAGACGGCGCGCAGCTCGTGCGGGCGCTGCTGGGCCAGCACGGTCACCGCCACCCCGCCCGCCTTCAGCACCGCCAGCCAGCAGGCGGCCAGCCACGGGGTCGTGGGGCCGCGCAGCAGCACCCGGTTGCCCGGGACGACACCGAGGTCGCCCGTGAGGAGGTGGGCGAGCCGGTCGACGCGGGCCCGCAGCTGCCCGTAGCTCCAGCGGTCCCCGGACGAGGTGCGGAAGACCGGGCGGTCGTCGGGCGGGCCGGCGAGCAGCTCCGCGGCACAGTTCAGCCGGGCGGGGTAGCGCAGCTCCGGCAGGTCGAAGCGGAGCTCGGGCCACTGGTCCGGGGGAGGCAGATGGTCGCGCGCGAAGGTGTCGACGTGGGCCGAGCGGTGCGGACCTGCGCGGTGCGGATCTGCCATGGCGGTTCGCCCCCTGTGTCGTGGTGGGCTCGCGCCCTGAGCGTAACGCGTTGATGACGGCAGTCAACGGTGCGCGATAACCTCGGGTGTGGCCCAGCGGGCAGGGGAGCAGGGGAAGGGACCGGCGATGACCGCATTCTCGCTCGAACCGGCACGACTCGCCTGGTGCGCCGAGCTGCGCGCCCTGGCCGCCGAACGGCTGCGCCCGCTGGCCGAGAAGGGCGAACCGGGCCGCGTCGACCGCGCCCTCCTCGCCGAACTCGGCGCCCTCGGCCTGCTGCCCCGCCTGTTCACCTCCGGCGCGCTCGACCTGTGCCTGATGCGCGAGTCCCTCGCCCACGCCTGCACGGAGGCCGAGACCGCCCTCGCCCTCCAGGGCCTCGGCGCCCACCCGGTGCACGCCCACGGCACCGAGGCCCAGCGCGCCCGCTGGCTGCCCCGCGTGAGCGACGGCAGCGCGGTGGCCGCCTTCGCCCTCAGCGAACCCGACGCCGGGTCGGACGCGGCGGCGCTGACCCTGGCCGCCCGCCCGGACACGCGGTCCGACGGCCGCTCCGGCTGGCGGCTCACCGGTGAGAAGTGCTGGATCTCCAACGCCCCCGAGGCCGACTTCTACACCGTCTTCGCCCGCACCACCCCCGGCGCCGGCGCCCGCGGCGTCACCGCCTTCCTCGTCCCCGCCGACCGCCCCGGCCTCACCGGCACCCCCCTCGACATGCTCTCCCCGCACCCCGTCGGCGCCCTCGCCTTCGACGCCGTGCCGGTCACGGCGGAAGACGTGCTCGGCGAACCGGACCGCGGCTTCCGGGTCGCCATGGACACCCTCAACCTGTTCCGCCCCAGCGTCGGCGCCTTCGCCGTCGGCATGGCGCAGGCGGCCCTCGACGCCACCCTCGCGCACACCACCGCCCGCGACGCCTTCGGCGGCAAACTGCGCGACCTCCAGACCGTCGCCCACCAGGTCGCCGAGATGGCCCTGCGCACCGAGGCGGCCCGCCTCATGGTGTACGCGGCGGCCACGGCGTACGACGAGGGCGCACCGGACGTCCCGCGCCGCGCGGCGATGGCGAAACTCCTCGCCACCGAGACCGCCCAGTACGTCGTCGACAAGGCCGTCCAGTTGCACGGCGCCCGCGCCCTGCGCCGCGGCCACCTCCTCGAACACCTCTACCGCGAGGTGCGCGCCCCCCGCGTCTACGAGGGCGCGAGCGAGGTGCAACGCGGCATCATCGCCAAGGAGCTGTACCGCACCCTGGACGCGCGGACGCAGGAGGCCGGCGCATGACCGCCGAACGGGTGAACCCGCCCGCGCTCTCCCCGCCCACCGGCTTCTCCCACGCCGTCGTCGCCACCGGCACCCGTGTCGTGTTCCTGGCCGGGCAGACCGCCCTCGACACCGACGGCAAGGTCACCGGCGACACCCTCCCCGCCCAGTTCGAGCTGGCGCTCACCAACCTCCTGACCGCCCTGCGCGCGGCCGGCGGCACCCCCGCCGACCTCGCCCGCGTCACCGTCTACGCCACCGACGTCGCCGCCTACCGCACCCATGCCGCCGACCTCGGCCGCACCTGGCGCGAACTGGCCGGCCGCGACTACCCGGCGATGGCGGTCGTGGAGGTCGTACGCCTCTGGGACGAGCGCGCGTTGGTGGAACTCGACGGGTTCGCCGTACTGCCGTAGCGGCGCCGCGCCTCGCGCGGCCGGTGCTCGTCGCGTGCGCGGCGTTCGGCACCTGCGGCCCGGACCGGACACGGTCGTCGACGACTGGCTGCGCCCGTCGCGCACCGGCGCGGACTCGCCACCGAAGGGGTGACGGTCACGGGCGCCGGTCCGTCCGCCCGGTACCAGTGGAACCTCCCATTCCGAGCAACCGGGAGGTCCCCCCGTGCCCGTACGATCCGCAGCCCTCGCCACCGCCGTCGGCGCCGCCCTGCTCCTGCCGGCCGCCCCCGCCGCGACGGCGGCTCCCCACGACGCCCGTCACGTCACGAAGTCGGTGACGGTCGACCCGACCGGCCGCCTCGCCGCGGACGGCACCGTCACCCTCTCCGGTACCTACCGCTGCACCGCCGCCACCGGCCCCGTCTTCGTCGCCTCCTCCGTGAGCCAGAGCGACCCGTCCGTCCGGTACGGAATCGGCGGCAGTTTCGCGGTGTGCGACGGTCTGGAGCACCGCTGGGTCAACAGGGACACGACCCCCGCGAACGCCCTGAAGCCCGGCGCGGCCCGCGTCGAGGCCATCCTGCTGGAGCTGCGGCTCATGGGAGGTCTGCCTCTCCCCAGCCTCCTCGCACGGCAGGGACAGGACGTGACGCTGGCCGAGGGCTGAGCCGCCCCCGCACGGTCCGCCCCCGCACGGTCCCGCTCCCGCACGGTCCCGCTCCACGCCGCCCGGCCGCTCACCCGGTCAGGGCCGTTTCCTGGGCCCGGGGTCTGGCCGTGACGGGCGCTGCGGGTACCGCCGCTGCTGCGGAAGCGACAACGGGTCCGGAGCCGCCGTGCCCGCCGGTTCGGTGCCCGGCGGGGGCGTGGGGCGTTGCCGGTGCCGCGGCACCGCACGCCGGGGCGGACGGGTGAGCGTGATCTGGCGGACGATCTGCTGGAAGCAGACCAGCGAGGCCAGCCCCGGCAGGGCCGCGGCCGCACCGTCGCTGAGGGTTCGGGGCGCCTGGGCGATGCACAGCATCATCGCGATGGACGAGAACAGCAGGACCACGGCCCAGGAGTGGACCGCGCGGCGTTGGTGCAGCGCGGAACGCAGGACGGCCAGGGACGCCACCAGCCAGGGCCCGTAGACCAGCAGCGGCCACCACGACACGACGCTGCCGCGGGTGCGGGTCGCGGCGGCCAGGCGCAGCGGTTCGTACGCCACCATGCCGCCGAACAGGCTCACGGAGGCCGCGATGACCGCGGCGAGCGCCGCGACGAAGAGGCTCGTGGCGCGCAGCCGGCTCACCTTCGGTTTGCGGACCTTGCGGTGACTGGCGGGGGATTCTCTCAACGGTGGCAGTTCCGCCGTGATTTCCTGCAGATTGCTCAGCGGCGTACCGGGCGCGGGAGCGATCGCCGACATGTCCGTCGTTCCGGGCGGGGCGATGGTCTGCTGTCCCATCGCGTCCTGGAGCAGGAAAGCGAGCTCTTCGGCCGGGTCCCAGCCGGGCTCCGGCGGGACCAGGGTTTCCTGGGAGTTCCGCTGGAGGGATTCGTCCGGCGCCCGGTGCCGGCCGCCGCCGGTCGAACGGAACGGGCCCTCGCCGTAGGGCGTGTGCTGGTGTGTCTGTTCCTCGTACACGGCGCGCGGGTCACTCCGCCCCGGAGTACGTCAGGGACCCCTGGGACCGGCCCCACCGCTCGGCGAGGCCGGTCTCCAGCTCGGTCATGACGTCCAGGAAGCGCTGCAGCACGGGCTCGGTCACCCTGAGGGGAACGGGGAGCCCGCCTCTGGTCAGAGTTCCGTCGCTCGGGGACGGACAGTGGTTCCTGCCAGGCCTGTAGACGTACGGGCCAAGCGTCACCAATTCCCCGTTTTCCTCGCTCATATCCGAAGTAACGTCCGCCTACTGCGTCGGATGCGTGGCAGTCGAGTGAACGAGTCCTGTGATACTTACCCAATCCCGAATTCGTATCGATTCGACATGAATTCCGTACGAAGTATGAAGAACGTGAATCGGATGTACGTGGCGGAGGGTGCGCACGGTGGACGCTGCCGCCGGAGGGTGTGGGGCGTCGAGCGTGCGGCGCCCCGGGTTCCGCCTTGGTGTGCCGTCGCGCGCACGGTCGACGACGATTGCTAGTAATGGAATTCATTGTCGATTACCGTGGCGGTCACGTGCTGCGCGCCTCCCCCGAGGAGGCCTCCGGGCGTCCGGTGTCCGTCCTGCCCGCGACTGCCGGCCGCCGCGCCGCTTTTTGACGAACCGTCTGGCATCGGATTCCTGGAGGAGCGATGAGCGACCCCTACGAGCGGTCCGCGGAGTACCTCGACATCATGATCGCCGAGACGTGGGAGCCGCTGGCACCGGCGCTGGCCGACGTCCTGTCCCGCGTTCGTGCCGAGACCGGCACCGTGGTGGACCTCGGGGCCGGGTCCGGCCGGGGTGTTCGCGTCATCCGCGACGCGCTGCCGCACGCTCCCGTGCTCGCCGTCGAACCGTCGGCGGCGATGCGCGCCGTCCTGCTCGCCCGGGTCCACGAGGACGACCGCCTGCGCGAGCGCGTCACCGTGCTTCCGGGTGACTGCGCGAGCGTCGACTGGCCCGACGGGGTGCGCGCGGTGGTGGCCCTCAACATGATCGGTCACCTCCCGCCCGAGGAGAGGCGTGCGCTGTGGAGTCGCGCCGCGCGACGGCTCGCCCCCGGCGGGCTGCTGGTGTTCAACGTCGCTCCGCCGTTCACCCCGGTGGAGGTGGAGCGGGTGCGGATGGCCCGGGTCACCGTCGGTGAACTGGAGTACGAGGGCTGGGCCAGTGCGCGGCCCACCGGCGTGGACGAGATCACCTGGCGCATGGACTACGCCGTTCTGCGCCGAGGAAGCCCGGTGGGCGGGGCGTCGGTGGAGTACCGGTGGTGGGTCGCCGCGCGGGACACGCTGGCGGCCGAGGCCGCCGAGGCGGGACTCGGACTTCGCCCGGTCGGTGAACCGGGGCTGGGGCTGTGTGTTGTGGAGCGCGCGGACGAAGTGTCGACTGTTGGGTGATCCGGCAGTCATCACTCAAGCTCACCGCGTCCTGCTTCCGCTGCCCGTGCCGGGACCGGAACGGTGTTGGCCCTCGTGACGGTGGCCGCCGTGCCCGCCGAATCAGTGTTCGAGGCGCTGCCGGAGCGTGGCGGCGAAGTCCTCGGCCATCGCCAGGCGGGCGCGGAGCGTCTCGCAGCGCGCGTCGGCCACCTTCCGGTAGGAGTCCAGCCGCTCCCGCAGCCTCTCCCGCTCCTCTCCGGTGGGGGCCTCGTCGGACGCGGCGAGCCGGTCGGTGATGTCCAGCAGGTCGCGCATCTCCTCCAGGGAGAAGTCGAGCGGTTTCATGCGGCGGATCACCATCAGCCGGTCGACGTCCGCGGCCGTGTACAGCCGGAAGCCGCCCTTGCTGCGGGCCGAGGGAATGACCAGGCTGACTTCTTCGTAATGACGGATGGTGCGCAACGACAAACCGGTCCGCTCGGCCACCTCGCCGATCTGCATCTGCCGGTGTTCCGTCATCGCTGAGCCATCTCCCTCTGTCGTCCGCCTGATGGCGAAACAGTCAAGTGCGCCAGTCCAGGTGAGAACAGTCACAGGAACTCATGTGCTGTTCACCTGTGTTTCACAAGCCGCAACTCGCACTCTGCCCTCACGTCAGGGTAGAGTTGCGGGACGTGCTCGCCTCCGCCGCTCCATGCACGGCAAGGGCACGATCGCCGCAGCGCAGGCCCCCGACGGAACCTGTGACGGCACCGAAGACTTCCAGGCAATGATGCCCGACCGGCGACAGAGGGTTGCCGCCCCGTCCGGCAGGCCCCCGCCGAAGCGGCCGGGCTGCCGGGGATTCCGCACCTTCGTGGAATCACGTACACCCTGCGCGTGTGTCCAGCGGCAACGGACGCGTGCGCCCGAACAGGAACGGTTGCATGTCCTCACCGCTGTCCGCAGATCCCAGGTTCCGCATGTCCAAGCCCGACTGGCTTGCCTCCCCGAAGGTCCTGCGCACCGAGGTGCTGGCCGGCCTGGTCGTGGCCCTCGCGCTCGTCCCCGAGGCGATCTCCTTCTCGATCATCGCCGGAGTCGACCCCAGCATCGGGCTCTTCGCCTCCTTCACCATGGCGGTCGTCATCTCGGTCGTCGGCGGGCGCAAGGCGATGATCTCCGCCGCCACCGGCGCGGTCGCCCTGGTCATCGCCCCCCTGAACCAGGAGCACGGACTGGGCTACCTGGTCGCCGCCGTCATCCTGGCCGGTGTCTTCCAGGTGATCCTCGGTGCCCTCGGGGTGGCCAAGCTGATGCGGTTCGTGCCCCGCTCGGTGATGGTCGGCTTCGTCAACGCCCTGGCCGTCATGATCTTCATGGCCCAGGTGCCGGAGATGCACGACGTCCCCTGGGCGGTCTACCCGCTCCTCGTCGGCGGCCTGGCTCTCATGGTGTTCTTCCCGAAGGTCACCAAGGTGGTCCCGGCGCCGCTGGTCTCCATCGTCGTGCTCACCGTGATCACCGTCGCGGCCGGCATCGCGGTCCCCACGGTGGGTGACAAGGGCGAGCTGCCGTCCTCCCTGCCCGTTCCGGGGCTGCCGGACGTCCCGTTCACCATGGACACGCTGACCACCATCGCGCCCTACGCCCTCGCCATGGCGCTGGTGGGCCTGATGGAGTCCCTGATGACGGCCAAGCTCGTGGACGACATCACCGACACGCACTCCAACAAGACCCGGGAGTCCGTCGGCCAGGGCGTCGCCAACATCGTCACCGGCTTCTTCGGGGGCATGGGCGGCTGCGCCATGATCGGGCAGACGATGATCAACGTGAAGGTGTCCGGGGCCCGCACCCGCCTGTCCACCTTCCTGGCCGGCTCCTTCCTGATGGTGCTGTGCATCGTCTTCGGCCCGGTCGTGTCCGACATCCCCATGGCCGCACTCGTCGCCGTCATGGTGATGGTGTCGGTCGGCACCTTCGACTGGCACTCCATCCGGCCCAGGACCCTCAAGCGCATGCCGCTGGGCGAGACCGTCGTCATGGCGGCCACGGTGATCGTCGTGGTCGCCACCGACAACCTGGCCATCGGCGTCGTCGTCGGCTCCGTCGCCGCGATGATCATCTTCGCCAAGCGGGTCGCCCACCTGGCCAACGTGTCCGGCGTCGTCGATCCCGACGGCAAGCAGGTCGTCTACTCGGTCACCGGCGAACTCTTCTTCGCCTCCTCCAACGACCTCGTCCACCAGTTCGACTACAAGAACGACCCCGACGACGTCGTCATCGACCTGTCCGGCACCCACATCTGGGACGCCTCGTCGGTCGCGGCCCTGGACGCCATCGAGACGAAGTACGCCCAGCGCGGCAAGAAGGTCACCATCACCGGTCTCAACGAGCCCAGCGCCGACATGCACGGGCGGCTCGCGGGTCAGCTCACGGGCGGTCACTGACCGCCGGGTCCGGCCGCCCGCCGCCCGACGGAGCGCAGGACCGGCCGTCCGCCGCCCGGTGAAGCGCAGGTCCGCCCGCCCGCCGCGTGACCAGGCGTGGGGCGGGTGTGACCTTCAGCGATGGCTGGCCATGGTCGGCGATGGTTGGCCCCCGTGCCCGCGCGGGGAACGGGGGCGAGTCCTGCTCGGGGCCCGGATAGCCGTTTGTCCTTCGGCTGCCTCTGGCAACGTAGCTGTATCGCCTGTCCGGCCAGGATGGTCTGACGCGACGGTGAGCGGCAGTTCGCGCATCTTGCCTGCGGGGCTCGACGCCAGGACCAGCCGGGAGGCCTCCAGCGGTACGGTCATCACCCGCATTGTGGGACGAACACCAACGGCCGAGTCCGGAAGGCCGCCCAGTGCGGGCTGCCGGCCCGCGACGAGTAGGCTGATCGTTCGTCATCGGACCAGGGAGGTCGGCGTGGACTATGGCGACAAGCTCTTCTGGCTCTCGGTTGTGATTCAACGCAAGTACGCGCAGGTCTGTGCAGGGTTCGACCTGACCCCCTCGCAGGCCACGCTGCTCTGCGCCGTCAGGAACGAGCCGCGGCAGATGGCTGACCTCGCCGCGTCGTTGGGTATGACCAAGAACGCATTGAGCCAGCTGGTCGATCGCACCGCGCGGCGCGAGTTGGTCGGCCGGGCAAGCTCGGCGCAGGATCGACGCGTCGTCATGCTCAGTGCGACGCCCACGGGGAAGGTGCTCGCCGAGGCCGTTTACGCCGAGGTCGCGAAGCGCCTGCCCGAGATCGCGAGGAACCTCGACGCCGACGACCAGCGCGACTTCGAGCGCCTGGCCACCGCCATCGTGGACACCTCGGACCTCTCTTCGCCCACCTCGAACCAACCCATCACACCGTGAGGTCCCGCTGCACTCGCACCTTGACGACGTTCATGCCGTGAACTAGTTTCGTTCACGCCATGAACTAGTGAAGGGTGGCAGCGATGAGCGCACAGACGGCCGGCACGATCGCAGTCTTCGGCGCGACGGGGCAACAGGGCGGGGCGGTGGTCGACGCGCTGCTGGACCACAAGGCGCGGGTGCGGGCTCTGGTTCGCAACCCGCAGTCCGACCGGGCTCGGGCGCTGGCCGCCCGCGGCGTCGAGCCGGCGGCCATCCGGACCGACGACCCGGCGTCGCTGGCCGCCGCGCTGGCGACGGTCGAGGGGTTCTACTTCATGACCCCGGAGGCGAACAGCCTCGAAGAGGTCGAGGCGGAGATCCGCATCGGTACCGCGCTCGTCGACGCGGCGGTCGAGGCGGGTGTCCCGCACGTCGTGTTCAACTCGGTCTTCGGAGCGGACCGGGAGTCGGGTGTGCCGCACCACGACTCGAAGCACTCGATCGAGGAGCACCTGAGGAAGTCCGGCCTCAGGGCCTCGATGGTTCGGGCGACCGCCTTCATGGAGAACTTCGCGAGCGTGATGGCGCCGAGCCTGGAGCACGGGGAGATCGTGCTGAGGCTGCCGCTGCCGGAGGACGTCCCCCTGAAGATGATCTCGGTCAGGGACATCGGCCGGGTCGCCGCCGCGCTCCTGCTCGGCACCGCGGAGGCGCCCGGCGGAGCCGTCGAGCTCGTCGGCGACGAGCTGACGGGCCCCCAGATCGCCGCGGCGTTCGGCGCGCGCGCCGGGCTCCCGGCACGGTACGAGTCCCTCCCGCTGAGCGTGCTTCCCACCGACCTCGACAAGGTGATGTTCCGCGAGTTCGCGAAGGCGGCGGAATACCCTTCGGACCCCGCGGTAGTGCGCTCGATCGAGCCGGCCACCCTGGACCTGGCCGAGTGGATCCGGGCTACCGGCTGGACCGCGCCCACGAACGTGGCTGGTTCCTGAGCCTCCGGCCGCGATGAACGCCCCGCGAGCGTGCCCACTCCTCGGCGCTCCGGGCGCGGCAACGCATCCGCCAACGGTTGAAGCAGTCACGAAGCTCCCGGGGCGTCCCCGAGGCTGACACCGGCACACTGGTTGTCGAGAGGCCGCCGGTCGACGGTGAGGCAATTCCGTCCTCGTTCCGTCGTCCCGCCCTCGTCCGGTCCTCGTTCCGGACCTCGGTCGCGGTCGTCAGCGATCCGCCGACGACCGCGGATCCGGCGCGATCTCCTTGATCAGGTTCTCGACCAGCACCTTGATCTCGTCGCGGATCGGACGGACGGCCTCCACGCCCTGCCCCGCCGGGTCCTCCAGCTGCCAGTCCAGGTACCGCGTGCCCGGGAAGACCGGACACGTGTCGCCGCAGCCCATGGTGATGCAGACGTCGGACTCCTCGACCGCGTCCACGGTCAGTATCTTGGGCACCTCGGCGGAGATGTCGATGCCGACCTCACGCATCGCCTCGACGGCGGCCGGGTTGACGTTCTCGCCCGGGTCGGAGCCGGCGGAACGTACCTCGACGCGGTCCCCGGCCAGGTGGGTCAGCCACGCGGCCGCCATCTGGGAACGGCCGGCGTTGTGGACGCAGACGAACAGCACGGAGGGCTTGTCGGGCATCGGTAAGTCTCTCTTGTCTCGCGGCGGCGTCAGGTGCGCATGACGTCAGCACCCGGTGGTATCAGTCACCACTGATGTGAGAGTATCAGCGCATGATGACGTCAGTCGACGCTGACCTGATCCGGGTCCTGGCGGACCCGCTCAGGCTGCGCATCGTGACCCTGCTCGCCCGAGAGACGCTGTGCACCACCCACCTCGTGGAGGAGACCGGTGCCCGGCAGACCAACCTCTCCAACCACCTGAGGGTGCTGCGCGAGGCCGGGGTCGTCGAGACGGAGCCGTGCGGCCGTTACACGTACTACAAGCTGCGCCCGGACGTCATCGACTCGCTCGCCGGCCAGTTCGCCGGTCTGGCCGAGTCGGCCCGTACCGCCACCGAGAACAAGAGGGCCTGTCCATGACCCGCACCGACACACCCGCGACGACCGCCGAGGAGCCCTCCGTCGTCGCGAAGCTGTCGACGCTCGACCGCTTCCTCGCCGTCTGGATCCTCATCGCCATGGCGGTGGGCCTCGGCCTGGGGCGCCTGATTCCCGGTATGAACGACGCCCTCGCGCACCTGGAGGTCGGCGGGATCTCCCTGCCCATCGCCCTGGGCCTGCTGGTCATGATGTACCCGGTGCTGGCCAAGGTCCGCTACGACAAGCTCGACACCGTCACCGGCGACAAGAAGCTGATGGTCTCCTCGCTGGTCATCAACTGGCTGATCGGCCCGGCCGTGATGTTCGCGCTGGCGTGGATCTTCCTGCCGGACCTCCCCGAGTACCGCACCGGCCTGATCATCGTGGGGCTCGCGCGCTGCATCGCCATGGTCATCATCTGGAACGACCTGGCGTGCGGGGACCGCGAGGCCGCCGCCGTCCTGGTCGCCCTGAACTCGGTCTTCCAGGTCATCGCGTTCGGCCTGCTCGGCTGGTTCTACCTCGACCTGCTGCCCCAGTGGCTCGGCCTCGGCGACGGACAGGGTCTGGACGTGTCCGTGTGGAAGATCGCGCTCAACGTCGTGGTGTTCCTCGGCATCCCGCTCCTCGCCGGATTCCTCACCCGCCGCGTCGGCGAGAAGAGGCTGGGCCGGGAGAGGTACGAGACGGGCTTCCTGCCGAGGATCGGCCCCTGGGCGCTGTACGGCCTGCTCTTCACGATCGTCGTCCTCTTCGCCCTCCAGGGGAAGACCATCACGTCGCAGCCGCTCGACGTCGTGCGCATCGCGCTGCCCCTGCTGGTGTACTTCGCCGTGATGTGGGCCGGCACCTTCCTGCTGGGCAAGGCGATCGGCCTCGCCTACGACCGCACGGCCACCCTCGCCTTCACCGCCGCCGGAAACAACTTCGAGCTGGCCATCGCGGTCGCCATCGCCACCTTCGGCGTGACCTCCGGCCAGGCCCTCTCCGGCGTCGTGGGACCGCTCATCGAGGTGCCGGTCCTGATCGGTCTGGTCCACGTGTCCCTGGCCTGGCGCAAGAGGTTCGCCCCGTCCGCCGTCACCACCGCGGGGCGGGACTCCTGACGCACTGCCCCGACTGCCGTGCGCGGGGAACGGCCGGCGCGGCCGTCGGCGTCCGCCGCGAGCCCGCGCCGGTGGGGGACCGGGCCGTGCGCCGGGGGCCGCTCCTCGGGCGGTCCGACGAGGTGATGGCATGCACCGTGCGGTGCACCGCGTGCACCGCGTGTGCGGCGGCGCGGGCGGCACGACACGGCACGCCGACGTGCCGGTGACGTCGCCCTCTCGCTCGGTGCTGTGCACCCGGTGGCCGTGCCCCGGCCGTCCCAGCCTCACCCGAACGCGCCGACATGCCGTCCACCCCCCTGCTACGCCGGTGAGCGGGAACCGGTCGTAACCTGCGGCCCATGAACGACGTCACCCCTGGAACACCTGCCACTCCGCGCGAAGCCCTCGACCTGCTCCTGGCAGGCAACCAGCGCTTCACCGGCGGCACGCCCCGGCACCCCAACCAGGACGCCGGCCGCCGCGCCGACACGGCGTCCGCCCAGCACCCGTACGCCGTACTGCTCGGATGCTCCGACTCCCGGCTGGCCGCCGAGATCATCTTCGACCAGGGGCTGGGAGACCTGTTCGTCGTGCGGACGGCCGGGCACGCCGTGGGATCCGAGGTCCTCGGCAGCATCGAGTACGGGGTGAGCGTGCTGGGCTGTCCCCTGGTCGTGGTCCTCGGCCACGACGCCTGCGGAGCCATCGCGGCCGCCCGCGCGGCCGTGGAGAACGGCACCACCCCGCACGGCTACGTACGGGACGTGATCGAGCGGGTGACCCCCAGCGTGCTGGCCGCCCGGGCCGCCGGCGTGAGCGAGAACGACGGCTTCATCGACACGCACGTCCGCCACACCGTCGACCTCGTCCTGGACCGCTCCCGGGAACTCGCGGACCAGGTCGCCTCCGGGCGCACGGCAGTCGTCGGCCTGTCCTATCGGCTGGCCGAGGGCAGCGTACGGCCGGTCAGCTCGCGCGGCCTGGACGTGCCGCAGGGCCCGGCCACGGCCGCCGCGACCGCCTCCGCCCCGAACGGCCGGTGACGCCCGCGTCGCCGGTTCCCGCCGATGCGGACGGAAGGGGTGGCCGCTCCCGGCCGATCGGGGGTCTCAGGCACCCGTTCCCGTTCGAGCCGCCGCGGCGGGGCGCGGTTCGCCGCGGAAGACCTGACGGGCATGCCAGTCGCGGTGAGCGGCGGCAACAGGGAGCGTGCCGGGCTGCGGGCCGACGAGCGTGCGGCCGGCGAGGGCCGTGACGTACTCACGGGCGGCGGAACTGTGGCCGACGAAGCGCTGCGAGACGAGTATGCGCCGGTCGTCTCCGATCCCGAGGGCGCCCTTGTCGAAGAGTTTGTGGTGCAGCGAGCACAGGCACAGCCCGTTCTCGATGTCGTCGGGCCCGTCGAACGCCCACCAGCGCACGTGGGCGGCCTCCAGCCCGACCGGCACCATGCCGATTCTGCCGTCGTAGCCGCAGAAGGCGCACCGGTACTCGTAGGCGGTCAGCACCAGCTCCCGCATCCGCGGGTCGCGCCGCCTGCGTGCCGTCACGAGCCGCCCGGTCTCCGCCGGCTCCAGGTCCAGGCCGACGGCCTCGCACAGCTCGCCGTGGAGGGAGGGCGGGAAGTGCAGGTCGAGCAGCAGGCGCGCGATGCCGCCGAGCAGTCGCGGTTCGCGTCGCAGTGCCGCTCTCAAGTCGGGCGCGAGCCGACCGGTGGCGCCCGTCCTCCGGAGGTCCAGCACCCCGCTCCCGGGGCTGCCGGGCCCCCGGTCGGTGACCACTTCCCATACGCCGTCGCTGATCAGATGGTGGAAAGGGTATGCGGGCGTCGTCTTGTGGGGCGGACCGTACTCGGACAGCAGCAGTTGCAGGTCCTGTTCCACCGCGGTGTACCGCAGGCCGCCGTCGGCGTCGTCCTGGAACCGGCCGAGGGCGTACAGGAGCAGCAGCGGCTTGTGCGGAGCGCGGGTACCGCTCCTGGTCCACTGCCTCAGCTTCGCGATCCGCTCCAGCCAGTCCATGGGGGCTGATCGTAGACCCGAGCGAGGGGAACGCCGCCGTCGCCGCATGCCTCCGCCGGCGCAACGCCCGCGCCGGGCCCCGGACCGCCTTCGCCCCCGACCCGCCCGTCCGCCAGTGGCGGACACCCGTGCAAGGCCGCATGGCACCACAGGTGGGTGACGGCACACCAGCACGGCGTCTGCACGCGGCGGCCGACGCGTGCTCGCGAACCGGGAAGCACCGGGACGCTGACGCTCACCCGCGCCACACGTCGACACCGGTCCACGTACAGCCCCCGGAACCGCACGGCCTCAGGCGGCATGCCCCGCGTACGGCAACCGGCGGCGCACCTGGCCGTCCCGGCCTGCCGACTGCCGGGCAAGCCGTGTTGGCATGCCCCGGGTGCACGGCGGACTGGAAGAGCACCTCGGACACGGTGAAGCGGGCGGAGAGTCGTCCTCGTCGCCGCCGTCCGGGCGGCGACGAGGACGAGCCGACGGGCTACCTCTGGCAGGTCACCGCTGAAGGATCAGCCCCGCTCAGCCGTCCACGTGGATGTGGCGGAGCGGGTAGAACTGACCCGTCAGTGACTGGTACTTGCCGAAGTACTGCACCTTCACGTCACCCGGGGTGGGCTCGTAGCTGAACCAGCCCGAGTGGTTGCCGGTGCTGACCCAGCTCGCTTCGGTGTTGAACGTCGGCTCCACGTCGAGGTCGCCCACGCCCTTGAAACAGCGGCTCCACCCCATGAACTTGGTGAACTGCAGCTGATCCTTGTCAGTGGTGCACTGGACCTCGGTGAGTGCCGCCTGCTGACCGGCGTGGGCCGGAACGGCGACGGTCAGGGATGCGGCGGCCACAGCGGCGGCCACAGCGGCCTTGGCCGCGAACGGTATGCGCATGTAAAACCCCTTGTAAGTGAGGGAATTGGACCACCTCATACTGCTTCGCGCGCCGCCGACGGTGATGATCCGTGACCACTAGATGCCAGCCTTCCGCGGCGGGGAGCAGCCGGCTGCCACCGGCTGACTGGGTGCTGCGGGTCTCCCAGCGGTACCCCTCCGTCCTCTCTCCGGCGTCAGCGTCCCCGAGAGGAGGGAAGCAGCCCGCTTGCGGCCCGCCGCGGACGACGCCGGGCAACAGAATCAGGTCGACGAAGAGCAATGCGGTACCCGATCATGCGTTCATGCCCCTGAGAGAGACCCTTGCCCGAGTCGATGCGGATCTGGCTGCCGGCCGGGTTCCCGTCGCGCGCCAGCGCCTGCGCGGTCTCGTCTCGTCCTTCCCGCACGACCTGACGCTCCGCCGGCGTCTGGCCGGGGTGTACCGGCTCTACGGTGACGCCGCCGAGGCCGGACGCTGGATGTACCTCGAAGAGGACCGCGATGCCGGCGAGACCGCCGCCTTCGAAGCGCGGTACAAGTCTCCCGGGTGGCGGATGAAAGCCCTCGCCTGGCGCGGCCCCGAGGCGATGGCTGCCACCGCCTTCGCGGAGGGGCAGCTGGTCGCGGTGCGGACCGCCTGCGCCGAGGAGCTGGGGCACCCCGTCGACTGGGACGACCCCGCCTCCTACCGGGACGGCCTGGAGAAGTACGAGGAGCCCTCCGAGCCGTGGTCGTTCAGCGGTGTGCTGGCGGGCATCGGCTGCCTCGTGGGGGTCCTTGCGTTCCTCGCGATCTGGGTGAACGGAGTCGTTGCGCTCTTCGGCTGACCCAGGTCACCAGGCCCGGTGAAGGATCCTGGTCTCTCTGAGGATGTCGATTTCGCATCCTGCAGGTCACGTAAACGTCGCGCGATGACCTCCAGCGACTGCACCCCGTTCGCCCGTCTCACCGCTACCGCAGGCGGTTCGTCCACCAGCTCACCCGGGCCGGTGAGGCGGCCGAGGCGGCGCTGGGGACGTGCTCCCGGGAGATCCCGGGCTGCCGCGCCGGCTGCGGCCGAGGTCAGGCGGCCAGTTGCCGCAGCAGGTCGGACGAGTCGTGCAGCGCCGTCATCTGTACGAAGCGACCGTCGCTGACCTTGTAGATGGCGTACTCGGTGATCTCGAAGGAGGCTCCGGAGGGCGGAACGCCGAGCCACTCCTTCACCGGGGTGCCGGTGTTGACCGCGCGCACGGCGATCCGGTCCCGGTCGAACAGCAGCTCCTTGACCTCCCAGCGGAGGTCCGGAACGGCCTCGATGTCGTGCTTCTGGACCGTGATGACGTCGTCGCGGGTGCCCGGTTCGCCGTTCAGCACGACGTCGTCGGCGATGAACTCGTCCATGCCGTCGAACTCGTGGGCGTTGAGCGCCGCCACGTAGCGCAGGTACCAGTCCTTGAGGCCGGAGTCGGTCATCGGTTTCTCCTTCTGGGCGCGTCGATTCCTGTGCGGGATCGGTGGAGAGCGGCGAGGACCGGTGCCCCGCTCGACTCGCTACCGAGGTTAGGGACGGCGACGGTGGTGGCCCAGAGTCCTCCCGAGCCCGGGGACCGGGAGGGCCACCTTCGCCGCGCCGCCGCCGGCCCTGGCGCCGACGGGTGAGGAGACGCACCGAGGAGCACGGTGCGGCCGAGTTCGGTGAGGCGGTGGGCGGTCTCGACACCGAGGCCTTTGCCGGCGCCGGTGATGAGAGTGGTCCTGAGCGTGTTCCAGGGTGTGGCCGAGCCTGCCCGGCGCCGGCGAGGGAGCGGTTTTCGGTAGGACCAGCGGTACCACCCGGACGAGCACGGAGACGGACACGGGCTGTTTACGATGCAGTGGTGAACAAGGGACACGCCGTCGACAACCAGTTGGGAACGACGCTTCGGGCCTGGCGGGACCGGCTCTCGCCGGGAGCCGTCGGACTGCCGGTGGACCGGGCGCGTCGATCGCCGGGCCTGCGACGTGAGGAGCTCGCCGAACTGGCCGGTCTCTCCGTCGACTACCTCGTGCGACTCGAGCAGGGCCGGGCCGTCAGCCCCTCCGAGCAGATCGTCGGCTCGTTGGCCCGCGCGCTGCGGCTCTCCCAGGACGAGCGCGACCACCTCCACCGGCTCGCCGGGTTCCGGCCGCCGCAGGACCAACGGGTCGTCTACGACATTCCGCCGAGCATGCGACGGCTGCTGACCCTGCTCGACGCCACTCCGGTCGCGGTCTTCGCCGCGGACTGGCAGCTGGTCTGGTGGAACCCCAGGTGGGCGGCGCTGTTCGGCGAACCCACGCGGATCGGGGCCGAGGAGCGCAACCTGGTGCGGCTGCGCTTCCCGGTCGCCTCGGACCGCGGCCGTCTGACGAGCTGGCCGGTGATCCCGGTCAACGCCGAGGCCGCCGACCGGGCCCTGGTGGCCGACCTGCGCCGGGCCGCGGCCCGGTTCCCCGACGATCCGCGCGTGTCCGAGCTGGTGGCCGGCAGGGTCGCCGGCAACCCCCGGTTCGCCGCGTTCTGGGCCGATGCCGCCGTGGGCCGGCACGCCGAGGACCGCAAGACCATCCGGCACCCGGACATCGGGGAAGTGAGCGTCGACTGCGACGTCCTGACGGACGGGGACACCGACCTCAAGGTCGTCGCCTATACGGCCGTTCCGGGCAGCGAGGACGAGTCCAAGCTCGCGCGCGCCGGCATCATCTCCTCTCCGAGGAGCGACGCATGACCACGATCGGCATCATCGGGGCGGGCGAGGTGGGCAGCCAGCTCGCCCGCGCAGCCGTCGCCCACAACTACCAGGTGGTCATCGCCAACTCACGAGGCCCGGAAACGCTGACGCACCTCGTCGACGAGCTCGGACCCTCGGCCCGTGCCGCGACAGCGGCGGACGCCGCCGCAGCGGGCGACTTCGTGATCATCGCCGTCCCCCTCAAGCTGGTCAACGACATGCCTGCGGAACAGCTGGCCGGCAAGATCGTGCTCGACACCAACAACTACATGCCCTGGCGCGACGGCCACTTCCCCGCCATCGACTCGGGGGAGAAGACCGTGCACGAGCTGCGGCAGGAGCAGTTGCCCGCCTCGAAGGTCGCCAAGGCGTTCACCCACATCCAGGCTCCGCGCCTCTTCGCCTCCGCGAGTCCCCCGGGCACTCCCGACCGGCACGCCCTCTCGGTCTCCAGCGACCACCCCGAGGCGGTGGAGCTCGTCACGCGCCTGTACGACGAGTTCGGATTCGACACCGTCGACAACAGCCCGCTCAGCGAGTCCTGGCGAAGCGGCCCCGGCCAGCCCGCCTGGCAGGCGCACGCCCACCAGACGCGCGAGCGACTCGCCGCCAACCTGGCCGACGCGCATCGGATCGCATACCGTTCCTAATCAGTGAGCAGGAGTGAGTCTTGGACTCGTACCTGGTCACTGCGGACACCCCGAACGGTTTTGGGT